>CALJUX010000052.1 GCA_937978655.1 uncultured Chromatiaceae bacterium
CATACGAGATGGTGATTCTTGACTGGAGTTCAGACGTGTGCTCTTCCGATCGGGCCACCAGTTCGCGTGGCAGACAAGGTTTGGGCACATAATCGTCGGCGCCCAGTTCAAGACCAACCACCCGGTCGATATCATCGCCGCGCGCGGTCAGCATCAGCACTGGTTTGTCACTGACCTGACGCAGCCGTTTAAGCAGCGAAATACCGTCCAGCTGCGGCATCATCACGTCCAGAACCAGTAAGTCGTATTGTTGCGCCAACGCCAGTTGCAGGCCTGTCAGGCCATCGTTGGCAACATTGAGTTGAAAACCTTCACGCTGCAGGTAAGTGGCCAGCATCGTGGTCAGTTCTTTGTCGTCATCGATTAACAGTAATTGCGCCACTTCTTCACCCAAATTCGCAGAAAACTGCCTGCTATGACTTAGTTTAACGAAAAGGGTGCCCGGCGCCGCAGCAGCTTTACATAACTATACCCAGCGTAGCAGCGCCGAAGTAAGAGCCGGCGCTTTGCGGCCCCGCCGCCGACAGTTATTGTGGGTCGGTCTGGGTATGTGGCAGGCCGAGGCTGTGTACCCGGCGCAGCCAGTTTTCCAGCTCCTCAGCCGGCAAAGGTTTGCTCAGCAGATAACCTTGCACGTCGTCCACATCCAGCTGGCGCAGCTGGTGTAACTGGCCGGCGTCTTCCACCCCTTCGGCCACCACCCGTAAGCCCAGACTGTGACCCAGCACGACCACCGAATGCACGATGGCGCGGTCGTCCGGATCGGTCAGCAAATCCCGCACAAATGAACGGTCTATTTTCAGCTTATCCAGCGGAAAACTTTTTAAGTACGCCAGGCTGGAGTAGCCGGTGCCAAAGTCGTCCAGCGCCAGCGTGACACCCAGCGCCCGGATCTGCGCCAGCAACTGCCGGCTTTGCGCCACCTGATCGGCCAGTACCGATTCGGTCAGCTCCAGCTCCAGCTGCGAACCCGGTACGCCGTGTTCGGTCAGCGCCTGTTGTAACTGGCGCAGAAAGTCCGGATGGCGCAGCTGGACGGTAGAAATGTTCACCGCCACCCGCAGCTGCAGCCCTTGCGCGCGCCAGCGTGCCAGCTGCTTCAGCGCCTGTTGCAGCACCCACTCGCCAAGTTCCGTGATAAAACCGGAATGTTCCGCCAGCGGAATAAAACGCACCGGACTAATATTCCCCAGCTGCGGATGATGCCAGCGCAACAGCGCTTCCACACTGACAATCTGCTCATCGGCCAACGCCTGTACCGGCTGATAATGCAGGCTGAACTGACCGGCGTACAAACCACTGCGCATGCCGTGTTCCAGTTGTAACCGTTCATGCAACAATTCCGACATTTGCGGATTGTACAGGCTGTATCTGTTGCGGCCGGCTGCTTTGGCGGCATACAGCGCCACGTCGGCCATCCGCTGTAATTCAGCAAAACTGAGGCCATGCTGCGGGAACAGCGCGATGCCAATACTGGGGCTGACCTGCAACATACGCTCTTCAACGGCAAAGGCCTCTGCCATCAGCAAAATCAACTGATGCGCGGTCTGCAGCACGTCGTGTTCGGTACGGCAGGCGCGGATCAGAATAAACTCATCGCCGCCGGGCCGGCTTAACAAATCGCCGGAGATCGTCAGCATTTTCAGCCGCTCGGCCACCATTTGCAGCAGCGTATCGCCGGTGTCGTGCCCCATGCTGTCATTGATATGCTGGAAATGGTCCAAATCGATGTGATAGACCGCCAGCTGCTGTTGTTGCTGTAACGCTGCGGCCAGCATGTCGCGGGCTTTGTCCTGCAGCGCAGCGCGGTTCGGCAGGCCGGTCAGCTGGTCCACAAACGCCAGTTGCAGGATCTGTTGTTCATACTGGCGTTGTTGGGTCATGTCATCGACAGTACCAATCATGCCGTCAAACTGGCTGTCTTTAAGCAGTGGTACCAGCCAGCCGCTGAGAAACAAATGGCGGCCACCCGGTGTCTGCAGCGGCAGACCTTCAAAACGCACCGGCGTCAGACCATGCACAGCGCGGTAATAAAAAGGCCGGAAGTGTTGCAGTGTCTGCTCCGGGAAATCATTCAGAATATTCTTGTGCAGCAGGTCAGACTCCGCCATCGACATCAGCCGGACCAGACCCTGATTGACGTAAATCAGCCGGTGCGCCGCGTCACCCACCCAGACACCCGTCACCACCTTACTGAGGATGGTCGCGTAAAAGTCTTTCAGCTGACTGACCGCCAGATCGGCCTGCTTCAGTGCGCTGATGTCCGCATTGCTGCCGACCAGCCGGGTGGCCCGGCCCTGCGCGTCCCGCTCCACCACCCGGCCCTGACTCAGCACCCAGACCCAATGGCCAAGTTTATGCTGCAGACGGAATTCACTCTGGTACAACGGCGTCCGTCCTTTCAGATGCTGTGTCAGCGCCAGGCGGGTCGCGGCGGCATCTTCCGGGTGGACTAAACTGCTCCAGTGGTTAAACTGCGAACCCAGCTCGCCCGGCTGGTAACCTAACATCGCTTCGGCCTGCCCGAAAAACCGGATCTGCTGCTGCAGCAGGTCAAGCTGCCAGATGCCAAGACCAGAGCCTTGCAAAGCACTGTTGATATGGTCACGGGTCTGCACCCCGGACTGATGCAAAAACGCCAGCAGGTAGCTGAATAAACTGATCACCAGAATATAACTGCTGATACTGAACAAAGACTGCAACGGCTCGCTGTTGACAAAAATGCCGCGGCCCTGAATAGTCCCGATCACCGCCAGACTGGTGATCAGCGCCACATTCACCGATGACGCCCATAATCCTTGCCGCAATACGGTCCATAACAACACCAGCAACGGCACAAACAACAGGGTTGGCGACCACAAATGCGCACCGGGCACCCAGAATACCAGCAGGCTGCTGAGACCCGACAACCCCAGCACAGCCCAAAACCGCCAGCCGGACAGCAACTGCCACTGCCGGCGCTGGAAACACAACAACGGAATGCCAAACACCAGCACACCAAAACTGTCACCAAACCACCAGGCCAGCATGGTGGAGCCCCACAGCGCATCCGGCACCAGCCCGCTGATCCACAACTGGCTGGCGCCGTTGAGTGACGTGATCAGCGTGCCCACCCCGATCGACAACAGCAAAAACCAGATCAAATCCCGGGCATTGTCCAGCTGATAGCGCAGTGACTGCAGCGCAAACAACCGTACCGCCAGCATCGGGCCCAGTGCGTTGCCAAGCCCCAGCGCAATACAACTGGCCAGCGGTAGTCCCTGTAACAGGGTTAACGTGATCACACTGGCGCCGATGGCAATCCCGTAGCTGTAACCCAGCCGCCAAATCACCGCAATGGCAAAGCCGGTTGCCGGCCAGATCAGGCTGATATGGGAATTAAAAAATGGCACCTGCAGGCCAAGCCAGCTGAGAAATAAATGCAAAGCCCAGACGCCGGACAGGGTCAACAGGCGATGTTGGTGAAACCAGGATAAGGTTGGAACGGAGGGCAACAACGGCACAATGGGTTCCCGGCGAAAGTGTCAGAGCTTCAGTATAGCTAAAAGGCTTATCTGGACAACGTCCGGCGTTGCTTTGCCCGGTCGCCTGCGACGAATAACCTATGACTGCTGGCCGGCACCCTGGTGAGGTGTCCAAGGCACAGCCAGCGCACGGACAGCACCGGTGTGCGGCGACCTGCCGCCGCACAAATCAGGGCTGTGGCGCTCAGTCGGCCTGCTGACGGATCTGCGCCAACAGCACTTCAGCTTTACTGACTTCAAAGGTTTTCGGCAGATCCAGATTCAGTATTTGCACCACCCCGTCGTCTACCAGCATCGCGTAACGTAAGGAACGGATCCCGCCAAAATCACCACTGTCGGTGGCCATACCGATGGCACTGGCAAATTTACCGGCGCCGTCGGCGATAAACTGCACATCACCGGCCTGTTGTTGTTTGCCCCAGGCATCTAACACATAAGCATCATTGACGGCGGTGCACAGAATACGGTCCACTCCGGCCTGGAAAAACTCAGCGGCCAGCGCGACAAAACCGGGCAGATGCGCCGCACTGCAGGTTGGCGTAAAGGCACCCGGCAGGGCAAATAACACCACACGCTCGCCGGCAAACAACTGGGCTGTGGTTAAGGTTACCACGCCATTCTCGGTCAGGCGCTGAAAACTGGCCGCCGGCAATGCCTGTCCGACCGCGATACGATTCTCACTCATTCCCACTCCCAAACCCGGCTCAGAAGCCGGCGTTGACATAGACATCAAATCTGTTGTTTTTGCCTTCGATACTCATCGTTGGTGCTTGTCCGGCCAGAAAACCGGCATAACCGGGCCGTTTTACCACTACCCGGTGTCTGGCCAGCGCCAGCGCCGGCGCCAGCAGCGCATCGGCGTCGTCATCGGCGCCCACCACATCGTGAAAGGCGCGCATTTCTTTTTTCACCAGCGCCGATTTTTCCCGTGGCGGGAACATCGGGTCGAGAAACACCACATCAGGTGGCGTCAGGCTTTGCAGCGCAGTCAGCGCCGGTACATGCACCAGCTGCATCTGTGCCGGCAACCAGCCGGCGGTGAGCGGATCCAGCGCAGCCCGGCGCAAACCGTCGGCCAGCAAGGCCGCCACCACCGGATTGCGTTCCACCAGCGTCACCTTTGCGCCTAAACTGGCCAGCACAAAAGCGTCGCGGCCAAGGCCTGCCGTGGCGTCAATCACCTGCAGGCCCGGCTTTTTATTCAGTCCGACCGCTTTGGCGATGCCCTCGGCTTTCCCGCCACCAAACTTACGCCGGTGGGTTGCGGCGCCGCTGGCAAAATCGACCAGAATGTCGCCTTGTTTCGGTAAATCAGCATGGCGCAGCACCAAAGCGCCGTCTTGCAACGTCAGATACCAGCCGGCGGGGCTGGCTGTTTCGGCCAGCGCAAAAGGCGCCAGTAACGCCATTAACTCGTCCTGCAGCTCACCACTTAAGCCGGTGCGGTATAACAAAGCGCCTGGTTGCATCAATGCCCCGACTCCGCTGCGGCGGCAAAACCCACCCTGTTGTCACCGACACTGAATGACACAATCTGGCTGATTTGCTGCAAAGGCCGGCCGGATTGTTGCTGCCAGTCGTTAAACTGCGCCTGAATTTTTTTCAGACTGCCCTGGCTCGTCAGGCCGCCGTCAATCACCTGATAAGCGCGCAGATATGCTTCCACATCCTGACTGAGTAAAAAGGTATCTTTGCCCATCGCCCGCAGGCTATAGGCGCCGGTGTTGCCACCAAGCCTCGCGCCGCGTTTTTTCAGCAATGCCCATAACTCAATGATACGTTCGCCCGGCCACTGCGCGACCAACTCGACAAAAGAGCCGTGTTCCTGCTCCAGTTCGTGGATCATCAGCGCATTGGCCTGAATACTCAGCACTTTGCCGGCGTTGCGGATAATGCGCGGATCTGCGGCTTTATCTGCCAGCATTTCGTCGGACAACAGCAGGATTTTCTCCGGCGCAAAGTCAAAAAACACCTCGCGAAACCCCGGCCATTTTTGCTCCACCACCCGCCAGACAAAACCACTCTGAAACACTTTTTTGCTAAAGGCACTGAGCCAGTCGGCATTGCTGTAACGCATTAATTGCGCCGGACTCAGTGGTTGCCCTAATAATGCGTCCAGCGCCGCAGTGCCGCCTTTGCGTTCGGCGGCGCGCTGATAAATACTGCTGAATTTTTCTGCCATCGTGATCCTCAGTTCTGCTGCCAGCGCCAGCTGTTAATAGGCGTCGCCGTTGCCATTGGCCACACAAACACCGCCGACCAGCGCGACAGCGGGTTCAGGTACAACCGCACAATCGGACACCAGCCCCAGCCGCTGTTGTTGTGCCTGATCCAGCTGGTTGTACAGCGACACTTTTTCCAGCAGCCTCGCTTCATCCAGTCCCTCGGTGGAATAAATCAGGTATGACGAGGGCCCGCCACAAGGTTTATGCCCCAGCCCCACTTTCTTGCACTGCGCCACTGTTGTCGCCGCCGCAGTACCAACCAATGCTTTAATTTCGGCCAGCAGCACGGCCGGGTCGGCTGACCCTAAGGCCGCTGGACGGTCTGCAGCGCCTTCAGGCTGTTGTTTCATCACAGACTCCTGTGCTGGTATCACACCAGCCGTGGGTTTTACCGCCGACGGCGTTGTCGCCGGCTGACAGCCGGCTAAGCCAGTCAGCACAACACTACACCACCAGGCGGCCGGCCAGCGTAGCCGCTTCATGCGGCGATGCCCATCTGCCGCAATAACGCCGCGTTAGAAGGTTCGCGGCCACGGAAGGCTTTAAACAATTCCATCGGCTCGGCACTGCCGCCGCGTTCCAGAATACAATGCAGGAAATCACGGCCGGTAGCAGCGTTAAAAATGCCTTCTTCTTCAAAGCGGCTGAACGCATCGGCGGACAACACTTCGGCCCACAGATAGCTGTAATAACCGGCGCCATAACCACCGGCAAAAATGTGACTGAAACTGTGCTGGAAGCGGTTAAAGCGTGGCGGCACAATCACCGACACCTGGCTGCGCACGTCGTCCAGCAGCTGCTGCACGCGGCCACCTTGTGCCGGGTCATATTCGGCATGCAGGCGGAAATCAAACAGCGCAAATTCGAGCTGACGGACTAAAAACATCGCGCTCTGGAAATTTTTCGCCGCCAGCATTTTGTCCAACAGCGCCTGTGGCAGCGGCTCAGCAGTTTCATAGTGGCCGGAAATAATGCTTAAGGCTTCCGCCGACCAGCACCAGTTTTCTAGGAACTGACTCGGTAATTCCACCGCATCCCAGGGCACGCCATTGATGCCGGCAACAGCGGTGGCATCAACCTGCGTCAGCATATGATGCAGACCGTGACCAAATTCGTGGAACAACGTCACCACTTCGTCATGGGTAAACAACGCCGGTTTGCCGCCGACCGGTTTATTGAAGTTACAGGTCAGATAAGCGATAGGGTGTTGCAATGACCCATCCGCGCGATGACGGCGGCCCTGACAGTCGTCCATCCAGGCACCGCCGCGTTTTTTCGCCCGCGCGTACAAATCGAGATAAAAACTACCGCGCAGCGCGCCAGTTTCATCATGAATATCAAAGAACTGCACATCCGGATGCCAGACATCGACGCCAGGACGCTCTGTCACTGTGACGCCAAATAATTTGTGCAGCACCGCAAATAAACCGGCCAGTACTTTGGGCTGTGGGAAATAAGGCCGCAGCAGTTCATCATTGATGGCATATTTCGCCATCTTCAGTTTTTCGGCGTAATAAGTCACATCCCAGGCATTGAGCTCACCGACGCCATATTCAGCTTTGGCAAAAGCACTCAGCTCAGCCAAATCCTGCTGCGCCTGTGGTTTAGCCCGGCGGGCCAAATCTTCGAGGAAATCCAGCACCTGGCGTGGGCTTTCGGCCATTTTGGTAGCGAGCGACTCTTCAGCGGCGTTATTAAAATCAAGCAACTGCGCCAGTTCATGCCGCAGTGCCAGCGTTTCTTCAATCAGCGGGCTGTTGTCAAACTGACCGGCCGTCGGGCCTTGGTCCGACGCGCGGGTGCAATAAGCGCTGTACATTTCCTCACGCAGCGCAGCGTTGTCGGCGTAGGTCATCACCGCGATATAACTGGGGAATTCCAGCGTAAAAACATACCCTTCGACTTCACGCGCCTGTGCCGCTTCCTGTGCTGCCAGTAACGCGTCTTCCGGCAACCCGGTTAATGCGGCGACGTCGGTGACCTGCTTAAACCAGGCCTGGGTTGCGTCCAGGCAATGATTGGAAAAAGTCGAGGCCAGCTCTGAACTGCGGCTTTGAATGTCACCGTAACGCTGCTTTTTATCATCGGTCAGACCAATACCGGACAACTTAAAATCACGCAGCGCGTTTTGGATCACTTTCTGCTGCGCCGCGCTTAATGTGGCGTATTCGGCACTTTGCGACAGTTGCAGATAGGCCTGATATAAACCTTCATGCTGGCCCACCCAGGTGCTGAAGTCAGACAGCAGCGGCAGGCAACTTTCATAAGCCTCGCGCAGCTCCGGCGATGACAAGACGGAGTTTAAATGCGATACCGGCGACCAGAGCCGGCTTAAATGATCTGCGCTTTCTTCAGTGGCGGTGATCAGGCTGTGCCAGCTGACCGGCGTGGTGGCGACGGCTTGCTCAATGGCGGCGCGGCTGTGGGCGAGCGCCTGCTCAACGGCAGGTTTCACCGCATCCGCAGTGATCTGGCTGAAAGGAGGTAAGCCGGTAAAATCTAAAAGGATATTGCTCATAACGGACCTGCAGAGTCAAAGCGCCCGTCAAGCGGGCCGGGGATCTGCATATAATGGGGCAGCAACGCCACCTTCTCAAGGCCCGCCGCGAGATCTGCCGCCGTCTCAGGCGTTTTCGCCGGCGCTCAGCGGTTGCAGCATGGCGCGCTGTTGCGCCAGCCAGCGGATCAGTTCTGCTGAGGACAATGGTTTTGCGATCAGATAGCCCTGCACTGCATCGATGCCGTGCAGCGTCAGAAAATCCAGCTGGCGCTGCTGCTCAACGCCCTCACAGATCACAATCATCTCCAGCGCCTTGCCCAATTTAATCGCGCCGGCCAGGATCTGTTCACGATGGGTATCCAGCATACTGAGCAGCGCCATATCAATTTTCAGTTCGCGTACCGGCAAAGTGCCCAGCCGGGTCAGCATTGACTGGCCGGCGCCAAAATCATCCATCACCAGTGTGGTGCCGGCCTGTTTCAGCAACTGCAGCGATTTGTGGACCGCCGGCTCATCCGGCAGCAGCGCGCTTTCGGCCAGTTCAAATTTCAGCCGGTGTGCCGGCGGGTATTTCTGTTCATGCATCAGCATACTGTTGATCAGCGCCGGGCTTTGTAAATCCTGCGCCGACAGATTCATCGACAGCGGCAACAGCAGTTGTTGCTCCAGCAACAGGTTTTGCACCCGGCGCACTTCTTTGTACACCCAGGCGCTGATGGTACTCATCAGACCGGCCTCTTCCGCCAGCGGAATAAACAGCGCCGGCGACACCGGCCCCAGTTGCGGATGTTGCCAGCGGATAAAGGCCTCCGCGCCGTGCGGCCTGGAATGGCTGACCGACATCATCGGCTGGAAGACCAGGCTGAACTGTTCAGATCTGGCGGCATGCGCCAGACCGGCCAACAGGGTCAGCCGCTGCCGGCTGTCGGCGCCCAGCTGATGCTGGTAACTCAGATGACCGGCGGTTTTCTGTACGCAGGTCAGCGCCAGTGCCGCATGCGCCAGCAACTCTTCGGCATCCTGGCCATATTCGCTGCTGACGCTCACCGAGGCATAACGGGGTTTCAGATCCGGCGTAAAACCATCCACGGTGAATTTCTGGTGTAACAATTTGCGGATGCCGGTCAGTACCGGCACAAAATCCGTTTGCTGAACCAGCAACGCAAAACGGTCTGCCGCCAGCGCAAATATTGTCTGATGACGCTGCGCACCTAAACTAACCACCGCCACGCCGTGGCGCTGACATAACAGCGCCAGCGAATCGAGATAAGCATTGACCACCTCAGCGCTTTGCCGCCGGCCCAACGCCGCTTCAATCCGGCTGTATTGCTGGAATTCCAGCAGCAACAAACGATAACGGGCCCTGTGCTGCTGCAATTCATAGTTCAGCAGTTCGGCCAGTGCCAGCCGCGACCCCAGGCCATAAAACGGCGCTATTTTGGCGCGGTTCAGTTCCTGTTGCTGCAGCTTGCTGAGCTGCTCATTACGCTCCAGCAAGGCTTGTTGCATGTGCGCCTGCCGCACTTTCTGCAGATAAATACCGAGCACCAGACTGCTGGTCATCAGCACCGCCGCCAGCGTCGTGGCCAGCTCCGGCACCGCACGCGGCAACGCAGCCTGCGGGATCAGCCCGGTCACACGCAAGGCGGCCAGCACTATGCTCAGCATTAACGCCGACATCGGCAGCAAAAACAGCACCGCTTTATGCGTCTGGCGTTTGAGCATCCACAGGCCGGTGCCCGCAGTGGCCAGTACACAAAGCTGCATCAGGTACAAAGCCCACTGCTTCAGCTGACTTTGCCAGGCATAAGACTGCAACAGTGCGCTAATCAGCGTCGCGCCGAGCAGCAGTACACTCAGCGCCATCAGACCGTGAAACAACCGGCGCAGCGGCCCGGCCGGCAAAGCAAAATAACCACAGACAAAACCGTTGCAGCTCAGCACCGCCAGTGGCAACCCCCACTCGGTCAGCTGATTCCACTGTGGCGCCTGCGGCCACAGCCACTGAAAGGGCAAGCCATTCAGTTCGGCCTGCACGGCGGCGATACAGATCAATAAACTGCTGAACAGATACAGGCTGTATTGCCGCGTGACGGTTGCCAGCAGCGTCGCCAGCAAGGCGGCAAACAGCAGAATGCCGAGGAAAAAACTGTGCAACAGCTGTTGCCGGTTTGCCTGCTGTACGGCCGCGTCCTGCCCGACATAACGCACCGGCAAATGACTGAGCCCGACATTGTGCAACCGCACAAACAGCTGCGACTGCGCCGAAGGCCAGTTCACAGGTAACATAAAAGGGCTGACCGGGATGGGGCGCCCGGCAAAAGGCCGCTGATCGCCGGTCAGCAGCTGTTGTTCCAGCTGACCGTCCGGGCTTAACAGATAAAAATCGACTTCATCGAGAAAAGGCGCATCCAGCGCAATGGCATAACCGGGGCGCGGTTCCAGCACCAGCCGGAACCACAAGGTACCAAGACCATAGCCCAGCAACCGCTCTGGCTGGGCCAACAACTGCCAGCGGGCCGGATCAATCTGCTGCGCCTGCTGGGGCGTCTGTACCGCTGCATCCTGTAACAACCAGACCTGCAACGGCAGTTCTGCCGGCGCCTGACGACTGCTGCCAAGTGCCAGCGCCAGACACAGGCCGGCAACAATAAACAGCGCTGTGGCACACAGCCACAACGCTTTTGGCAAGGCAAACAGAGAATTCAACGATCAGGTCCTGTCGCAGTCAGGAGCGCAGCACCAAGGCGGGTTACCCCAGCGCTTTCTCCATACTGATGGTTTGTGAGCTGTAGCGATATTTGCCATAAGAGGGACACTTTTTAAAGCCCTTCTGCAGATAAAAATTCAGCGCTTTGCTGTTGATGATGCGCGCGGTGGCCAGCACGGCCTGAAAACCGCCACTGCGGGCTTTTTGTTCCAGATACTGTAACACAGCCGACCCCACGCCCGGCGCACTGGAATACATCCGTTTAATTTCCGCACGCCGCTCATCTTCGCGCCGCAGCAGTCCGCAGCCAACGGCCTGCCCATCGTGCCAGGCCACCACAGCCAGTAACAAACCGGGCTCGTCAAAGCTGAGTTTTTGCGGTTCCTCACCCTGAATTTGCCCCAATGCGTTGGCCAGCCGGCTGAATAACGCCAGCAACGCCGGGTCTGTCAGTTCTACTTCGGTCATTCGATACATTACAAACTCCGCTTTATTGCTGATTACCGATCCCGGCGACCGGGTCCATGAGCTGCTCAAACTGCGCGGTCAGCGGGCCAACCAACGCCTGATGTTTCTGATGAATGTAGTGATACAACGGCAATTGTTCCAGTACAGGCAGTACCGCCTGTACCTTTATTCCTGCCATCTGCCGCAGCACATGATCGGCTTCGGCTTTGGGTAGCACCGCGACATCAACACGTCCTTTTGCCACGTACAGCAGCGCCTGTTCCAGCGTCAGTGCCGGTACTTGCTGCTGTATCTGATGGCGTTTTAACCGGTCTTCGACCGATAACATGCCGGCAATACAAGCCACCCGCAGGCCGCGCAGATCGGCCCAGTGGCGCGGGCTGATACGGCTGTCGCTGACATAGGCGGTCAGTTCCAGCTGATAAATGGGAACCGGGATCTGCAGCAATTGCGGAATTTGCTGCGCCAGTGTTGCCGCGGCAGCCAGATTGCCGTCAATCAGCTCCCCGCGCACCGCTTCGAGCCGTAAACGCTCCAGCGGCATCGGCTCAAGCTGCATCTGCAAACCCAGATTGTGATACGCCTGCCCGACCCGCACCACCAGCGGATGTTGCCCGGAGATTTGCAGCAGCGTGCCAATATGCATCACCGCAGCTTCGGCACCTGCCGCGCCCTGCAGCAACATCGGTGTCAGCAATAACGCACGCCACAGCTGGCATAACCCGCGTCGTCCTGTCGCTGCATAAGGCCTTGCCATCATCTTCATCTTTCCCATTCGGCGCACAAAGCCGGCGATTGGCTGCAAAAAATTCGTGATATTGTCACAGTCTTTGGCATACTCGATCGGCTGATTCCAGTGATAACAATAGTCAAACTTCTGTTCCAGAGGATTCCACGATGAAAAAAACTCTCGTTGCGACCACAGTCGCTACTGTATTGGCTTTAAGTGCCTGTACCGACAACAAACCGGCTGCGCCTGAGCAAAAAGCCGCTGCACCGGCAGACGCTGCCGCCGCAAAAGCCGAACCAGCCGCAGTGGCGGCAGAGAATCCGTTACTGAAACGCAGCTCACTGCAATATCAGGCGCCGGAATTCGATAAGATCAAAACTGAGCATTTCCTGCCGGCCATGCTGCAGGGCATTGAAGAACACGCCAAAGAAATCGAAGCCATCGCCAATAACGCAGAACCTGCCACTTTCGAAAACACTATAGTCGCGATGGAAAAAACCGGTGATTTACTCGGCCGCGCCAGTGGTATTTTCTTTAACCTGTCCGGCTCAAACAGCAATGCTGAGATCCTGAAAATTCAGGCCGAGATTTCGCCAAAACTGGCGGCGCACAGCGACAACATCAACCTGAACCCAACGCTGTTTGCCCGCGTCAAAGCAGTGTACGACAATCGTGCCAGCCTGAACCTGGACCCGGAATCACTGCGTTTAACTGAAGTGACTTATGAACGTTTTGTCCGCGCCGGTGCTTTGCTTGATGACGCGCAGAAAACCCAAATCCGCGCCCTGAACGAAGAAAGCTCAAAGCTGACTACCAAGTTCAGCCAGAACCTGCTGCAAATCACCAAAGACATCGCGATTTTTGTTGATGACAAAGCCAAACTGGCTGGTTTCTCTGACGCTGAAATCGCTGCAGCCGCTGAAGGCGCCAAGGCCAAAGGTCAGGACGGCAAGTACATCATCGAAATCACCAACACCACGCGTCAACCAGCGTTAGCCCAGCTGGAAAACCGCGAACTGCGCCAGCAGATCTGGGAAGCCTCGGCTTACCGCGGCACTAAAGGTGAAACTGACAACCGGCCACTGGTTGCCCGTTTAGCGCAAATCCGCGCTGAACGCGCCAAGTTACTCGGCTTTGACACTCACGCGCATTTCTCGCTGGATCAAAGCATGGCGAAAAATCCAAAAGCCGTAATGGACATGCTGGGCAGCATGGCGCCGACTGTGGTGGAAAACACCAAAAAAGAAGCGGCGGCGATTCAGGACATGATCAAACAGACCGGTGGCAATTTCGAGCTGCAGCCATGGGACTGGGAGTTCTACGCCGAGAAAGTGCGTAAAGCCAAATACGATTTAGACGAAAACGAAGTGAAACCATACTTCGAATTCAACCGTGTGTTACACGACGGCGTGTTCTACACCATGAACAAACTGTTTGGTATCAGCTTCAAAAAACGGCCAGACCTGCCGGTTTACCACCCGGATGTAGAAGCGTACGAAGTGTTTGACGCCGACGGCAGCAGCATCGCGATTTTCTACGCCGACTACTTCGCCCGTGAAGGTAAACGTGGTGGCGCCTGGATGAGCTCTTTTGTTGAACAAAGTGAATTGCTGAACGACAAGCCAGTCGTCGTTAACGTGATGAACATTCCAAAAGGCCCGGCCGGCGAACCAACGCTGGTCAGCTATGACAACGTCACCACCATTTTCCACGAATTAGGCCACGGCTTACACGGTATTTTCTCCAAAGTGAAATACCCGACGCTGGCCGGTACTTCAGTGTCGCGTGACTTCGTTGAATTCCCGTCGACCTTCCAGGAAGACTGGGCGGCGCACCCGGACGTGATTGGCAACTACGCCAAACACTATAAAACCGGTGAGCCAATCCCAGCCGAACTGCTGGCAAAAATCATGAAATCGCGCAGCTTCAACCAGGGTTTCGACACGCTGGAATATATGGCCGCGGCTTTAGTCGATATGGAATGGCACTCTATTCCGGCCGGCACCAAAATTGACGACGTGGAAAAATTTGAGGCCGACGCGCTGAAAAAACACGGCGTGGATTTAGCGGTCGTACCACCACGCTACAAGTCGACGTATTTCAGCCACTCAATGGGCGGCGGCTACTCAGCCGGTTATTACGCTTATATGTGGTCAGAAATTCTGGCGGCGGACGCCTTTGCTTTTGTGCAGCAACAAGGTGGCCTGAAGCTGGAAAACGGCGCTAACTTCCGTAAAAACATCCTGTCGGTCGGTAACACCAAAGATCCGATGGAAGCCTACAAAGCCTTCCGCGGCAAAGAACCAACCACAGATGGCCTGCTGATCCGCCGTGGTCTGAAAGCACCGGTGAACTAAGCAACACAGTTTGCTGTGAATACAAAGGGGACTGCGGTCCCCTTTTTCTTGCCGGCACGAAAACGCGGTTGGCTTGATCTGCCGCAAACCAGTTCGTCCCTGATTGGCCTAGGCTTAGCACGAACATTGACTGGTGCCGCGTGGATACCACAGGCACCAGACCCGTCGTTTTCCTGTGAGTCAATTCGCCCGGTCTCTGTCCCGGGCTTTTTTTGCCTGCAATTTTTACTGACTCTTTATAGGCCGGCACCGACGCTTTGCAGCATTTTTACAGCCTGCCCTTTTACAATGCCCTGGTGTTTTCCAGCAGGAACCCGATATGTACAGCCCACTTCAACCTATCGCGATTTGCCAGCATGATGCTACCCAGGGACCGGCTTATTTGCAGACCTTTCTTGACCAGCACGGTTTGCCTTACCAGATTTTTGCCGTTAATCAGGGCGATGACGCGCCGGTGTGCGCCAAGGATTACGCCGCCGTTGTGGTGCTGGGTTCGAATGCCAGCGTCAACCAGCCACTGCGCTGGATCCGCCGCGAAGAACAGTTATTAGCCGATGCCATTGTGCGCCACAAGCCAATCCTCGGTCATTGTTTTGGCGGCCAGTTGCTGGCAAAAGTGCTGGGGGCGGAAGTAAGACCTAACATGGTGCCGCATATCGGCTGGGACAAAGTACAGCGCACCCTGTATCCGGAAGCACGATTCTGGCTGGGTGAGCAGCAGGACCTGTTTATGTTTCATTGGCATTTTGAAACTTTCCAGATCCCAAAAGGGGCCAAGCGCCTGTTGTTTGGTCAATATTGTCTGAATAAAGCTTTTGCCTATGGCCCGCATCTGGCGTTGCAGTCGCATCTGGAAGTCACCGCAGAATCGGTACGGAACTGGTGCCGGCAAGACCATGCCAATATCTGCAAGTATGCGCATCTGAACTCAGTGCAGAGCGAGGACTGCATTCTTGCCGAGCTGCACAGCAAAGTCAGCGCTTTGCACCAGACCGCCAATACAGTCTACCGGCGCTGGCTGCAACAGATCCCCGCCCTGCAACCACAGCTGCAATGCCACCGTCAGCTGGCGCTTTAACTCCGGGAAAGGACAAGTGTAATGTCGGCACTGATCGTTTGCGAGGCAGGTCTGCCCACTCACCAGATCCTGCAAAAAGTGGCTGAAGCGCAGCTACATACCAAAAACTCTTTGCATTTGCTGGTGGCCTATCTGCCCAGCCAAGACCCGGCCATCACAGCACAAAGGCTCAGGCAAAGTCTGAAAGCACATGCACTGAGTGCAGATATCAGTCAGATTGACTGGTTACCTGCCACGGAAATACCGGAGCGGGTACAGCGGCTCACCATGCAGCATCAGTTTGAACTGGTCTGGTGGTGACAATACGACCGCGAGAGCTTCAGCAGGTTTTGTCGCCACCGTCATTAAACCCGTCGAACAGATCTGTTGTGACGCCGGCGATAGCTGCATGTACACAGATTTGATCTGCAGACTGCGCTGTCACCACAAAATAACCACCACCGGCAGAAAGTTGTTGCACCTGCAGTTGCGTGGCGCCCAAACGTTGCAACCAATAAGACGCTAACGAACATTGCGCTGAACCGGTGGCGAGGTCTTCGTTAATACCGATGTTGGGGGCAAAATAACGCAGCACATAGCCGATTGCAGTTTGATTGCCGGGCGCAAACAGCGGCGCGGTCAGAATAGTAGCGTGATAAGGCTGCAGTTGCCGCAGAACGGTAAAATCCGGCACAAAGGCCTGCACCTGCGCGGCGCTTTCCAGCACTAAAATCAGGTCACGGGTCGCGAAGCAATCGGTCAGGACCAGGCCCTGTGCCGGCACATTCAGTCTGTCTGTCAACTTCGCCAGTGCCGCTGGCTTTTGCGCAGGCCAGGCCGGTAAACACATCGCATAACAAAGTTGACCGGCGGCGAGCGCCGATAATTGCAGCGTACTGCGCCTGATTCTCAGGTCGCCAAAGCGACTGGTGAGCTTGACTTCAGGCCAGGCTGGCCGCTGCGCCAGCACCACAGCGGCCGCCGCCAGACTGCCGTGACCACATAAATTGATTTCCTGAGCGCCGGCAAACCAGCGCACCGGGATGGGTTGTGGTGCCGTTTGTGCAGGCGGCAACCGCACAAACACTGTGACCGGCGCCGGTTGTGTCGCGGCAAACGCTTGCAACACCGTATCTTCCGGCCATCTGGTCAGCACACAGACAGCCGCCGGATTGCCACTGGCGTCTTCGCTACAAAATACATCTAATACAAATGCTTGCATATTTTCCATTGCGCCTTTTGCCGCGATTTTGCACTATGCCTGACGCGGTGGACAGGCCCGCAGCTTAGCAAAAATGACGGCGACAACCACATCGTCGCTATCGTGTTGCCGGTTTTTATCTTCAGGAGTCCCCCGATGTCTTACCTGCTGGAACCACAAACCCCGACGGTTGCGGACTATTGTCACCTGCGCGTCGCGACGGGCCTCAGCGCAAAAACGCCGGAAGCCGCCCGAATTGGTCTTGCGGCAACGTTGTTTGCGGTACAGATCCGCTATGATGACCAGGTGATCGGCATGGGCCGGCTGGTTGGCGATGGCGCCTGTCATTGTCAGATTTGCGATATCGCCGTGTTACCGCAACATCAGGGCAAAGGCTTAGGCAAACAAATCATGCAAGCGCTGATGGATTATGTCGACACCCACCTGCCGGACAGTTGTTATGTCAATTTAATCGCCGACGGCGATGCGAAATATCTCTATCAGCAGTTTGGTTTTACTGACGTGGCGCCTGCATCTATTGGTATGGGGCTGACGCTGCCACGTCGCAACTGAGCACTGCTTCGTCACTCGGTTTGACCGCTCAGTTCACGCAAGATACTGCAGTCCGGGGTATCGTCACCCGGACAATGCGCAACCAGACGCTCGAGTTGCTGCTGCATCTGCTGCAACTGTCTGATTTTTTCGCTGACCAGTGCCAGCTGCTGCTGCGCCAGGATCTGCACGTCACGGCTGGCGCGGTCTGGTTGTTGCCACAGAGCCAGCAGCGCCTCCACCTGCACCAGTGAAAAACCCAGCTGGCGCGCCTGATAAATCAGCTGTAACTGCGTCAGCTGACTGTGTGGATACAGACGATAGCCGTGACTGCTGCGAGCCGGTTTCAGCAGCCCGCGGCTTTCGTAATGCCTGAGCATTTTCGCGCTGAGGCCAGTCAGACGACTGGCATCGCCGATGGTCAGCCAGTTTTTGTCGGGTGCTGTTTTGCTCATGGCTGTGCCGCCTGCGGCTGCGCCAGTTGTGGGGTCCAGCGCTTTAACCGCAGCGCGTTGCTGACCACCAGCACGCTGGACAGCGCCATAGCACCGCCGGCGAGCACCGGGGATAAATAACCCAAAGCGGCCGCCGGGATAGCCAGCACATTAAAACCAAAGGCCCAGCCGAGATTTTGCCAGATCACCCGCCGGGTCTGCCGGGCGATATCCAGGGCTGCAGCCACTTTGCGTAAGTCGCCGTCCAGCAGCTGAATACCAGCCACTGCAGCGGCCACTTCGGTGCCGCTTTGCAGTGCTATGCCTAAATCAGCCTGCGCCAGCGCCGGCGCGTCGTTGATGCCATCGCCGGTCATGGCCACCCGTACACCACGCTGCTGCGCCTGCTGCAAATAGGCCAGCTTCGCCGCCGGTGTCATGGCGCCGTGATATTCGTCAATCCCAAGCGCGGTGGCCACCTGCGCCACGGTCCTGACATTGTCGCCACTGAGCAACACCAGCTGATAGCCCTGCGCCTGCAGCAATCGCACTGCTGCCGCGCTGTCTGGCCGGAGCTGGTCCTGCAGCCAGAACGCCGCCACCAGCTGTGGCTGCGGCTCCAGTTGCAGTAAAAATACCTGGCTGCCGTCATGCTGCGGCCAGTCTGCCGGCAAAGTCAGTCCGGCGTCATGCAGCAGCTGAGCACTGCCAAGCTGAAAACGTTCGCCGCTGCCTTGCAGCCTGGCCGCCACGCCGGCGCCCGCCAGCACCTGAAACTCGGTGATCGCCGGCAATGCCTGTCCGGCTTGCCCCCGGAAGGCTTTCGCCAGCGGGTGCTCACTGTGCTGCTGTAACGCAGCGGCCAGTTGCTGAGCTTCTGCCGCTGTCCCCGCCAGTACCAGACTGGCGGTGATCTGCGGCTGGCCCTGCGTCAGCGTGCCGGTTTTATCAAACGCCAGCAAATCCAGATGCGCCGCACGGTCAAGCACTGCAGCGTTTTTCAGCAAAATACCGTGGCGCGCCGCCTGACCGATGCCCACCACCAGCGCCGCCGGCGTGGCCAGCCCCAGTGCACAGGGACAGGCAATCACCAGCACGGCGACGGCGTTTAAAATCGCCACGGACCAGTCGCCGTGCCAAAGACCGTGTCCCAGCAACGTCAGCACTGCGATGCTCAGCACCACAGGCACAAACACGGCGGCGATACGGTCCACCCATTGTTGCACCGGCGCTTTTTGCAGCTGCGCCTGTTCAACCTGGCGGATCAGCTGCTGCAGCTGTGAATCCTGCAAGGTGCTGCTTACTGCAAATTCCAGCACACCGTCGAGGTTCAGTGCACCACTGCGCAAGGCGTCGCCGCTCACTTTGAGCAAGGGCAGACTTTCTCCGCTCACCAGTGCTTCATCGACCTGACTGCGGCCACTGACGACCACCCCATCTAATGCGATCCGCTCGCCCGGCTTTACCTGCAAGCGCATCCCCGGCCTCACCTGCGCCAGTGGCTGCATCTGCCAGTCGGCGCTGTCGTTCTGCCAGACGCGGGCTTGCGCCGGCTGCAATTCCGCCAGCGCCTGCAATGCGGAGCGGGTTTGGGTTTTGGCGCGTTGCTCCAGATATTTGCCCAGCAACACAAAACTCAGTACCAGTGCCGAGGACTCAAAATACAAAGCGGCATGCGCACTGTGCCCGGCCGGTGCGCTCAGCCAATGCCACAGCGACAGGCCATAGGCCGCACTGGTGCCCAGGGCGACCAGCAAATCCATATTGCCACTGCGGTTTTTGACAGCATAAAAAGCGCCGCGATAAAAACGCGCCCCCAGCCAGAACTGCACCGGCGTGGCCAGCAGCCATTGCCAGAGTGGACTCAGCATCCAGTCCCGGCCGGCCACCAGCCCAACCATTGGCAATACCAGCGGCAGACTCAGCAGCAATGCCAGCAGGACCGGCCAGAACGGTTCTTCCGGCGGAACAGACACCGGCGCCACCATGCTTGCCACAACGGTATCTGGCGCAGCTGTATCTGGCACCACGGCATCCGCTGCAGCGCTGACAACCGGCGGCAGGAGCAGCCGATAACCGGCCGCGTCGATAGCCGCACTAAGCGCCTCCGTCGAGAAGTCCGCCGTCACTGCCAGCTGCAATTGCTGACTGAGCAGCTGCACGTCAGCACTGAGCACTCCCGGCTGCGCCAAGGCCGCCTGCCGGACCCGGCCGGCACAGGATGCGCAGGACAGCCCGGCCAGCTGAAACTGCCGGACTTGCCGCGGGATGGCAAAACCCGCCGCTTCCACCGCGGCAATGACAGCCGGCAGCGCGTCGCGCTGCTGCAATTGCAGATGGATATTTTTTGCCATTAAATCCACCTGCGCAGTGACAACATCAGGGCAGGCAAGCAATACCTTCTCCAAACGGGCCACGCACGACATACAGCGCAACCCATTGACTGGTAAAACATATTTAATCTCAGCCATCACTTCAGGCTCCGTATCAATGCTGGACTCAGCCATAGTCTGAACCTTACCACGCTGGCAAGGTCAAGTGGCAATGCGCCCACTGCCAATTCCTGCTTGCCCGCTCTCACCAGACCGGCAACTTTGCCCGCCGGGGCGGTGGACAAAGTTCAGCCTGGATGCACGCTCGACCGGTACTGGCTGGGGGTTTGTTGCAGTTCTTTTTTAAACGCGGTGTAAAACGATGATTTGGCGTTAAATCCAACATTCATCGCAATATCCAGCACAGTTAAATCGCTGTCGCGCAGCTGCCTTGCCGCCGCCTGCACCCGGTAGCGGTTGACGTAATCAAAGAAATTCAGCCCAAGCGTTTCATTCAGCGTTTGTGAGATGTAATTCGGCGAACAACCGATATGCCGCGCCAGCTTTGGCAATGACAGCGCAGCATCCAGATACAGCTGATCCTGCACCATCGCTTGCTGCAGTTTATTGGCGATACTGCTGGCCTGTTCGGCGCCGAGCGCCGAACGCTGATATTTGCCCTCAGCGACCGCCTGCAATACCTCCTGCAGATCATCAGGCGTAGCAGACAGCGAGACCGGCGCCTCGCCCGACAAAACCAAAGGCTCAGGCTGAGTCAGCGTGGCAAAACCGGGTTGTTGCCGCAGCCCCCACAGTGCCAGATACCAGACCAGCAGCAACACCAACAGATCTTTCAGCAGCAGACCTGCCGGCAGCGGCGCCACCAGATTGTCGTATAACAAAGCACCGGCCAACAGGCCACCGCCCAGCGCAACAGTCAGCAATAAACCGTTGATCCAACGCGCTTCTTCGGCTTCAGTACTGGCGAACAGTTGGCGTAATTGTGCCCGGTACAGTTGTAACCGTCGCATCACCGCATACAGATAAAAACCAGCCTGCAATATCCAGCCGGTGACCAGCAAAAAAGTGAGAATAGCGAGGCTATACACCAGCAGCCGCAGCGGTGCCGTGACGTGCTGCAGAATATCGTCACGACCTTCAGCAATCAGCGCATGCCGCACGTTGCCGGGTAACAAAAAAGTGATAAACACAATCAGCAGACACAAGGCAACTAAGACAAAATGTCGCCAGTCGCGGCGGCTAAAGCGCCAGCCGGAACTTGCAGTCAAGCCTTTGACATAACACCAGAACAGCGGCGGCAGCAGATAAAGCGCCGGCAAGGCCAACATCAGAGCCAACAGCCGCAAGTCCGGCGCCAGTACCGCCAACACCGGCTGACAAATCAACACGGCGACCGCCCCCAGACAGCCGGCTAACGCCAGATACAGTTGCTGTTGCCGAGCCCGCAGCAAAAACAAATGTATGCTGAACGCAATCACTGCCAGCGTGCTGCAGGTTAAAAAATAGCCCAGCGAATTGTCCGTCAAACCTCACCTCAGCGCTGTTGTTTATCGTGTTAAATCATACCGTTCTTTACCCAGCCGCCGTCCGGACCTGCAGGGGCGGACCGCATTAGTCCGGGCCTGTGGTACCGGACGACAACTTTGGTCATCTGCAGCAGAGTCAGCAAAGCCAAACCGCAAATCCAAACAGAATAGGAACTCAAGATGCAGATTGCCCATCATGCGCAAAGCAGTCACCCTGTTGCAACCCACACCGGGCAGTGGCCACTGGTGCTGACTTTATATCTGTTGCTGGCCGTGCCCGGCATCCCGGCGCTGCTGATTATCCTGGTGCTGTTGAGTCAGTCGTGGCTACCGGCTGAACTGCTCAGCCTGATCAATCCAGGCTATCTGCAAACCCCTGCGCCCATTTTGCTGCACGCTGGCAGTGGCGTGCTGTTTTTCCTGACGGTGCCGCTGCAGTTTTCCGCCAGATTGCGCCCGCGGCTGCCGCGCTGGCACCGGCACAGCGGCCGGCTGGCCCTGTGCAGTGGCTTGCTGCTGGCCGCGTCCGGTATCTGGATGCATCATATGTTAACGCCGGCCGACCTTGGCCCGCGCTATCTTGGTTTGTGGGCGCTGAGCCTCTGCATTATTGGCTGTTTCAGCCTGGCGTTTTACCGGGTACGCCAACGCCGCTTTATCGCGCATCAACGCTGGATGTGCCGGGGCCTGGCCGCTGTTTTGGCGACGGTCAGTGGTTTGGTACTGGAACTCGTCGCAGCTTTGACTTTAGGGCAGCTCGACGGCTGGCAGGCGGCCGTCAGCCAGTGGCAACATGACTATGCCCGGCTTACGGCTTTAGGCCTGAACATGCTGGTGCTGGAAGCTTACTGGCGGCGCAACACGACGCCGGACTTACCGGCTGCGGGCCAGCACAAACCAGCCTGAGCGGCCAGATTTACCAGACCTTTACCCAATGCTGACTGTGCGCTGTTATCTGCTTCTGCCACACTGGCAGCAGGTCACAGCAATACAGCGAGTCAAGGTGATGCCTATGCGTCGACAGATCATCAGCACTGTGGTTTTTTCTCTATGCCTGGCGGCTTGTGGTGGCGGTAGCCCGTCCCAGCCGCCGACGCCATCCACACCAACACAACCGCCACAAGCGAGCTGTGACCTCAGCGCGCTGGAACAAAGCCTGCGCCAGCAGGCCGCCGCTGTGAAAACTGATACTGACTTTACGTTATTGCTGGAACGTTTTGACGGCCGCGGTTTTAGCTATTCGCGCGGAGCATCGAGCGCTGTGACACCTTACGAATCGGCTTCGACCTCAAAATGGGTCAGCGCTGTGATCATGCTACGCCTCGTCGACAGCGGCGTGCTGAAACTCAGCGACACCGCCGCCAGCCGGCTCAGCGACTGGCCATTAAGCGCCAGTCATCCGCTGTCGCAAATGACTTTACAGCAACTGCTGAGTTTCACTTCAGGCCTCACCGAAGAACCTTTGTGTCTGAATTTACCCGGCATCGATTTTGCCCAGTGTGTGCGCCAGGGCGTCAGTAACAACAGCGCCAATGGTCGCCAACCCGGCACAGTGTTTGACTACAACGGCCTGCATTTACAGGTCGCCGGACTGATGGCCATTCGCGCTGCCGGCGTTGCCGACTGGCAAGCGCTGTTTCGGCAATTTGTGCAGCAAACCGGTTTATTCAGCACCGCGCGTTATGATCTGCCGTCAAGCAGCAATCCCCGCCTCGCCGGCGGTATGCACTGGACAGCGCAGGAATATCTGGATTTTCTACGGGCCCTGCAGCAAGGCAAATTATTGTCCGCCACGCTGCAGCAACAAATGCTGGCCAATCAACGTGGTAATGCCACTGTGCTGAATTCCCCGGCGGTCAGCGGTTTTGGCACCGACTGGCCTTATGGCCTGGGGCATTGGCTGGAATGCAGTAGCGGCCAGTGTGCCAGTGCGCAGCGCCATTCCAGCCCCGGTGCTTATGGCGCGTATCCGCTCATCGACTATCAGCATCAATATCTGGCGATGTTGGCCCGCGAAGGCCAACTCGGTAGTTTTGTCGAGGGCAAAGCCGTGGTTGATGCGCTGACACCGGCCATTCAGGCCTGGGCCGGTTGTAAACCCTGAGTCAGACCGACGTTCTGCGGCGTTGCAATAAAGTGCGCACCAGCCAGTACAAGGTGGTCAGCAGCACCAACAACACCGGGATCACCAGCAACGGCAGCCCAAGCAGCGAACTCTTGCGCACAATTGCCGGGAACACCTGCATCTGACCGGTGAAAAAAGACCCGCTGGCAATCAACATGGCAAACCCCATCCGCCACAGATGCCGCACCAGGCGCTGTGCCCCGGCGATCTGGCCTGCCCTTAACAAACGCAAGTCCAGCGCGACACACAACAAACTGACCACCGCGAAAAACACCAGCGCCTCAGGCGGGCTGTTTCTGGTGATTAAACTGGCCGGGTCTTGCAGGTAATTGAACCACAGCTGCAGGGCGTACACACCAACCGTCGCCGCGACCAGCGCAAGCCCTGTCAGCAGCAGGTAACAATCACTCACTTGACGTTTGACCACCAGCCAGGCAGTCGCCACCAGATAAGCGGTGACCACAGCAACCACGCCGGTGACATGGTCAGTGCGCAGGAAAAATGACACGATGGCAGCACTGCCGGTCATCAGCAGCATCGACAGCGTAAACATATTGCCGGCTTTGCGGTGCAGCGGCGAGCCTTTGGTGGCGATCATCGCGATGGCACCTGCCAGGATGGCGACGAAGCCGGCGAGAATATGGATCCACGTCATAAAAAACCTTTGGTCGTTGCTGCTTTGATGGGTGCAGAATAAGCCAGATGGCGGTGTGTTTTGCCGGCAGTATTGATGAAATACGGATTTGATTGAACCGACGACGGTTTGTGCAGACAAATGACAAAAGCAGCAGTCTTTGCCCCGACCGGAGCAGTGGCCTGGTAAAAAACGCCCTGTCATTTATCTGCGGATAACGTCATTGACGCCAACCAAAGCGTCGGCCATCAACTCAGGCCTTCCTCCTCACGCTTTGCAGTGTAAGCTAGGCGTATAACCTGATTGCTGCAGCCGCGGCCCTTTAACAGCAAAAGCTGCTGTTTTGTTGAATTTGGAAAAAAATGCCACACGCTGATCTTCCGTCTGTTTTACCGGCGCCACCCGCACTGTTTGGCTGGCAACGCCTGCGCGTCGTGCTGCTGGCCAGTCTGGTGTTGACCTTGTTATGGCTGCCGATTTTTGAATCAAGCTGGCTGTTGCCGCCAATCCGGGTGTTGTTTGTCGGCTGCGTGCAATTGCTGGCCTTTGGGTTGATCGAGCGCTGGCCAAAACGCTTACCGCGCTGGGTGGCACGTTGGGTATTGCAGGTCATTGCCGTCGCAGTCGTCACCCCTTTTGCCGTGGCGTTGATTTATTCCCTGACTACGGTTTCGCTGCCTGAAGTGTGGTCGGCCGACCCGAAAAAACTGTTTGGCTTTGGTACCTTAACTGCAGCAGGCTTGTTAGTGTCGCCGTGGATTGCCATGTCGGCGCTGTATCGCCATATCAACGGCCAGGCCGAGCAGCAGGCGTTGTCGTTTGCGCTGGAACGCAGCCAGTTAGCCCGGGACGCATTGGATTCGCGGCTACGGTTATTGCAGGCCCAGGTCGAGCCCCATTTTTTGTTTAATACGCTGGCCAATGTGCGCGAGCTGGTCGATGCCGGCTCGCCACAGGCCTCCGCAGTGCTCGGCAGCCTTATCACTTATTTACGCGCAGCTGTACCCAATTTGCATATCAGTGCGACCACCTTGGGGCAAGAACTGGAATTGGTGCAGGCCTATCTGGAATTGATGCATATGCGCATGCCCGACCGCTTGCAGTTTGCCATCCAGGCCGAACCTGCGGCGCTGGCCGTGCCATGTCCGCCGATGACGTTGCTGACGCTGGTAGAAAACGCCATCCGCCATGGCATAGACCCCAGTGAAGAAGGCGGTTTGATTGACGTCTCAGTGCGCTTGCAGGACGGGCGATGTCTGGCTGAAGTGAAAGATACTGGTGTTGGGTTAAGCGGCGGATTCAACAGCCAGCAAACCAGCCAGGGCTTAGGCACCGGCCTTGCCAATCTGCGCGAACGCCTGCAGCTGGTGTTTGGCGATGAGGCACAACTGAGCCTGACCGCGCCGGAGCCGCATGGGTTTTGCGTCCATATCAGTATTCCGGCGCAAACCAGCCCGGCAACGACTGTCGTATCTGCAGGAGAGTAAATTGCATTCACATCAGCCAACCGCATTAATCGCCGACGATGAACCTTTGCTGCGCAGTGCCTTGGCACGGCTGCTGGCGGCGACCTGGCCCGAATTAACTATAGTCGCGTTGGCGCGTAATGGCCGCGAAGCACTGGAGCAGTATCAGCTACATAAACCCACTGTGTGTTTTCTCGATATCCATATGCCGGGCATGTCCGGCATTGAAGCGGCCCGCCAGATTGGCCGCGGCGCGCATCTGGTGTTTGTCACGGCTTACAGCGAATATGCCGTCGAAGCCTTTACCCAGGGCGCTTTGGATTATTTGGTCAAACCGGTGGTAGCGGAGCGACTGGCAGAAACAGTGCTGCGGCTACGCGAACGCTTAGGCACAGCGCAGCAAGCGCCAGACATCGAGCAACTGCTGGACAAATTAGAAGCACGCTTACAGAAAAAAGCTGCACCTGAGCCATTACGCTGGATCAAAGCGTCGATTGGCCAGTCGGTGCGGATGATCGCGGTCAGCGACATTGATTTTTTACGTTCCGATGAAAAATACACGCTGGTCGGCTGGCGCGACCACGAAGGCAAAGCCGCGGTGGCGCTGATCCGCACGCCATTAAAAGAGCTGATTGAGCAGCTGGATGCCAGCCATTTTGTGCAAATTCACCGCTCAGTGGTGGTCAATCTCGACCGCGTCAGCCACGTGATTCGCGGCGACAACGAAACCGCCACCGCCTACTTAAAAGGCCGCAGCGAAAACCTGCCGGTCAGCCGCAGCTATCTGCATCATTTTAAGCAGATGTAAGCGAAGTGGTGTTTGGCTGATTTCATGCGTTTTATGGCGAATCAGCCAATGGTGGCAAACCGCCGGGACTGTTGAAATAACCGCCAGCAATGTTGCTGGATTTTCTACAGGTAATTTCAGATGACCACCACTCTCAACGCATCCCCATCCGCTGTATTAACAACACCGGCCGCCGCTGCGGAGCTCGCCGTGGCCCATTTTGCTGCCAAACTGGCGTTCGAAACGGACTGTTCGGATGTATTCAGCGCTTTATCCGCCGGCGCCACCGACTTTATTCTGCTGGATGTCCGCAGCGAAGCCGCCTTTGCCCAACTGCACGCGCAAGGGGCCCAAAACCTGCCGCATCGTCAGATCAGCGCCACACGGATGGCGCAATTTCCGGCCGGCAAAACCTTTGTAGTCTATTGCGCGGGCCCGCACTGCAACGGCGCTGACCAAGCTGCGTACAAAATTGCGCGATTAGGTTACCCGGTGAAGCTGATGATTGGCGGTATCACCGGCTGGGCGGACGAAGGGCTGCCGTTTGCACAAGGTGGCAGTGTGGCGACGGCGCCGGAGACTGTGGTGGCGTGCGAGTGCTAAAGTCAGCACCGGTAGCGCCACACAGTGGCAGTTGAGACACTTTTTCAGGCGGTGCCGAACCCGGTAACAGCCAGCATCTGCCCGCCCTTTCACCGTCATGCAGAAACCAAAAGAATCATCAGATCCCCCCGCCCCTGTGGTCACGCCCCACCGCTGAGTCGCGTTTTTTCGTCGTCCATGACTGCCAAACCGTCGGTCGTCCCCTGCTGATTGCGACAGCCAGGCCGACCGGCGACACTGCAGCTATCGAAGACCTGGCAAAGAATCAGCCGAAGCTGTTCGATTCTTTGAAATTATGAAAATACCTTCAGCTGGAAATACACCGCTATGCGTACATCTGCTTCCCGTCCATCCATCGCGAGTCGTTCAGTCGCTTGTGCCCTGCTGCTAAGCGCTATCTCAGGCCTGCAGCCGGTCAAAGCGCATCAATACAGCGCGCAACTGGACGCCAAAAAATATGCTGAAGTTGAGACGGCGGTCGCCGCCAAACTCGCTATCGAGCCAAATAATGCTGATGCGTTGCTCGGCAGCATTGATTTGATTTTGCTGCAGAGCAACATCAAGCGTTTTGACGACGCGGCCAGCATGGCGGAGCAATGCATAGCGCATAACCCGAAAAATTCTGAATGCCATGAAGCACTTGGCAATGTGCTGGGTTCCAAAGCGGAACAAGGCGACATCATGGCTGCAGTTGGCTCACTAGGCACCATTCGCGATGCGTTTGAGCAGGCGATTGCCTTGGACCCGACCAACTACAACGCGACAGTGTCGCTGCTGGGGTTTTATCTGGAAGTGCCGGGATTAATGGGCGGCAGCACATCGAGTGCGAAAAAACTCATTCGCAGCACGGAAAAATCAAACCCCGACGTGGCGAAATTACTGCAGGCCAAATTCGATTTATACGACGAAGAATTTGCCAAAGCCAGTTCAGGCGCTTTGGCGGTGAATACCAGCAACAACCCGACGCTGGCGAAGTTGCAGCGCGACTTGTTGGTCGAGATTGGCCTGATATTCAACCGGGAAAAGCAGTTTAGCGACGCGGAAAAAGTGTTGACCGCCGTGGTGAAAAGTCACCCGGACACAGCACCAGCTTATCTCGGTCTTGGCCGGG
Organism: uncultured Chromatiaceae bacterium; assembly: GCA_937978655.1. GTDB lineage: Bacteria > Pseudomonadota > Gammaproteobacteria > Enterobacterales > Alteromonadaceae > Pararheinheimera. The sequence goes on from CALJUX010000052.1 coordinate 28,344, forward strand.
CATTGCTGGAGCAAGGCAAAACAGCAGAAGCTTTGCCTGCGCTAGAACAGTCTTTGCAGATCAATGCCACCGCAGCGGTGCATTACCGGCTCGGCCAAACCTGGCAGGCGTTGGGCGATAGGACCAAGGCGGTTTCTGCATTTGAACAGGCTTTGGCGTTCACGCCAGCATTGTCAGAAAAAGCCCGGACGGATGTGGAAAAACAATTAACAGCGCTGAAAAATACGGACACTGACCCCCCTGGCTTCGGCACGAAATAACCGGCGGCCCCAAGCGTTCCAGGAAAACAGAGGAATCACATCATGAACGAAGTATCCACCTATCGGATTTATGCACTGCGCGCCCTATATTTACTGGTGGTCATCGGGCTTGGGCTCAGTGTCTGGCCTGATGTCTTCACGGCAGAAAAACCCTTCGCCAGCTTAAGCAGTGCGCAAACAGTGCAAACCAGTATGCTGGGCGCGTTCTGGTTGTTATGCGCCTTGGGCGTGCGCTATCCGTTGCAGCTGTTGCCCATTTTACTGTGGGAACTGCTGTGGAAAACAATTTGGCTGGTTACAGTGCCGCTACCTTTGTACCTCAATGGCAACTTCGACGATAAATTAATGCCGAATGTGATTGCGATTGGCATGGTGGTACTGGTGTATCTGGTTCTGCCCTGGCCTTATATCTGGCAACATTATGTGAAAAAACCGGGTACGCCCTGGCAGAGCCAGCAACAACGAGCAAGCTGACCGATGAAACAAATCCTACGCTTTATCCTGACTGGCCTCATCGTCTTGCTCGCAATCGCTGCCGGTTTATTCGGTTACCTGATCTACACTCCAGAGCCTGCGATGCCGGCGCTGAGCGGAACACTGACCAAAGCCACGCTGGATCTGAACGGCGAAACTTATACCTACCGGTTATATCTCTCCAAAGGCTTAGCCAAAAACGCGCCACTGGTGATGGTGTTGCATGGTTCTGGCCAAAACGGCGCGCAGATCCGCACTGAAACTGGTTATGGCTTTGAGCGCCTCGCTGATCAGCATGGTTTCGGCGTGGTTTATCCCAGCGGTAAAGCCTTTGACTGGAACGATTGCAGCAAAACCGGCGACTTTCTGGTCAACGGCCATGAATCCAATGACCTGCACTACCTGAATACCTTAGTCGACACCCTTCTCGCCACCCATGGTTTTAACCCACACCGGGTGTTTGCCACCGGCGTCTCGGCCGGCGGTTTTATGTCTTTGCGTTTAGCGCTGGAATCGCCAACCCGTTTTCGCGCCGTCGCCGCAGTGTCTGCCAACGTACCGGCGGCCGGCAATTTTAAATGTAAACCTGCAGCCCAAAGCGCGTCGGTGCTGCTGATGAACGGCACTGCAGACCCCTTAGTGCCTTATGCCGGCGGCGAAGTGTCATTGTTGGGGCTGTTTTTCCAAAACGGTCAGGTCTTATCTTCCACAGCGTCGGCTGAGTTTTTTGCCAGACAGAATCAGCTGTCAGTTGCCGCACAACCCGACGCTGCACCGTCAAACAATGTGCAACGCCTGTTGTGGCGGGATGAAGGCCGGTTTGAAGTCGAACTGGTGACTATTGTCGACGGCGGACATGGCATGCCACAACCTTATTGGCAACGGCCCCGGCTGTTAGGCCCCTCGCCGATGAAACCCAATGGGCCGGAACTGATTTGGCAGTTTTTTGCCCGGCAAAAGCCATAACACGGCGAAGGTTGTGGTGCCGTCCTTCAGAGCGCTTGCAAAAACCCGCTGTGCAGTAGCTTTTCCACCAGCACTAAACGCACATCATCGCCAATAGGCCCTGGGATGTCTTTGACGGCAAACTGCGGCGTCTGGCGGACAAATTCCATGCTTTCAGCCACCGCCGGATGTACCAGCAGCTGGTCGCCGGGGAAACGAAAATCAAGGATATGCGCCAGCACATTAACCTGCCCTATCGCCAGCGGCGTGTGTTGCACCTTGGTGTCGCGACTCAGCGGCGATATCGCGGCGTTGGGCTTGGGTAATTTGGGCAGTTCCAGCAACATCCGGGCCTGCCGATGCGCCAGTGCCGCTTCAACAAAACCGGGTTGCTGGCACAGCTGCAACAGCCGCTCCAGACCAGCCCGCATTTGTGCACCAGCCACATCCAACATTTGGCCATGCGACAGTGCATCAGCGCGGCCGGTCAGATTGGCGCGCAGCGGTTTTTCAAAATCGGCCATATAGTCCAGCGCGCTGCTGATGGCTTCGCGAATCGTCACTGGCACAAAACCAATCGAAATATGCAGCGATTCGCCGGTCGATTGCACCGTGTGGGTGCTGCCGCGCGGCAGATACAATAAATCGCCGGGTTTGACGTCATAGACACTATGCGCGCCAAGCGGCGGCACGCTGGCGCCCAAGGCTTTCCATTTATTCGGCAGTTTTGGCGGCTCGTCGGAGATAAACCAGCGTTTGGTGCCCACCAGCTGAATCGCAATCACGTCGACTTCATCATCATGCACCGGCGCTTCGGCACCAGTCAGGCTCCAGAACAGCACTGTGCTGGCCGGATTGCCAAACAGCAGCGTCAATGCGCGGTTCAGCTGCGCCAGTTCTGGCGTGACGTTAGTGACATCGGGAAAACGCACTGTGTACTCATTGGCGTGATATTCAGTCAGCAAAGCCGCAAAAGCTGCGGCGTCTGGCACGGCCCGGGGTTTGGGCGCCGGCACCTGCGCCTGGCGGATATGACAGGTCAGCGTGGCGGCGTATTCAGCAAAATGGCTGAGCAGCAACGCTTTGGGGTCCGGCCCCAATAATTGCCGTGCCGGCAGCGCCGTATCCGCCTGCAATAACAGCGGCCGGCGGCTGACCACTTCCTGAAAAAACTGCTCATAACTCAGTGGATGCAAAACCTCTGAAAGCAAATGGCGGGCTTGGGCAAGGATCATAGTTTTACTCTTTCACGGCTTCGGTCGCTCAGGCAGGACATCAGGCACTGCAGAGAAGGTGTGCTCTATTCTTTAGTGCTTCAGCAGATTAATCAACCGCAAACAACAACGCCGGCAAAAGCCGGCGTTGGATTTTCTATGCTGCAGTGCAGCTATATTCAAGCGCAGTTATTGCTTCACCACCTTCAGCACTGGCGCTGTTGGCGTGGCGGCGTTGACGGTAAAGAGATAAGTACCGCTGTCAGCAATACTGATCCTCAGGTTGTCGTTGCTGGCAGCCAGTGTTTTGTTCTGGCCCACAGTCACGGCCTGACCATCACTGCCGGCGCCGTAGTTCACTGTCGACCAGTCGGCGGAGGCAAACTTAAACTCATAGTCACCAGCGGTCAGTGGCATGCTGAACTGATACAAACCAGCGCTGTAGACGAACTGACTGGCTTCGCCCCAGCCGTTCATACTGCCGCGCAGGAACACTTTGGTGGCGCCATAAGGCACAAACTCAGACACCGTCAGCACCGGTGCTGTGGGCACTGCCGCATTTAAAGTGAACAGATAAGTACCGGCATTAAAGGCCGCCCGCATATTGGCACCTGAGCGTTGCAGCGTTTGGGCGATACCAAACTGCACGTCCTGCTCACCGCTTCTGGCACCGAAATCTACCGTTGACCAGTCACCTGAGGCAATTTTGAACTCCTGGCTGCCGCTGCTGCCAATGTTTACTTTCGCCTGATACAGACCAGCGCCGACATATTCAAAGGCATCGACTTCACCCCAACCATTCATGCCACCACGGACAAAGACTTTGGTCAGGCCATATGGCGCGATATCCGGTGCGCCCATAGTCGCATCCGCTTTGAGGCCTGTGCCTTGGGCGCCAGCCTGTGCTTTGACAAAAACTGCCATGGTATAAGCCGGCACCACAAAGCTGCCATCGGCGCCTTGTGCTTCAAAGCGTGCATCGGCGACCCGGCTGTCGGCAGAACCCTGCTGCACTTGATGCAATGTAAAGTCCTGAGCCGTCGGCACTTTATGTGTTTTTTCGCTGGCAGTGCCGTTGATAACCACCACCACAGCATCAACCGCCGGATCTACATCGGTCAGGCCAACGCCATCATCGATGCTCATCACAATCAGGCCTTGGGTCAGGTTTTTGCCGATGTTATGGAAACCAACGCGCTCCATCACATCTTTACCTGAAGTTAAGCGGAACAGTTTGCTGGAGTGGCGGATTTTCAGGAAGTCCTGAAACACTGCACCGGCTAGCTCAATATGCTCTGGATACGCCGTGGTATTGGGGTTATTGGCGATGGTTTTGATGCTGTCCCAGACACTTTGGTTATCTTGCGCCAGTGGCAGACCAACATTCCAGTTGTTGCTTTGTTTACTGAAATCAACAAAGTTGAACCAGTCGCCAGCGTCGTAGCTGTTACGGTCCATCGATTTCGAGCGCAGTAAATCATCGCCCATCTGCAGGAACGGAATACCCTGTGACAACAGCGGAATACCGAGCGCAATGTTATGAATACGCACGCGGTCATCGATACTAACGGAGGCTTTTAAACCGAATTGCAGTTTGTCCCACAGCGATTCGTTATCGTGTTTGGACACATAGTTGATGATATCGGCCGGATCTGTGGCATAACCAGCTGGCTGACCGTTCCAGTTCAGGCCGGAGGCTTTACCGGTATTGCCCTGATAATCTTTAAACACAAAGTCTTTTAACGTGCCGGCCAGACCAATCTCAATCAGGTTCTGATCTTTCAGTTTACCGACATCGCTGTCGCCGCTAAACAGTGCGATGTTACGCACCGCATCACGCTCGCGGTCGTTAAAAGTACCCACTTCAGTACCAGCCATATTGGCCTGCCGTGCCTGCACAAAACGCGCATCATTCGCTACTTCACCGAAGTTCCAGCCTTCACCGTAGAAGTAAGTGTCGGCATCCACTTTACGCACTGCATCGCGTGCCGCCAGAATTGACGCTTTTGGATGATGGCCCATGATGTCAAACCGGAAACCGTCAAACTTGTACTCTTTGGCCAAAATAACCAGCGAATCAGCGACAAACTTGTCGAACATCGCGTGTTCAGTCGCGGTGTTTTCACAGCAGGTCGAGCGCTCGATATTGCCGGTGGTTGGGTTATAGCGGTGGTAATAACCCGGCACGATTTTGTCGAATACCGAGTTATCAAACAGCCCCGATGAAGAGGTATGGTTGTACACCACATCCAGCACCACGCGTAAACCAATGCTATGCAGCGCCTGGTTCATCGCGCGCATTTCTTTGATGCGGGCTACACCTTCCGGCGTTGAGGCATAAGAGCCTTCCGGCACATTAAAGTGCTGCGGGTCATAACCCCAGTTAAAGCTGTCAGTGCCACGCATTTCACCGGCAAGCGTTTGTGCGTTTTCGCCAGAGTTCTGGAAACCTTTCATCACATCTTCCAGCTTGGCGGACGCGTTTTGGTTACAGACTGAGGCTTTGGCGTTGACCTTACAAAGGTCGGCCACAGTGTTGGTTAAATCGACACGTTTAGTGGCATCTTCATTGACGGTGGCCATATCGGTTGCCGGCAATAAATGGAAGTGCGTTAAACCGGCATCCGCCAGGGCTTTTAAGTGCCTGACCGGCTGCGAATCCATTTCGGTAAAAGCCAGATACTTACCGCGGTTAGCGGCAGTGACTGTGGTATCACGCACTGAGAAATCACGGATATGGCCTTCGTAAATCACGATATCTTCCGGGTTCGCCACCACCGGCACTTCATGGCTGTCCCAGTTGGCTGGTTTGGTGTCGGTATCAGAAAGACTGACAAACTGGCTATAACGGCCATTGGTGGCAGTATTCAGCGAATACGGATCTGTGGCTTCAATCGTCTCGACTTTCTTCGTGAGCGGGTGATAAACCTGTACTTCAAAGCGGTAGAACTGGCGGTCCAGCGTCGCTTTGGCGCCGCTGTAACTCCAGATGCCGGTATTGGCATCCAGCGTCATTGAATGGGTGGCTGTCACCGCTTTGGCCGCGTTAAACACTTTTAATTTCACGCTGCGCGCAGTTGGTGCCCAGACCGAGGTTTTGATATTGCTGCCGTCATACACCAGGCCTAAAGTCGCTTCGTTGGCGTCATTGGCAGCTGTGGTGTACAGGTCATCCAGCACTTTGCCGGCCTGCACATAAGATGCAGCCATCAGCTTGTTGGCAGAGTCATAAGACGCCAGCACCAGCTGATTTTTCGCCATGGTTTTGGCTTGCTCAGCACTGAGGTTCAGCTTGTAAGCCGGCCAGTTGGCCAGATGCGGCACTTTGGCTTTTTGTGCATCGGTTAAGCTGGTTGGTGTGGCTTCGACCGCTTCGCCATTAATGGTCAGCGTATCTGAATCAATCGCTAAATCAGCAGCGGCAGAGTGATGCAATTTCCACTTGGCGACGCCGCCAGCCGGCGCATTCCACAGCAGGGTATTGCGGTCTAACCAATGCGCTGCGCTGTCACTGATTTGCACGCCGAGTGACACCACAGGGTAGGCAAACACCGAAGGCACACCAGAGAAAGTCCAGCCCATCCGCGCGAATTTGGCGACATCTTTTGGCCCCAGTGGCAGTTGCATGTCGCTGCCGCCTAACTCTTTGCCGGCATCATCAGTGCCGATGTGAATCAGGAAATTGGCGCAATCAGTGGCTTTACTGCCAACGCCGGCTTTGAGGTTTAATAACCAATAAGCGCCGTAGTTCGGGTCAACGCCGGTGATTTGCAGGCCATTGGCCCAGCTGGCCGCCAGCGAGCTGTCCTGATAGGCATTACAGGTCTCGTTGTTCCAGGTATGCAACCGGTAACCGTCATAGTTGCCGTCGGCTTTTTTGAAATACAACACCGCCTGACCAGCCGCGGCCATTACGCTTGGAGCCGGCGCATTTGGGTCGACGCCAATGACACAACTTTCATTGCGTGCATCCGGCACTGTCGGTGCGGGGCACTTAATGGGTTTGGGCGCGACACAAGCGGTGCCGGCTTCGTTTGGTACTTGCGGCACATTACAGGTCAATAAGGTTTTACCCGGAGACACCGAGTCCCCGCCGCTGCCGCCACAGGCGACCAGCGTCAGCAGCAGTGCGGCACCAGCCAACGTCTGCAGCATCGTTTTGATATTCAACATAAATTTAATCTCCATAGAAGCTGCAGCGCCTTACATTGCGTAAGTCACACCGAGGAAATACTGCCGGCCAAAGAACTGAATAGTGCCGGTCTGTGCTTCAGCGCCGAAATAGCTTTTGGTCGGCTCGTCAGTGACGTTGTTGACCTGAAACAGCACACTCCACTGGTCGTTCAGCTGATACGAGGTCTGCATGTCGACCACGGTTTCGCCGTCGAAGTTAACGATTTGCTCATTGACCGCCACTTGTTCCGACACAAAGGGGTCGCGATAACGCGCACTGACCCGCGCTTCAAAACCTTCGTATTCCCAGAACACAGTGCCGGTAAAGACGTTTTCCGACAGGCCTGGCAGGCTGATATCCACCGTTGAACCACCGAGGCTGGTTTGCTGCTGAATTTCACTTTCGGTGAAGGAATAGCTGGTGCTGACGCCTAAGCCTTGCCAGATGCCCGGCAGGAACTTAAATACCTGGGTGTAGGCCAGCTCAGCGCCGCGGATATAACCACCTTTGCTGTTGTTGACCGCAGTGGTGTAGTTGCCGTTTTTCACCGGCACCGGCACGCCACTTTCTGCATTAACAATCACGTCCGGTACAAAAAAGCCGGCGCCTTTAAAATCAAACTCAGCAATGGTGAAAGTGCTGATAAAGGATTTGATGTTTTTATAAAACAGCGCAGCAACCAAAGCGCCTTCGGTTTCGCTGAAATAACGCTCCCAGGAAATATCGAACTGGTCGGCATAAAACGGCCGTAAATACGGGTTGTTTGAGCTCGACCCGGAAATGATGCCGTCGTTGTTGATAGTGGTGCTGGTGTCGGACGCCAGCCGGTTGATTGGCGGCCGCGACATCACGCGCGCCGCGGCAAAGCGCAGCTGGTCGTCGTCGGTGACGCGGAAATTCAGGTTCAGCTGCGGCAGGTAATCACGGTAGGTTTCACCCAGCACTAAAGGAGCGTATTGGTTATTGATAAGGCCGGCATCGTCTTTGATATTCTGCGCGCCCAGTTTCGGGTCACCACCGACGTTTTGCAGCGAGGTGGCCGACTGGTCGGTTTCCACCATCCGTACGCCAAAGTTACCGGACAGCGGAATGTTCCAAACATCAGTATCGATATTGGCCAGCAGATAAGCCGACAGCACTTTTTCGTACACTTCGCCGCTTTCCAGCATCGACCAGCCGGTTTCTGGCCCGCCCGTCACACGCTGAGCTTCCAGCACACCAGTGTTGCCGGTGCCCCAGGTTTTGATTGGTTGCGGAATGCCATTCGGGAACCAGGCTGCCAGCGCTTTTTGCTGGTCAATCGCCAGGTAGCTGGGGAAATAACTGAAATCGCCTTTAAAATTCACCACCTGCACCATGTCCGCGGTCAGTTTCAGTGGTTTTTGCGTGGCAGAAAAAGCACCGTCATTGCCGTATTCGTAGACAGAACGGTCATTGCTGTATTCGCGGTCCGAATAACGCACGCCGGCTTCCAGCGACGCTACCACCGGGTTGTCCAGCCGCCAGCTCGCATCTAAACGCACGGCATCAACGCGGTCTTTGTTTTCAAACGGATAAATGCCGTATTTACTCAGCATCACCCGGTTAATGTCCGAAAACGCAGCAGCCTGATTCAGGCCTAAATCCGGCAGATTGAGGCCATTCAGCTTGTAAGAAATCGACACGTTGTCGTCAAATACCGGTGTGGCAGCATTGGCATCTTTGGCCACCAAAGACCAGAGCAGGCCGTTACGGAAATCACTTTCAGCGGCTGAGTGTGACAGGTCCAGATCCAGCTTAAAGTTCTCAGTGACATCCCAGTCGGCGTTAACGCCAAAACTTTGCACCTGGTCAAAGTCCTGATTGTCGTCGTTGACGATCTCAACCCGGGTGAAGCTATTTTTGCTGCGGTTAAAAGTGCCGCCAATCACTGAGTTGCCATTTAAGATTGGATTGGCGACTGCGGCGCTGGCACCACCGAGTTTCACCCGAAAACCGCGGGCAAAAGCTTCAGAGTCAAACTTGGAGACAAAAGCATCGGCTTTTAAGGTGAAGGCATCGTGCGGCACCCATTCCAGCGCCGCCATGTAGCCATTGCGGACCTCTTCGCCGCCTTTGTGCTGCATTTCAAAGCCTTCGCTGACAAATTCATTCGGTGCGCTTTCTTTAATGCCATCGACATCCATATTGGTGTTGTAGGCATGACCAATAAATTGCGTGGCAACAGAAGGCTGGTACAGGCGGGCATAACCCAGGGCCACGCCGAGTTTGTCATCGGCAAATTTGCCCTGATACGACAAACTGAAGCGGTCGCCCAGTTCCTGGCCGTCCGGTACTTCGTTGGCGCGGTCGTTAAACATGCCACGGGCATTCACGGTGAAAGTATGTTGTTCGCTGTTGCGCAGCGGGCTTGCGGTTTGTAATTCCACAGTACCGGCCACGCCGCCTTCAATCAGCGAGGCTTTCGGCGATTTATACACCGCCGCGGAAGAAATCAGCTCGGACGGATACTGGTCAAACTCAATACTGCGGCTGCCGCTGGTACTGACCTGCTCGCGGCCGTTTAACGTCGAAAACACAAAACCACCGGACATACCGCGGATATTAATTTCCGCCGCCTGACCGCCGGTCCGCACCGCAGAAATACCCGGCAAGCGGGTTAAGGCATCGGCCATCGACACATCCGGCAAGGCGCCTAAGTCGTCGGCCGAAAGGGTTTCAGATACAGTGTCGTTAAAACGTTTGAGGTTCAGCGATTTGATCAAAGAGCCGGAATAGCTTTTGACTTCAATCACTTCGATATCTTCTTTGCTTGGTTTTTTACTGCTGGCTTTGGCCGCTGCGGCATTGCTGACAGCTGGTGGCGTGTCTTGTGTGGTCTGTTGCGCTGTCTGTTGTGCAGCCCATGCAGGCATTACCGCACAGCCGGCCGCAGCCAACGCCAGCGTGATCGCGCTGAGTTTGCTTCTGAACATGATGTCTTCCCGGTCAATGAACATGGACCGGGATCAACTGCCCATCCTTAGCCATGTAATGTGATTATCCAGTGCACATTAATTGACCAACGCAGAGACAACGACAACATGAATACGTATTCAGCGACAATGGTCAGGCTGTATCACGCCGGAAGCCAATCCGGAAACCACCCCAATGCCGGCCACGCACATACACGGGAACAGACAAATCGTGCAGAATTTCCCCGGTATCCCGTTTGTAGGTTTGCAGCAGCATCGCCAGCTGATTTTGACCACAGCGTTTACCGGTGCGGTCACTGAAGATACGTTTCGTTCTGTTGTGCAGCAGATCGTGCTGCAGGTCGCCGGTCAGCGGCTGACTGTATTTGCGGTTATGGGTTGGGAAATAACCATTGCGGTCCACCGCACCGGCATACAGAACTTGCGGCAGCTGCTGCAGAACCGGCTCCTGGATCGCCGGAAACTGCTGATCGGTAAAGCGATCATAGGCGGTGTGATATTTGGTCGGTTCAGTACCGGCAATCGGCTGATATTGCTCAGCAAACAGCTGGGTCTCGCTGAACTCGCCACTTTGCAGACCCTGCTCAAGGCAGGCGGCCACTGCGGCAGCGCCTTGTTGTGCGGCCTGCAAAATTGCGGCATAAAAACTGTTGTTGTCGCTGCTGCTGAGTTCCAGATAAATGGTTTCAGTCTCAACAGACACTTCAACGGCTTGCGCTGCGACGGTCTGGCCCTTTTTCGCCACCGCATGCAAGGTGCTGTCAATGCGCTGTAAGGCGCCGCCGATCTGATCGCTGCTCTGCTGTAAACCGGCGCTGATCTGTTCGATTTGTGCCAGCGCGGCAGAAGTTTGTCCAACGTCACGGTCGATACCGGCAAAACCGTCGGCAACCTCGCTAAGCTGCTGCCGGAACTGCTGATTGAGCCTGACCAGCTCCGCCATAGTGGAGCTGGTTTGTTCGCTTTGCTGCCGGATCCCAGCCAGCATAGCGGCAATATCCTGCGTCGCGCCGGCGGTTTTACCAGCCAGTGCCCGCACCTCATCCGCCACCACCGCAAAACCACGGCCAAGTTCACCGGCACGGGCCGCTTCGATAGCCGCATTCAGCGCTAACAAGTTGGTTTGACTGGCCACCTGATTGATCACATTGGTAATTTGCTGAATATTGTCGGCTGCGGCTTTTAATTGCTGTAACTGCCCGGCAGCCTGGGTCACCACCTGTGCCAGAGCTTCAATTTGTAACACTGATTGCTGCACTTTCTCTGATGAGCTGCCACAGGCGACTGAAGTGTGGCGAACGCTGCTGCCGATTTGCCGCAGGCTGGAGGTCAGCTCGGCACTGCTGGCGCTGAGTGTGCCGGCAGCCAGTTCAATTTGCTGGATATCATCACCGCTATGCTGAATATCACGCGACAATGCATCGACATAAAAAGACACTTCCGCCGCACCAATGGCCATGCGCGACGTGGCGTCCGAAATCAGAGACAAATCGGCGCCGGCAGCCACGACGGCAACCGCAGGTGCAGGTCGCGGCCAAATCAGCGCCAATAGCAGCGCCGTATTCAACACAGCTAACAGCCACAATGGCCAGCCAGACAGCAGATACAGCAGTTGCGCCAGCAAAAAACCCGCAGCAATCAGACCTTGTTTCAAAATGTTCCACCTCCTTTGGCGACCACTGCGGTAAGTGTTTCCATTAAGTGAACATCTGTCAATTCAACACGGCTAAAAGCCGACTAAAGTCGCGGGTGCCGGGCCCGCTCAGCGCTGAAAATGTTGTTTGTGCTGCTTCACCGCTTCATTCAGCATCCCGACCCAGAAGGGATCAAACTTTGTGCCGGCGGCTTTACTGATCTCGACCAGCGCGGTGATCAACTGGCGGTTGCTGGCTTCCTGTTGCTCGTGCTGATTGGTCAGCAGGTCAAACTCATCCACCACCCGCAGCAGACGCGCCCCTTCGCCGATATCTTCGCCTTCAAGACCATCAGGGAAACCACTGCCGTCCTGATGTTCATGATGCTGCCAAATCATCGCCGCAGCGTCCTGCCAGCGCGGTGAACTGGCGACCAGCGACGCGCCCATTTCAACATGGCGCTGCCAGACACTCAGCTGTGCCGGATCGGCCCTGCCCTGCGCATCCAGCATCGGCAATGGCAGAAATGACATGCCAAGGTCGTGCAGCATCACGGCCACCGCCAGCTGGATTTGATCCAGTTTGTTGCCGGCCAGCCGGTTCATTTCCAGCGCCAGAAATAACTGCCGGGCCGACCGGCCCTGCCAGCGCGGATGGCGCTGTTCCAGTGCCGGCAGCAGCTGGATAAAAAATTCGAGGTCAGCATCCATCCGGATGCGATAGTACTGCAGCAACCGCCGGCAAGCGTCAACGGCCGAGGATGCTTTCGGTTCCGTGCTGACCGTGCTATTCACCACGTCCGGCACATCATCTTTGATCGCCAGCGCCTGCACGTGAGTCGGATCTAATAAACCCAGCACCTGACGAATGCGCACGCCGCGTGAGCGTTCGTCGGCACTGGTGAGGCCAGTCAGGCGCTGACAAATTTGCTGTAATTCGGTGGGGGTTAATGGTTTGGCTGTATCGGCGATGCTGGCTTCGACCCACTGTTGGGTACGGTCTAGGGTCAGCTGGATCACATCACAGAGCGAACTGTCATAAGCCATATGGCCTTTGCGGATATCATCCAGCACATCTTCGAGGCTTTGCAGCAAAGGGATTAACGAGAACAGGCCAATAAACCCGAGGTTACCTTTGATGGTATGCACCACCCGGAAAATACCGTGTAATAACTCCGGCTGCTGCGGGTGCTGCTCCAGTTCAATTAACGTGCTTTCACATTGCTCATAGGCATCGCGAAAATCTTCAAAGAAATCATCAACGCAATCGCGTTGTAATTCATCAGGACGACTTAAATTCAGCTGGCTCACAGTCAGGCTCCGGCTACCCCAAAAAACCAGTGTAGACAGAACCTTAACTGCTGTATAGCGGCAAAACAGCTAGCGGGAATGGAAAAAAACCAGCGACAAAGTACGAACCTGGGCTGCCCCGGTCGCTGGCGGCAGAAAACTTAACGGCGGATCACAAAATCTTCAGTGCTGCGGCGGACTTTTTGCAAATTCACCAGCCAGTCACCTTCAGCGGCGCGATAACCCAGCGGCAACAACAACACTGAGCGCAGGCCCAGCGCTTTGAGGTTCAGGATCTCATCGACCACTTCCGGTTCAAAGCCTTCCATTGGTGTACTGTCGACCCCGGCTTCAGCCGCTGCGATCAGCGCACTGCCAAGGCCGATGTAAGCCTGACGCGCAGCGTGCTGGAAGTTTTCTTCCGGTGTGCGGTTTGGATAAAAGCTGAGTAACTTCTGGCGGTAGGCTTCCCAGCCTTCATTGCGAAAACCGCGCTGCTCGTTGACCAGGTCAAACATCTGGTTAATCCGCTCGGCGCTGTAATGGTCCCAGGCCGCGAACACTAAAAGATGCGAAGCATCGGTGACCTGGCTTTGGTCCCAGGCATGGGCACGGATTTTGGCTTTGGTTTCAGCATCGGTGATCACCAGCACCTGGTACGGCTGCAAGCCGCTGGAACTGGCGCTTAACCGGATGGCTTCGAGGATAGCATCAACTTTGTGCTCCGGAACTGCTTGCGCAGGGTCCATTTTTTTGGCGGCATAACGCCATGATAATAAACGTAAAACTTCTGACATTTCTGGAACTCCAATTAAGTACACTGAAGAGTTTACCACTTCTGTACCCGTTGGTACAATAACTAAAATCTGCTGAAATTTGCATCGAGTTATAACGCGCAGTGACTTCAATTGGGACTTCTTTATTGGTGACACCCACCGGACTTCTCTAATTGGTGACACCCACCAAATCCGACTGGACTCTTGACATTAACGTTTTTGCAACCACATTTAAAGTCAACTCACAGGACACGGATTGTCAGCGAGCATCGTCATGGCACATGCAAGGAAGAAACAAATTTCTCTGGAAACAACGCCGAGTTATCACGTCGTCAGTCGGTGTGTGCGGCGCACTTTTCTGTTTGGTTGCTTTGAAAATAAGGATTTCAGCCATCGGCGGCAGCTCATTGTTGAACGACTTGCCGAACTCGCCAATGTCTTTTGCATTGCTATCTCTGCTTTTGCGATTATGTCCAACCACTACCATTTGGTGGTCAGAATTCAAAAGCAACAAGCTCTTGGTTTAGATGCGTATGACGTCATCAGACGCTGGAACTCCTTGTTTAGATTACCCGTTTTAGCAGAGCGCTTCTCCAGGCAAATACCTATGTCCGCAGCCGAAACCGCTGCGGTACACACCATCATTGAAACCTGGCGCAACCGGCTTTATGACCTCAGCTGGTTTATGCGTTGTCTGAACGAACACATCGCCCGCATCGCGAATGCGGAAGACCAATGCACCGGACGCTTTTGGGAAGGCCGATTTAAATCGCAGGCGTTGTTAGATGAAAAAGCTGAGCTTCAAGCGATGGCTTATGTTGATTTAAACCCTATTCGCGCGGACATGGCATCATCTCCAGAGCATTCGGATTACACATCCATTCAGCTTCGGATGACTAAAGACAACAACTCGCCAATGAAACACCTGTTGCGCCCTTTTGCCGGCAATGCTCATCAGGACAATAACCCCAACGACATCCCGTATAACCTGATTGAATATATTCAATTAGTTGACTGGTCTGGCAGGCAAATGCATCCCCAAAAACGCGGTGTGATTGCCGATAGTTTGCCGCCGATTTTCACCCGGCTGAATATGCAACACCACATCTGGCTGAGAAATTGTCTGAGCCTTGAGAGCACGTACCACCGAGTAATTGGACCTGCAGCACGCATGCAGGAATTTTGTGCCCTGATGCACCAAAAATGGCTATTGGGCATACCCGCTGCACGCGAAGCATTTGGTTAACAGGCACGGAACCGACATCTCTAATCCAATTCAATGAGCTACTTTCTTGTCGGTAAGAGTCTGTTTTTGTCGACAGTCGACAGCATCAGGTGCCAGCATTTTTTCCAACTTAGCTGTTTCTGTACATCATCAAAACGCCCCGATACCAGAGCGCGTTTTGCCGAATTGTGACTTATTTTTAGACTTGGAGAGGCGCGTAATTCGGTGTTGAGACCACCTGAATTAGGTGGGTGTCACGAGCTTTACTTTCTTGTCGGTAAGAGTCTGTTTTTGTCGACAGTCGACAGCATCAGGTGCC
>CALJUX010000053.1 GCA_937978655.1 uncultured Chromatiaceae bacterium
AACCATCGACCAACGGATTAAAAGTCCGCTGCTCTACCAGCTGAGCTAATGACCCCTCTCGCGGACGCATATCTTACTTATTTACACGCGCAGTGCAACCAAAATCTGGCAAAAACATCGTTTTAGCGAACTGACTGCTTAAAAGACCGGCACTATGGCGAAGAAGTAACTAATTCAGCCGGCGACATCTTTATTGAATGATTTAAATTGGCTGCGCATCACAGCGCAAAGCGGTACCGATTGAACGCGGAGCAGACGTACAGATTTGACAACTGAGGACAGTGCAGAAACGAAAAAACCGCTATGAAGCGGTTTTAACGGGATTCCAATTTGGCTTTTGCGGTGGCCGCAGCCTTGGATTTTGGAAAGCTTTTTATCAGCTGGTTATAATATTTCTTTGCAGCCGCAGCATCATTTTGTTTATCCGCGACTAATCCCAGCTTTAATAATGCGTCCGGAACTTTACTGGAGTTCGGGAACTGTTTGACCACACGCTCATAATGCGTTTTGGCTTTTGCGAATTCGTTTTTCTGATAATACAACTGCCCAAGCCAATAATGTGACGTTGAGGTGTATTCAGAGTTTGGATAGTTTTTAATGAAATCTTCAAATGCCGGAATAGCGGCCGCATAATTACGGTCTTTCACAACATAGTTGATAGCCTGCTCATAAGCCTGGGCTTCATTGAGCTGACCAGTTGCAGCGACCTGTGGGGTTGGTGCTGCAGATTCCGCTGCAGCAGCCTCATCGGCTGCTACAACGGCTGCAGGATTGCCCGCTGGAACTACGGCTTCTTGCTGCGCCGGTACTGTCGTCTGAGATGACACAGTACCCGCAGCAGCACCACCGAGCCGGCGGTCAATTTCCTGATAGATATCCCGCTGCTGCTGTAATATCTGTTCTAACTTATAGGAGTGCTCTTCCGTTGTTCCGCGTAACTCACTGACTTCAGTCAATAAAGTCTCAAGTTGCTGCTGTGTAGCTAACTGTGCTGCAGCCCGGGCTTCAACCACACGTTCCAAAGCAGCAAGCCGCTCTGAAACTGAACCACTGCGAACAGTGCTCTGTGTGGCAATCCCCTGACTACTGCTGCGACTCAGATCCGCTACAGGAGCAGGATCAGCAGCAACAGCGGCCGCGACCAGGGTTAATACAGCAACAAACGACGTCTTAACGGTCATGCAAACTCACAACTTAAATTAGTAAACCAGAACAGCGCGACGGTTTTTAGCGAATGACTCTTCGGTGTTGCCAGCATCAACTGGTTTTTCTTCACCGTAGCTCACTACAGACATCTGACCAGCAGCAACACCCAGGTTTTCCAGGTATTTCTGAACTGACTGACCACGACGCTCGCCCAGTGCGATGTTGTACTCTGGAGTACCACGAGCATCAGTGTGACCTTCGATAGTAACAGAGATAGTAGTGCGAGCGCGCAGGAATGCAGCGTGCGCGTCCAGAACTGAAGCGAATTCAGAACGGATGTCAGACTTGTCGAAGTCGAAATAAATAGTGTTTTGCTGACGCAGGGCTTCTAATTGCTGACGCAGTTGTTCTGCATCGCTCAGGCCTTGATCGGCAACTACTGGCTGAGTAGCGTTTGCGTTTGCATCGCCAGCGTCAGTTTCATTGTTAGAGCTACATGCAGCTAAAGTCAGCACTGGCACAGCAACTAACAAACCTTTTAAAACTTTATTTAAGTTCATGATGTTGTCCTTAGTATTACGATTTAACCAAATTTTTGTATTTTATAAAAACGGCGACCATGCCGGTGATTTCACGCGGCCATTGGTAGCTGGCAACCTTGCTTTAAAGCGACCATCCATGGACACCAGTGCCAGTACTTGGGTATTACTACCATGCAAAGTACTATAGATAATCATTGAGCCGTTTGGCGCAATGCTCGGTGACTCGTCCAGGTAAGTCCGTGTCAGCACTTGCATAAACTTAGTAGTTCTATCCATGCGGGCGATATTATACTGACCGTTTGTCCGGTTTACCATAACTATTGCTTGACCATTTGGCGTATATTTGCCTGCCAGGTTCATTTCGCCCTCAAAAGTAACCCGGGAAACCTGGTTTGACCCCAACTCTACAGAATAAAGTTGTGGACGGCCGCCGCGCTCAGATGAAAATAAAATGCTTTTTCCATCCGGTGCCCAGGTAGGTTCTACATCAATTGCCCGGTGTGGTGCAACTTTAGTTAATGCTTTTGACGCAATATCCATCACGTAAATTTCTGAATTGCCATCTTTTGACAACGTCATCGCCATTTTCCGACCATCCGGCGACCACACCGGCGAACCATTGATCCCTTTAAATGACGTCAGAATACTACGACGGGCGGTATACACATCCTGAATATAAATCTGCGATTGTTTGCGCTCAAAAGTGACATACGCAAGTTTGGTCCCATCCGGCGACCAGCTTGGCGACATCAGCGGCTCTTTCGCGCGTAACAATACCTGCTCATTCTCGCCGTCATAATCAGCGACCACTAACTGATAACGATATTCCTGCCGGTCACGCACCAACACATATGCAATTTTTGTTGAGAATGCGCCACGCTCACCAGTCAGTTTTTCATAAATCACATCGCTCATCCGGTGGGCATACTGCCGGAATTGCTTCCCGGTAATAGTAATTTCGCTGGCGTGCAGAATATGATTTGTGCCGCCGACAATCCGGCCCGCTGCATTCATCATTGGCTGGCCAACGCCACCTTTTGCTTTGACCACATCAACCAGTTCATAACTGACAGTGTAACGGTCCATCCCGACTTCTTTGATGGTTCCCATCACTACGGCTTCGACACCGGTTTTATCCCAGACCGCAGCATTAAACTGGCTGCTGTTCTGCGGCTGTTGCGGCATCCGCATCGCGTTGATTGGATTGAATTTACCGCTGCGCATCAAATCTGCGGAGACAATTTGACCAATGTCCTGATTCGGTTTTGTCGCCCCGACAAATGCAAAAGGGACAATCGCGACCGGACGAGCACTGTCGACACCTTCGGTAATAATAATTTCCAATGAAGCCTGTGCACAGCTGACCATAAAAGCTGCGGCGACCATCATTGACTTCGCAATCCATCTGAAATTCATAAAGTCTCGTCTCTGTTATTTCTTAAACGGTAATTTCAATTCACGGAATTCCTGATTTAAGTCAGGATCTTCCGGCATAGGGAAACGACCAACCCGGTTAATCGCATTCACCGCTGCATTACAGACACCAGCATCTCCGCCCACCACATTCAGGCTGGTCACAAATCCATTGCTGGCTAACTTTAGTTCAATCACACATTCTTTGCCGTTCATTGTGTCATCGGTAAACCAGCTTTGCCGCACCCGTTCGACAATCATCGCGACGTAACGTTGCTTTTCAGTCAACAACTGGCCCTGGCGCGCGGCCCGTCGTGCTTCATCTGCCTCTTCCGCCAGCTCATCTTCCAGCATCATTTCTTCCGCGGCCTGATCAAGCGCTTGCTTACGCTGCTTTTCTTCCGCTTTTTTCTTTTTCAGCGCTTCGGCTTTTTTCTTTGCTTCTGCGGCTTTTTTCTTTTTCAGTTCTTCTTCTTTCTTTTTCTTGGCTAATTCTTCTTTCTTTTTCTTTTCAGCTTCTGTTTTTTTCCGCTCTTCTTCTTTTTTCTGTTTATCCAGCTTCTCTTGTTCTTTTTTCTTTTTCAAAGCCAGATCAGCTTCTTGTTTCTTCTTTTTGGCTTCTTCTTGCTTTTTCCGGACCTGAATTTCCTTTTCCTGCTGAAGTTTTCGCTCTTCTTCCTGCTTCTGCAGTTCTTCCTGCGGATCTTCTTCAGGCTCTTCCGGCTTTGGTTCCGGCTTCGGAGGTTCTTTTTTCGGCTCAGGCTTTTTGCGTGTCGGTTTGTCTGCTTCTTTGAGGTTGGGGTTTTCGACGACACTGGCCTGCAACGGCGCATTCGACGCCGAGTACAGCGGCACTACTATTACTTCATTTTTATCAAAAAAGCTGAAGTTGATAAACAACGCCAGCAGCAAAGCAAGATGCAGAGACGCTGATATCTGCAGCGCCTTTTTAAACGCCGGTTCCATCTTACTTCGACTCCACGTCTTCAGTCATCAGACCGACCGCGGGGGCGCCAGCTTCCTTTAACATATTCAGTAAATGGATGACAGAGTTGTAGTCAACCCGGCCGTCCGCTTTGATGATCACCTGAGTACCGGGTTCAATCGTCAGGGTGCTCATCACTTCGGCCTGCAACGCTTCGGCGTTAAAAGGGCCTTTTTGCACGCTGTCTTTTTCGAAGTAATACAACCCGGCTTCATCGATCGTCGCAACAATGGGCGTTTTATTATCTTTCATCTGCTCAATCGGCTCTGCCTTGGATTTTGGCAGCTCCACTTTTACACCCTGAGTGATAATCGGCGTGGTCACCATAAAGATCACCATCAGCACCAACATCACATCGATGTAAGGCACCACGTTGATTTCAGCCACCATGCGGCGTTTTTTACGCACATACATCAGTGACTGTCTCCGCTGCTGACGGCCTGGCGATGCAGGATATTAGAGAACTCTTCCACAAAGTTGGCATAAGAGTTTTCCAGCTGTTCAACGCTGTGAGAGAACTTGTTGTATGCAATAACGGCAGGAATGGCCGCGAACAGACCAATGGCCGTTGCGATCAGCGCTTCGGCAATAGGCGGTGCCACCATAGCCAGCGTGGCTTGCTGCACTGCACCTAATGCCATAAATGCGTTCATGATGCCCCAGACCGTTCCAAACAAACCGATGTAAGGGCTGATCGAGCCAACAGTAGCCAAAAATGGTAAATGCGTTTCCAGCCGTTCAACTTCGCGGGATAAGCCAACGCGCATGGCCCGCTGAGTGCCTTCCATCACAGCGCCCGGCGAGCGCGCCGACGTTTTGTGTAAACGGGCAAATTCTTTAAAACCAGCCTTAAACAACGATTCCATACCGGTTACTGTCGCACGTGCGCTGACTTCGTTATAAAGTTTTGATAAGTCAATCCCAGACCAGAACCGGTCTTCGAACTTACGGCTTTCGTCCAGCGCCTGGCTCAGTGCTTTATTGCGCTGAATAATCATGGCCCAAGACACAATAGAAGCGGACATCAGTATCAGCATCACAATTTTTACGACGATACTGGCTTCGAGAATAAGACTTAGGACTGAAAGCTGGCCTGCCACCGGGAAACACCTCTGAACATCTGAAAAAGGCTAGAAATTTGGGCGCTATGATATTGGACACCCGTGCTTAACTCAACAGCACACTGTCGGCAATTGTAAAAATATTTCAGGACCGACCCGCACCGACCCGGCTTGTGTCCTTTCTGGACGCAGAGGTTGGGCTAAAGTTCCTGAATCCACGATGAACTCCCGAAAAACAACGACCAATGGCAATTTTCTGCCGCCGCAACTGTCAGTACTTTATTTAATGCCAGTATTGGTCTTACCAATTTCAAAACTCCCTGAAGGGCGCGAAATTTAAGGATACAACTCCTTACAACTTAATATTCATGAATAATGAATTAATATTCTCATTAGAATTTTTAATCTGAATGGGCAATTTTTCTCGTTTGAAGTAAATGTTCTAAATCCATAAACTGCGCAGCGTGTTCTCCACTAGCGCAACGGTCCGGACCGAGGGTTTTGGATTGTAGTGAAGTTCACAGAGCGATTGGGTGATTGCTTCAATCACCGGGTTGCTCAGCATGTTCCCTGGATTTTTTGAGGTCTTACTTCAACTTGTTGCATTGCCCGCTCTCTGAGCGGGTTTTTTTTGCCTGAAATTCAACGATATGAACAAAAAGCCAGCGCAGCCGCTGGCTGGCGCTGCGCTTAGCTGTCCTGAGCGGGCAAGTCAAATCCAAAGTGGCGATAGGCATGCGCTGACACGATCCGGCCCCGTGGGGTGCGCTGAATAAAACCTTGTTGGATCAGGTAAGGCTCGATCACATCTTCAATCGTTTCTTTCTCTTCGCCAATAGCCGCCGCTAAATTGTCCAGCCCTACCGGACCGCCCATGAATTTTTCAATAATGGCCAGCATCAGCTTGCGATCCATGTAATCAAAGCCATGCGCGTCGACGTCCACCATCAGCAACGCCTGGTTGGCAATATCCACATCCACTTTGCCCTCAGATTTTACTTGTGCATAATCCCGAACCCGGCGTAACAGACGATTGGCGATACGCGGTGTGCCACGGGAGCGGCGGGCGATCTCTGTGGCGGCAGCAAGATCCAGCGGCAAATTCAGGAAATCCGCCGAGCGCTGCACAATAAGTGCAAGCTCAGCTGTTTTATAAAATTCCAGCCGCTGCACGATGCCAAAACGATCACGCAGCGGCGAAGTCAGGGCACCGGCGCGGGTGGTAGCGCCGACCAGGGTAAAAGGTGGCAAATCCAGTTTGATCGAACGTGCAGCCGGGCCTTCCCCGATCATAATGTCCAGCTGATAGTCTTCCATCGCCGGATAGAGAATTTCTTCGACTACCGGACTTAACCGGTGAATTTCGTCGATAAACAACACATCATTCGGTTCGAGATTAGTCAGCAGCGCCGCCAAATCGCCGGCCTTTTCCAGTACAGGTCCGGAGGTTTGTTTGATGTTGACACCCATTTCGTTGGCGACAATCATCGCCAGTGTGGTTTTGCCAAGCCCAGGCGGGCCAAAGATTAACAAGTGATCCAGGGGCTCTCCCCTGCCGCGCGCCGCTTCGATAAAAATCGCCATCTGCGCCCGGACGTGATCCTGGCCGGTGTAGTCGGCCAGTGATTTGGGCCGGATAGCCCTGTCTATCACTTCCTCTTCAATCCGGGCCGTAGGCGCTACCAGCCGATCCGCTTCAATCATCATTCAGGCCTTTTGTTAAATCATTGATTTCAGTGCAGCTTTAATTAACTGCTCACTGCTGAGATCAGCTTTAAATACTTTTTTCACTGCCGCCGCCGCCTGCGCCTGGCTGTATCCGAGGCTCAGTAATGCGCCGACCGCATCTTGTTCCGGGCTGTCCTGCAACGCAAACTGTTGCACTTCGTCGTCGCCAAGCACCAGGTGATCGGTCACCGGCGTGTCGATGTTCAAGCCCCAGTCTTTGAGCCGGTCGCGCATTTCGACCAGTAAACGTTCAGCGGTTTTTTTACCGACGCCCGGTAACTTCACCAGCGTGCTGATATCGTTCGACTGAACACAACGGACAAACTGACTTGCGGTCAGGCCGGACAAAATGGTCAGCGCCATTTTCGGGCCTATGCCGTTGGCTTTAATCAGCTGGCGGAACAGGCTGCGCTCAGCGACCGAGCTAAAGCCATATAACAGCTGCGCATCTTCGCGCACGACAAAATGGGTATAAATAATCGCTTCCTGCCCGGTGGCCGGCAAACTATAAAAACTGGTCAGCGGCAATTGCACTTCATAACCAACGCCGCCCACTTCCAGCAAAATTTCCGGAGCCTGCTTTTCCAGCACCACACCGCGTAAGCGCCCAATCATGTTTACCTGCCTGAAGAATTAGAAATGAGGAAATCGGTGTTGATCATTAGCGGCGCAAACGCCCACGTACTGTTTTGCTGGCCTGACCGGCCAGATGCAATAAACTTTGCTGAGTATGCCCATGGCACAGCGCAACAGCAAGGGCATCGGCGGCATCGGCCTGCGGGTTTGCCGGTAATTTCAGCAACGATTTCACCATATGCTGGACCTGCTCTTTTGCCGCAGCACCAGTGCCCACCACCGATTGTTTTACTTGTCGCGCGGAGTATTCGTAAACATCTAACCCTGCGAATTTCGCCGCGACTATTGCAGCGCCGCGCGCCTGTCCCAGCTTTAACGCCGAATCCGGATTGCGCGCCATAAACACCTGCTCAATGGCAAACACCGTAGGCTGGGTTTGCAAAATGATCTGGCTGACGCCGTCAAAGATTTGTTTCAGCCGGTCTGGCATGTCCGTCAGTGTCATCCGGATACAACCGCTGGCGATGTATTCAAATTTGCTGCCATGCTGTCGGATCACGCCATAACCGGTCAGCCGGCTGCCCGGATCTATGCCCAGAATGATGTTCACTGGTCCACCAGCGCCAGTACGTCATCCGCGATGTCGGCATTGTGGTAAACGTTTTGTACGTCATCAAAATCTTCCAGCATGTCGATGAGCTTAAAAAACTTCGCCACAATATCGGCGCCAATCTCCGCTTTGGTCGACGGGATCAGACTGACTTCTGCGTGTTCAGCCACTAAACCCGCCCGCTCCAGCGCTTCTTTCACATCGACAAAAATATCCGGCGCCGTCAAAACTTCGGCAGAGCCATCGTCGTGCATCAGCACATCGTCGGCGCCTGCCTCAAGCGCCAGTTCCATTAACTGGTCTTCATTCACGCCCGGTGCAAAACTCAGCATGCCCTGACGGCTGAATAAATAAGACACAGAGCCGTTGGTGCCAAGATTGCCGCCATATTTAGTAAAGGCGCTGCGTACATCCTGTACCGTCCGCTTATGGTTATCGGTCAGGGTTTCGACGATGATCGCCACGCCATTCGGGCCGTAGCCTTCATACACCAGCTCTTCAAAATTCTCGCCGTCACTGTCACCGGCACCGCGCTTCACTGCCCGGTCTATCACATCACGGGATAAGTTGTTGACTAAGGCCTTTGCAATGGCGGTGCGTAACCGCGGATTGCCATCCGGATCCGGGCCTTGTTTAGCCGCCACCGTCAGTTCACGGATTAACTTGGTAAAGATTTTTACTTTTTTGGCATCCTGACGCGCCTTGCGGTGCTTCATATTGGCCCATTTACTATGTCCGGCCATCATGGTCTCCATCGTTGACCGGTAACAACACACCGGTACTGACTCAAATTTGCCGCGCAGATGAAAACGGCGACCAAAGTCGCCGTTTTCCCTGTCGCTCTACAGCGTGGTGCTGCGAATGCAGCAACCGGCTTGTTATTTCTGTTCTTTCACCACAACCTGCACACTCAGCTCAGCCAGCTGTTGTGGGTTGGCAAAACCTGGGGCGTCGGTCAGCGGGCAAGCAGCTGTAGCAGTTTTCGGGAACGCCATCACATCACGAATCGACGTCGCGCCTGTCATCAGCATCACCAGACGATCCAGACCAAACGCCAGACCGGCATGTGGCGGCGCACCGTAACGCAGCGCTTCTAACAGGAAGCCGAATTTCTCAGCCGCTTCTTCATCGCTGATACCGAGCAGCTGGAACACTTTGGCCTGCACGTCTGCGGTATGAATACGCACAGAGCCACCGCCTAATTCGGTGCCGTTTAATACCATATCGTAGGCATTTGACAATAAATTGCCTAAATCTAACTCAGCCATCGGCGTGTGCAGGAACGCATCGGTGTCCAGTGGCGAGGTAAACGGGTGATGCACAGCAGAAAAGCTGCCGTCATCGTTTTCTTCAAACATCGGGAAGTCGATCACCCAAAGCGGACGCCAGCCCGGCACCGTCAGGCCCAGTTCTTCGCCGAGTTTCAACCGCAGCGCGCCCATGGCTTCGCAGACCACTTTGTAACGATCTGCGCCAAAGAAAATCAGGTCACCGTTTTCAGCACCGGTACGGCGCAGGATTTCTGCGATGATTTCCGGCGTCAGGAACTTCGCCACCGGCGACTGAATACCGTCGGCACCAGCGTTCAGGTCATTGACCTTCAGCCAGGCCAGACCTTTGGCACCATAGATGCCAACAAAAGCGGTATAACCGTCGATGTCTTTGCGCGACACTTTCTCTGCTGCGCCTGGCACTTTTAACGCCACCACCCGGCCTTTCGGGTCGTTGGCTGGCGCAGAGAACACTTTAAATTCAACGTCTTTGACTAAATCCGCAATGTCGACAAACGACATCGGGTTACGCAGGTCCGGCTTGTCTGATCCATACAAGCGCATCGCTTCGTTGTAGGTCATTTGCGGGAATTCGCCGAGGTCCACCTGCAGCATCTCAGTAAACAGCTGGCGCGCCATTTTTTCGGTGACGGCACGCACTTCAACCGCCGTCATAAAGCTGGTTTCGATATCGATTTGGGTGAATTCTGGCTGACGGTCGGCACGTAAATCTTCGTCGCGGAAACATTTCACGATCTGATAATAACGGTCCATCCCAGCCATCATCAGCAGTTGTTTAAACAGCTGTGGTGATTGCGGCAGCGCGAAGAACTGACCTTTGTGCGTGCGGCTTGGCACCAGATAATCACGGGCACCTTCCGGTGTTGCTTTGGTCAGGATTGGCGTTTCAATATCCATGAAACCGTGGCTGTCCATGAAGTTACGCACAAAGCTGGTGACTTTGGCGCGGAATTTCAGCCGGTCGCTCATCAGCGGACGACGCAAGTCCAGATAACGATATTTCAGACGCTGCTCTTCTGAGTTGTTCTGATTAAAATCCAGTGGCAGCGCTGGCGATTTATTCAGGATAGTCAGGCTGGATGCGTAAACTTCAACAGCGCCAGTCGCCATCTCGGCATTCACTTGTGAATCAGGACGCGCCCGCACTGAGCCTTCAATTTTGACGCAAAACTCGGCGCGTAATTCAGCGGCCTGAGCAAACAGGTCGGTCAAATCAGGGTCAAAGAACACCTGCACTAAGCCTTCACGGTCGCGTAAATCAACAAAAATCAACCCGCCTAAATCGCGGCGACGATTGACCCAACCACACAATGAAACCTGTTGACCTACGTGTTGTGCACTCAAGGCACCGCAATAATGGCTACGCATGAACTTATCCTTTAAACCGGCCGAGCTGAAATGACAGCGGAAAAATGAGCGCCAATTATATAGAAATGACTGCTAATGTCACGGCCCCAAGCAGCAATCGATGGAGAAAGCGGCCACAGATGCTGCCGTGGCCGCCGCGCTCATGGCTTCAGCGGTTCGCGGCTGAACCTGTATTGGCCTTTGCCACCTTGTTTGGCCAGGTACATCAGGCCATCCGCTGCTTTGAGCAGACTATTGCCGTCAGTGCCATCATCCGGATACAAAGCTATGCCTATACTGGCGCCGACTTTGGCCTGACAGACCGACAGCGGTAACGGTTCGGCCAGCTGCAGCAGAATTTTCTCCGCGACGATGGCCGCGTCATCCCGGTCCAGCAGCCCGGTCAGCAGGATCACAAATTCGTCACCGCCAAAACGCGCGACAGTGTCGCTTTTGCGGACACAATATTTCAGCAACGCGGCAACGCGGGTCAGCAACTCGTCACCAACATGGTGACCACAGTTGTCATTGACAGCTTTAAAACCATCCAAATCAATGAATAACAGCGCCAGCTTCTCCTGATGCCTGGCGTGCTGCAATACGGCCTGCTCCAGCCGCTCCTGCAATAACGCCCGGTTAGCGAGCTGGGTCAGATCATCGTGCGTCGCCATAAAACGCATTTTCTGCTCCATCTCGCGGCGCAGGCCCACTTCACGACGCAGCGACATATTCCAGAAAAACACCAGAGCAAACAGCAACAGGCCAGCACCAACCACCTGTAACACCAGCGTGTACACCCGGTCCTGCGCCAAATCCGGATCAAAATCGAGCAGGAACCAACGATTACGGATCTCAGTGCGATCAGCGTCAGACAATGTTCTTAAACCCTGATCGATAATTTGCAGCAACAGCGGATAATCCTTGCGCACTGCAAACAGTGAGGGGGTGACCGGCATATCAGCCGGCAGATGCATGCGCAGGTTACTGTATTCCGGCTTCCGCAAGGTGCCGCCGGTTACCATCAGCGTATCAATGGCAAAATTCACCCGGCCTTGCTGTAACAGCTCAAGGCTTTCGTCATAGTGCGACGTAGGTACAATGTTGATTTCCGGGAATTGCTGTTGCAGTAAAAGATTGATGTCGTAGTCTTTTTCGATGGCAACTGTGCTGCCGTTTAATTCACGCATCGATGCAATTTGTGCCGTATGTCCCAGACTCAGCACCGCCCATTGCGCCGGCCAGAAATTCAGACTGAAATTCGCCTGTGCTTTGCGTTCCGTGGTGTCCGCCATATTGGCGACCATATCGAGCTTACCTTCGAGAAAATCCTGCACCAGCTCTTGCCAGTCCGTATAAGGCACCGCGGTCAGCTCAATGCCCAGACGCTGGTTGAGTTTGGTCAGAATGTCCTGAGTGACGCCTTTGACCGCGCCATCCTGGTCAACAAACTCCATCGGTGGCCAGTTGGCCATCACCCCGACACGGATACTGTGGTGACTTTTCAGCCATTCCTGTGCCGGTGCTGACAGTGGCACCTGCTGGCGAAAACTGCTATAAAAACCGGTTTCCGGCCGTGTCAGCCAACGTTTTTCAATCGCTTCGAGCTGGTCCTGGGTGATAGCCTGAAAGCCTTGTTTGAGCTGTTCAGCCAGTTTGTTCGCGTCGGCCGCTACCAGGATCTGCAGTTCGGTCTGATAACGCGGTTGTTCCAATTTTTTGTACGAACGTGCATTGGTCTGCAGCACCCGGTGTTGCATGATCAAATCGGCGATAAAAAAGCCTGCAATTTCATTACGTTCAAACGCCCGCACCATGTCTTCAAGTTTCAGATAACTACGCAGCTGCAGCGCCGGATAGTCCGCCCGTAATTTTTCCACATAAGACGCCGCCGCAAATACCCCTACCGGTGCACTGACCTGGGTCAGGTCCGTCAATTGCTGCGCGGCGCTATAGTAAAACGACGACATCAGCCGGTACACCGGCCAGACCAGCCTTACCCCCTCAGGCGCAACCCCTGCCACCGGATACCCCATATGGGCGTCCACCCGGCCCTGGCGCAAGGTTTTTAAACCTTCGGTTGATGTTTCCGGCACCATCGCGATCGGAATGCCGGTCTGATCGGACCACAGTTGCCACAAATCAACCAATAAGCCTTGTGGCAAACCATTTGGCGTTACGTTCATCAGCGGCGGATTGCCTTCGGCCATCGCCACCAGCACGGTATTTTCATCACTGATCCCGCTAAGCCAGCGCCGCTCCAGTTTTTCGATAAAACCAGCCGGCAAGCGCTGAAATGCGGCAGCCAGATGCGCGGACAACGCTGGTCGGCTGCGCATCACCGCATAGGTCAGCTCAATTTTTTGTAGCGGCAGTTTGCGAAATAATGGGAACAGCTCCTGCAGTTCTTTGTAGTGTGCATAACGCGGACTGAGGCGGTCCTGCGCAGTGAATGCTTTGATCTCTCCTTGCAATGCCGCATCATATAAATCATCCAGATAGGCGTACTCACGTAAAGTCACACCGGGAGCCGCCTGCAATAATAAGGTGTTATTCGCCGACTGCTGCAAAGACCCGACCAGATAAGGTGTCAGCTGCTGTAACTGATTCACATTATTCAGATCACGATGCACAAACACATTGCTGTAAACATTGACCAGCGTCGGACCGAGCAGGTATTGCTGCTCCCGTTCCGGATTGCGACTCAGGCCGGCCACTACATCTATCTCACCACGGGCGAGCGCTTCTGACAGCCGGATCCGGGGCAATACCCGGATCTCCAGCGTCAGACCGGCGGTCTGCGCCAGCTGATTCCATAAATCAATCACCAGCCCCACCGGCTTTTGTTGATTATCCGGGTACGCATAAGGATAGATATCATCATTGGTGCCGATGACCAGGCGGCCGGCACTTAATGCCGGATCGGCCGGTTCGGCAAAACTACGCGCAGTCCACAGGCTGAACAACACACAGATAAGCGTTATGATATGCTTCAAATTGTTCTCTCTGAATCATCAGGCGCTGTGTCACAGGCCGGACTTGTTGTTATGTATTATCTTGGCTGCCCGCTATGGGCGAATGAACAATGGCGCGGCAGTCTGTTTGATGCACAATGCCCTGCCTCTGACTTTTTAGCCCAATACAGCCGATATTTCAATGCAGTAGAGGGCAATACCACCTTCTACGCCAACCCGGCGCCCGCCACCGTTTTGCGCTGGCAATCACAGGTCAATCCACAATTCCGTTTCAGCCTGAAAGTACCAAAGCTCATCAGTCATCAGCTGCAGGAGCAGGAACGGTTCAGTGCGCTGACACAATGGCTGGAGCTGCTGCAGCCACTGCGCAGTCAGATTGGCTTGTTACATCTGCAATTTGCCGCCAGTCAGTGTGTGACGACGGATACAGATTTTCCGGCATTACTGCGGCAATTACGCCAGTTCGCCAGCTGTGCGGTCGAAGTGCGTCATGCGGCCCTCTTCAGCAAAGGCCCGGCCGAGCAGCATTTACATCACCTGTTGCGGGACGCCGGCTGCGAACGGGTGGTGCTGGACAGCCGTTGCCTGTTTGCCCAACCCTCTGCCACTGCAGCACTGGCAGAGGCGCAGCGCAAGAAACCGCGGCTGCCGGTGCATGTGACGGCGCTCGGGCCTGCCCCGATGTTCCGTTTTATCGGCGTTTCAGATCTCGCAGCGAACCGGGCTTTTTACCAGCCCTGGCTGCACAAAATGGCACAGTGGCTTGCCGAAGGCCGCACGCCTTATGCATTTTTCCATACCGAAGACAATATCAGCGCGCCGCTGTTGGCGCGCCAGTTTGCGGCAGAACTGGCCGGGCTGACCGGTATTTCCCATCCGGTCCTGCAGCCCTGGCCGGCAGATTTAGCGCCGAGCCAAAACACACTGTTCTGAAGTTCTGCCCAAGCGCCACACTTTTTGCTACTATGCGCGCTGTTTCAGCCTGTCGTAATCCCGCTTTGTGATGCAACCCATGACACAAAAAGACGCAATTTATGCTGAGCCGCTGGCTCAGGTTCAGGACTTCTGTTTCGACGCTGATGTCGTTGAAGTTTTTCCGGATATGATCCAGCGATCGGTCCCAGGTTATCAGACCATTATCCAGACGATCGGCAAGCTGACGCAGCGTTACCAGCAAAAAAACAGCAATTATTACGATTTAGGTTGCTCGCTGGGTGCAGCCAGCCTGGCGATGCGCCGCCAGCTCAGTGACTGTCAGAGTAAAATTATTGCCGTCGACAATAGCCCGGCGATGGTCGAACGCTGCCGTCTGCATTTACAGGCGTTTCGCAGCGAAGTTCCGCTGGACGTGCAACTGGGCGATATCCGCGAACTGGATATCGACAATGCCGCGATGGTGGTCAGTAATTTCACTCTGCAGTTTTTACCCAAAGCCGACCGCGACGCCTTAGTTGCCCGGATTTATCGTGGCCTCAAACCCGGCGGTATTTTTATCCTGTCAGAAAAAGTAGTGTTTGATGACCGGCAAACTCATGAACTGCTGATTGACCTGCATCATGATTTTAAACGGGCCAATGGTTATTCCGAACTGGAGATCAGCCAAAAACGCACAGCACTAGAGAACGTGATGAAGCCCGATACGCTGGCCGAGCACCAGCAACGTTTTGCCTCGGCCGGATTTGACAGCTTCAGCGTCTGGTTTCAGTGTTTTAATTTCTGTTCGATGGTCGCGATTAAACAAGGAGCCGCCGATGCAGTGGTTTAACGATTTTTACGCGCTGATAGCCAAAACCAAACTGGCCCCCTGGCTCAATGTGTTACCGGCGCAGCTGAGTCATTGGCATAAAGAGGCACTCCACGGCGATTTTAAACAGTGGCAAAAAGTACTGGCGCATTTGCCAAAGACGCAGCCGGCACACATCGACCTGCAGAGCGCGGTGACCATCGGCAACGCAGACGAATTAACTGAAGGTGCCCGTCAGCGGCTGGAAGTGCTGCTGAAACAGCTGATGCCCTGGCGCAAAGGCCCATTTGATATTCATGGCCTGAAGATTGATACCGAATGGCGCAGCGACTGGAAGTGGGACCGGGTACTGCCCCATCTGGCGCCGCTGGCACACCGTACAGTGCTCGATGTCGGCTGTGGCAGTGGTTATCACCTGTGGCGCATGCGTGGCGCCGGCGCCGAACTGGTGGTCGGCATTGACCCAAGCCAGCTGTTTTTCTGCCAGTTTCAGGCCATTAAACATTTTCATCCCGACCCGGCCGTCCATCTGTTGCCGATTGGCATCGACGACATGCCGGAACTGAAAACCTTTGATACCGTGTTTTCGATGGGCGTGTTATATCACCGCCGTTCGCCACTGGATTTCCTGCAACAGCTGAAAAATCAGCTGCGTCCAGGTGGCCAGCTGGTGCTGGAAACTTTAGTAGTCCCGGGTGACGCCCAGACCGTGCTGGTCCCGACCGATCGCTACGCCAAAATGCGTAATGTCTGGTTTATTCCCAGCACGGCGGCGCTGGAACTCTGGCTGGCGCGTCTTGGCTTTCACGATATCCGGGTGGTGGATTTAAACCAGACCAGCCTGCTGGAGCAACGAGCCACTGACTGGATGCAAACCGAAAGTCTGGTTGATTTTCTCGACCCGACTGATCATAGTAAGACCATTGAAGGTTATCCGGCGCCGCTACGGGCCGTAATTGTGGCAACCGCCTGATCTGTCTGAGGAATTCTATGCCTTACCGGCCGAAATCGACATTAGAGCAATGGCGGATCCTGCAGGCTGTTGTCGACGCTGGCGGCTATGCTCAGGCGGCAGATTTATTAAACAAAAGCCAGTCCAGCCTGAACCACGCCGTGGCAAAACTGCAGAATCAGCTCGGCGTCGAATTGCTTCAAGTGATTGGCCGCAAAGCATTTTTAACGCCTGCCGGTGAAGTGATGCTGCGCCGCTCGCGTTTGCTGACCCAGCAAATCGAAGATCTGGAATTGCTGGCAGCCAATATCGACATGGGCTGGGAGCCGGAACTGCGGCTGGCAGTCGAGATTATTTACCCGCGCGACAAGCTCTACCAGGCCTTGGATCAGTTTTATCCGTTCAGCCGCGGCAGCCGCATTCAGATCATCGATACCGTGATCACCGGCAGTGCCGAAATGATCCTAGAAGCAAAAGCTGATCTGGTGATCGCCGCGACACCAATAGTGCCGCGGGGTTATCTCAGTGAACCTTTATGTGTCACTCAGATGGTACTGGTCTGTGCGCCCGGCCATCCGCTGAGCGGCATCGACGGGCTGGATGCCGATGAGCTGTCGCAGCATCTGCAAATTGTGATCCGGGATACCGGCCAGAAACCGGCAGAAAATGCCGGCTGGCTGAAGGCCGAACAGCGCTGGACCGTCGGCAATTTTTATGAAGCCATGGTGATCCTGCAGCGCGGCCTCGGTTTTTGCTGGCTGCCCGATTTTATTGTGCAGCAGGCACTGCAGGCCGGCAGCTTAATCCGGCTGCAACTGAAACAAAGCACCGAGCGGCAGATCCCGCTGTCACTGGTGGTACCCAAAGAAGACAAATTAGGCCCGGGTGGCCGGCAACTGCGCCAGATCATCCTGGCTGCGCATGGCAAAACAGGAAACTGAAGATGAACCCTACTGAACTTTCGGAACTGATGTTACAAAGCGCCCAGGATGCTGTGGCATATGCCAAAGAAGAGCATCAGGTCACCCTGGATCTCAGCCTTGAATCCTTACCACTGGTCGATGTGCTGCTCAGCAGCATCGCTCATCAGCAGCAAAAACAGCGGATGTCAGACGCCCATATGTTCACGCTGTGCAATATTTTTGGCGCCTACCTTGGCCAGGTGTTTTTAGCGGTGGTCGGTGGCGAATGGGTGCATCAGACCGGTGACGAAACTGCGCCTTATGTCAGCCTGAATTACAACAATAAAGAGTTTCCGCTGGCGTCGCTGGTCTACCACAAAGTGACCAAAAACCCGGATTTGAGCGTCAAAGAGTATATTTCGCAGGCGATCAGTAACGCGATGCAATAAGGGCCAGACGCCCGACTGCTCAGTCCTGTGCTGCTGCGCGCTGATTAAACCTTTTGTCTTGCCGGCAAACAAGGTAAAATGCGCGCGTTTTTTTATCCCCTTTTTAACTCAAAGCCATCGAGGATAACCGTGAGCGAGCAAAAAACTTCATTAAGTTACAAAGACGCAGGGGTCGATATTGATGCCGGTGAAGCACTGGTTGATCGTATCAAAGGTGCGGTGAAGCGCACTACCCGCAAAGAAGTGATTGGTGGCCTCGGTGGTTTCGGCGCTATGTGTCAAATTCCGGCCGGTTATAAAGAACCGGTATTAGTCTCAGGCACCGACGGTGTCGGCACTAAACTGCGTCTGGCGATGGACTTAGGCCGTCACGACAGCGTCGGTATCGACCTGGTGGCGATGTGTGTCAATGACATCGTAGTGCAAGGCGCTGAGCCGCTGTTTTTCCTCGACTATTACGCCACCGGCAAGCTGAATGTCGATACGGCAGCCACTGTGGTGGAAGGCATTGCCCGCGGTTGTGAACTGTCTGGTTGTGCGCTGGTGGGCGGTGAAACTGCTGAGATGCCAGGCATGTACCACGGTGATGATTACGATATCGCCGGCTTCTGTGTCGGTGTGGTGGAAAAAGCCGACATTATCGACGGCAGTCTGGTGAAACCAGGTGATCAGCTGATCGCACTCGCCTCTTCTGGCCCGCACTCGAACGGTTTCTCGCTGGTACGCAAAATTCTCGAAGTCAGTGGTCAGTCGCCAGATACGTTATTAGGCGAAAAAACCCTGGCCGACCATCTGTTAGCGCCAACCCGTATCTACGTGAAAAACCTGCTGAATTTAATCAAACAACTGCCGGTACACGCGCTGTGTCACATCACCGGCGGCGGTTTCTGGGAAAACATCCCACGGGTGTTGCCAGAGCACACTAAAGCGGTAGTGAACGAGCAGAGCTATCAGTGGCCGGCGATTTTTGACTGGTTACAACAGCAAGGCAACGTGACGCGCTACGAAATGTACCGCACCTTTAACTGTGGTGTAGGCATGATTGTCGTCGTCAGCCAGGACAACCTGAGTAAAGCACTGGAATTACTGCAACAAGCTGGCGAAAAAGCCTGGCACATTGGCGAGATCCAATCTGCCGTCAGCGGTGATGCCCAAGTGGTGATCCCTGGTGTGAACGCATAACGATGAAATCCATCGTTGTGCTCATTTCGGGCAGCGGTTCGAATCTGCAAGCCATTCTGGATGCCTGCAAGGCCGGCTTTATTGCCGGCCGTGTCAGTGCCGTTATCAGTAATAAGGCGGATGTATTTGGCCTGACCCGGGCTGCTGATGCCGGCGTGCCGACGCTGGTGCTGGACCATAAACAATATGCAGACCGCGCCAGTTATGACGCAGCCTTGTGCCAGACCATAGACCAGCATCAGCCGGACCTGGTGGTGCTGGCTGGGTTTATGCGTATTCTGACGCCTGAATTTGTCGCGCATTACAACGGCCGGTTGCTGAATATCCATCCGTCGTTACTGCCGAAATATCAGGGCCTGCATACCCATCAGCGCGCGATTGATGCCGGTGATTCAGTGCATGGCTGCAGCGTGCATTTTGTCACTGCCGAACTGGACGGCGGCCCAGTGGTGTTACAGGCCAAAGTGCCGGTATTCCCGGAAGATGACGCAGCACTGGTTGCCGCCCGTGTGCACGAACAGGAACACCGGATTTATCCGCTGGTTGTGCGCTGGTTTTGTCAGGACCGTTTACAACAACAAGCTGATAAGGCATTGTTAGACGGCCACATTCTTTCACCACACGGATATGCCGATGATGATGAATAAACAATGGCGCCTTCTGGCGTCATTTTTTTGCCTGAGCCTGCTTTGTCCGCTGCAGGCCGCGCCAGCCACCACACCAGTGCCAGCAAGCGCTGCACCTCAGCAAACTGTGCTCGCTGGTTTAAAGCCGTTTAACGCGAAATATCAGGTACTGCGCTCCGGTAAAGTGCATGGCAGTGCTGAACGTTATTTAAAACCCTGGGGCCAGGGCTTTGAACTCGGTTATAAAAGCAGTATCAGCTGGTTGATCTTCAAAGACGAACGCCACGAGCGCTCGCGGTTTGTACTGAAAGATGGCCGTTTGCAACCCACATTTTACCAGCTAAAACGCTGGGGCACTGGTTCAGGCCGCCACTATGAGCTGAATCTGGATTGGGCCACACAGCAACTACTGACCGGCAAAGAAAAAACGGCGAAAATCATTGAATGGGATAAACAATGGCTGGATCAGCTGAGTTATCACAGCCAGCTGGTGCTGGAGCTGGCAGCCGGCAAAACTGAATTCAGCTTCGACGTGTTAACCCGCCACGGCGATCCGCGCAGTTATCAGTATAAAGTGACAGGCGAAGAGTTATTGTCGCTACCGGCCGGCAAAATTAAGACAATCAGGGTCGAGCGCGTCGGCAAAGATCTGGACAAGCAGGTGGTGGCCTGGGTCGCGCCTGAACTGGATTATTTATTGGTGAAACTGTGGCAGGCGGAAGATAAAGTCGAGCAGTTTGACGTACAGCTGCAAAGTTATCAGTTTAATTAAAATCTGCGATTAAAAGGGCGCCGGCTAGAACCGGCGCACCATCTCACCGGCCTTCCACAACACAGCCTCTCCCGCCGCCATCGGCTGCCAGGCCTCGTTACAGGTCAGCGGCATCGTCGCGATAATAGTCACCACATCACGCTC
The DNA here is from genome assembly GCA_937978655.1 of uncultured Chromatiaceae bacterium. Taxonomy (GTDB): domain Bacteria; phylum Pseudomonadota; class Gammaproteobacteria; order Enterobacterales; family Alteromonadaceae; genus Pararheinheimera. The sequence continues at coordinate 20,444 of CALJUX010000053.1, forward strand.
GGTGGTTTCCCGGGCAAAATCGATATCGACATCCACATCGGACAACCGCGCCAAGCCAAAAGGCGCACGACGTGTGATGTGATGCAGCCTGGTACTGCAATAACAAAACAGATAATCGCCGTCCGACAGCAATAAATTAAACACGCCTTGCCGGCGCAGGCCATCGCACAGCTTTTTCACATAAGCAAAGAGTTGCGGCCGGCTTTTTGGCCCCTGCGGGTATTTTTCTGCCAGTGCTGACAAAATAAAACAAAAAGCGCGCTCACTGTCGGTAGTACCGACCGGCTGAAACTGATGGCATGGCAGGGTTTTATAATCGCTGAGCTGGCCATTGTGTGCATAGGTCCAGTAGCGTCCCCATAATTCACGGGTAAAAGGATGGGTATTCTCCAGCGCGACCCGGCCGCGGTTCGCCTGGCGCACATGCGCGACCACGACATTACTTTTAATCGGGTAGTCGGTGATAAGTTCCGCCACGCGGGAATGGTGACTGGCCGCGGCATCTTTAAAAGTTGATACGCCTTTGCCCTGATAAAAAGCGATGCCCCAACCGTCTTTGTGCGGCCCGGTATTGCCACCACGTTCACGCAGGCCTTTAAAACTAAAACAAATATCGGTCGGCACATTAGCCGACATGCCTAACAATTCGCACATAACAGAGTTCCAAAACCAAGTCCGGTCAGCCTATCAGCGCGTTGCCGATCTGAACAGTGCCAAATGGTTCTAATGCATAAGCAAAGTACTATCCACAAAACTGTACAGTTGTTCAGCTACACTTGGCTGAACCAGCCCTCAGGCAACAGGAACTGCTTGCAACTTCGCGGCAAGGCTTATACCCTATCGCAGTTAGTGGTCTGACCTCTCATCAGGAGAACAAGATGGAATTAGTCATTTTTATTGCTTTACTGCTGACCCTCGTCGGCATTCTCGCTTATCACCGCGCCAGCCTGACATTGTTTACTGCAGCCATTGGCGGATTATTGGTGCTCGGCAGCTTCTTTGGCACTGTCGGCCTGGTTGGCTGGCTCCTGTTTGCCGCTGTCGCTTTGCCGCTCAACATCGCCAGTATTCGTCAGCAGCACATCACCAAACCGCTGCTGAAACTGTACCGCAAAATTATGCCGGAAATGTCCAGCACTGAAAAAGAAGCCATCGACGCCGGTACTACCTGGTGGGAAGGCGATCTGTTCCGTGGCAATCCGGACTGGCACAAGTTACACAACTTCCCGAAACCCCGTTTAAGCGCAGAAGAACAAGCCTTCCTCGATGGCCCGGTTGAAACTGTGCTGAAAATGGTCGACGACTGGCATGTCACGCACGAGCGCACTGATTTATCACCAGAAGTCTATAACTACTTAAAAGATCAAGGCTTCTTTGCCATGATCATCAAGAAACAATACGGCGGCCTCGAGTTCTCTGCCTACGCCCAATCTTGTGTTTTACAAAAGCTGACCAGTAAAAGCATGGTGCTGTCGAGTACAGTCGGTGTGCCAAACTCATTAGGCCCAGGCGAATTGCTGCAGCATTACGGCACCAAAGAGCAGCAGGATTATTACCTGCCGCGACTGGCCAAAGGTTTAGAAGTACCTTGTTTTGCCCTGACTTCACCGGAAGCAGGCTCGGACGCTGGCGCTATTCCGGATTTCGGCGTGGTCTGTAAAGGCGAATGGGAAGGCAAAGAAATCGTCGGGATGCGCCTGACCTGGAACAAACGCTACATTACGCTGGCGCCTATCGCCACCGTACTTGGTCTGGCGTTTAAACTGCAGGATCCGGACAATTTACTCGGTGACAAAGAAGATTTAGGCATCACCTGCGCACTGATCCCGGTCAGCACTGCAGGCGTGAAAATTGGCCGTCGCCACTTCCCGCTGAACGTGCCGTTCCAGAATGGCCCGACTCAGGGGCAGGATGTGTTTGTGCCTCTGGACTACATCATCGGTGGCCCAGCGATGGCAGGCCAGGGCTGGCGCATGCTGGTTGAATGTCTGTCAGTCGGCCGTGCTATTACACTGCCATCCAACAGTACCGGTGGTATCAAGTCTGTGGCACTGGCCACCGGCGCTTATGCCCGTATCCGCCGTCAGTTCAAATTACCCATTGGTAAAATGGAAGGCGTGGAAGAAATCATGGCCCGGATTGGAGATCGGAAGAACGGCGG
>CALJUX010000054.1 GCA_937978655.1 uncultured Chromatiaceae bacterium
GCAAGTGACATCAGCGCCAATGCCAACTTCTTTGCGCTCGGTGGCCATTCGTTGTATCTGCTGAAACTCAGCAACACCGTCAGTACGGTGTTTATGACCGAATTGTCGCTCAAAGAGCTGTACAGCGCGCCGCAACTCAAGGTGCTGGCTGCGCTCATCGACCAGAAACGGGCGCAGGCGCACCTTGATGCCAGCCGGGCCAACAGCGTGATTCTCAGCAGCGGGACTTTATAATGATTCCTCAACTTATTACTTCAGCTGCCGATCAGGGCGTTTACCTGTATGTCAAAGACGGTGTGTTGCATTTTGATCTGGCGGCGGAGTCGTTTCCGCCAGTGCTGAAACAACAGATCCTGGCGGCGAAACCCGAGATCATTGCGTTTCTGACGCAGGCCGCCGCCGCGCAGACGCCGAAACGCCCGCCGTTACACAAAGGCTGGTATCCGGACGGCTGTCCATTGTCATTCAGCCAGCAGCGTTTCTGGCTGGCGCAGCAGATGCAGCCGGATGACAGCCGCTACCATATGCCGATCGCGTTCCGGTTACAGGGCGCGGTGGACCTTGGCTTGTTGCAGCAGGTGTTTGACCTGATCGTGCAGCGCCATGAAATTTTACGCACCGGCTATCTGGAAAACAGCGGCGAAGTCCGGCAGTATGTACGCGCTCCGGCCGGGTTTCGGCTGGACGTGCAGGATTTACGCCGTTACGAACCCAGTTTGCAGGACACAGTGCTGCAAGGCGAACTGCGCGAAGCCATGATGCAGCCTTTTGATTTACGCCATGACCTGATGTTGCGGGCCAGTTATTTTCAGCTCAGTGCTGATGCGGCCAGCGGCCAGCCACAAGGTGTCTTGCTGCTGGTGCTGCACCATATTGCTTTTGACGGCTGGTCGGTGGACGTACTGACCCGCGAATTTGTCGCTTTGTATCAGGCCGGCCAGGCCGATCCGCTGCCGGTATTGCCGGTGCAGTATGCTGATTTTGCGCAGTGGCAGCAGGGGCAAGGGGCGTTATTCGCCGGGCAACTGCAGTACTGGCAGCAGCAATTGCAGGATTGTCCGGTCACGCACGGCCTGCAATTGCAATATGACCGTCCGGCGCTGAAACAGACTCAAGGCAGCGTCGTGCGGGCTTTTTTACCGGCCCGGACTGCCAAAGCACTCAGTGCGCTGGCCGCGGCCTGTCAGCTCAGCGACTTTATGCTGTTGCACAGTGCTGTGGCGCTGGTGCTGACCCGCCATGCCAACAGCACCGATCTGGTGATTGGGACGGCCGTGGCGAACCGGACCGAGCCTCAGCTGGCGTCGTTATTGGGCTGTTTTGTTAATACGCTGGCGCTGCGGGTCAATACCGGCCATGCCACAGTGGCAGATTATCTGGCGCATGTGCGGGAAGTCCATCAGCAGGCACAGAGCCACCAGGACTTGCCGTTTGAATTACTGGTGGAACAGCTGGATGTGGCACGCAGCAGTGCATACAGTCCGTTGTTTCAGATCATGCTGAGCAGCAGTGACAGTTTTGCTGATGCCGGCGCCAGCCTGTGCCAGCTGGACGGCCTGAGCCTGAGTCGCCTGAGCCATGATGATGTGGTGGTGAAATTTGATCTGGAAATTGACGTCGCGCTGAATAGCGAAGGGGTCAGTGTGACATGGAGTTATGATACCGCTTTGTTTGCCCGCGGTTATATCGAACTGCTGAATGACCATTTGTGCAATCTGCTGCAGGCGATGACGGCCCGGTTACCGCAGCAGACGCTGCCATTGGCGCTGAACCAGTTGTCGATCCTGGGCGCCGATCTGGAGCAGTATCTGACGGATACTGTACACAGCAGTCTGGCGTACCTGCAGCAGCTGTGTATCCAGCAGCGGTTTGAACAATGGGCGGCCCAGACACCGGAGGCGGTGGCGCTGGTGTTTGGCGAGTTGCGCCTCAGTTACCGGCAACTGAATGAACGGGCCAACCAGCTGGCACATTATTTACGCGCTCACGCCAACCACAATGCGGGCGTAGCGCCGGACCAGCTGATTGGCCTTTGTGTTGAACGTGGCCTGGAGATGGTGATTGCGACGCTGGCGATTTTAAAAGCTGGTGCAGCTTATGTGCCGCTGGACCCGGCGTATCCGCCGGCGCGGCTGGCGCATATGTTAAGCGACGCGGCCTTACAGACCGTGCTCTGCAGCGCTGCCGCCGGGCCTTTGCTGCAGCAGTTGCAACCGGGTCTGCAGCTGGTGCCGGTTGATGGTCTTGGTCAGTCGGCAGCGGCTTATGCCGGTTATGCCAGCACTAATCCGCAGGTACCGGGCCTGCACAGCGGGCATCTGGCCTATGCGATTTACACCTCAGGCTCGACCGGCACGCCCAAAGGCGTGTTGCTGCAACATCAGGGCCTGCTGAATCTGCAGATGAACAGTGAACAGTTGCTGGGGGTCAATCAGCACAGCCGGGTGTTACATTTTGCCTCGATGAGCTTTGATGCCGGCAGCTGGGAGCTGATGATGGCGCTGCTTGGCGGCGGTACGCTGGTGATAGCCGACAGCCAGACCCGGCTGTCGCCTGAGGCGGTCAGTGAGTTGTTGTACCGCGAGCGCATCAGCCACGCGCTGTTACCGCCGGCGCTGCTGGCGATGATGCCTTATCGCGATGATTTGGCGCTGCAAGCGCTGATAGTCGGCGGTGAAGCCTGTGAGCAGGACCTGGCGGCGCGCTGGAACAGCAGGTACCGGTTTTTTAATGCCTATGGCCCGACGGAAGCGTCGGTGGTGGCAACGCTGACGCAGGTGTTGCCGGGACAGCAGGTGACCATCGGGCGGCCGCTGCACAATGTCAGCGCGCTGATTCTGGACAGCCGGCAGGCGTTATTGCCGGTTGGCGTGGCCGGCGAGCTGTATCTGAGCGGTGTCGGGCTGGCGCGCGGTTATCTGGGGCAGCCGGCGCTGAGCGCCGAGCGGTTTATCGCCAATCCGTATGCGCAGGCCGGTCAGCCAGCCTTGTCTGAGCGGCTGTACCGCACCGGCGATTTGGTGCGTTATCAGGCGGATGGCCAGATTGAATACCTCGGCCGGCTGGATGAACAAGTGAAGATCCGCGGCTTTCGGGTGGAACTCAGTGAAATTGAACAGCAACTGCTGCAATGTCCGGGGGTCAGTGCGGCGCTGGTGCTGCTGAATGATACGACGCGCCAGCTGGTGGCGTACCTGTTGTGCCCTGCGGACGCTGAACCGCCGTCAGCGGCAACGCTTCGCCAGCGCCTGTCCGCAGCGCTGCCGGATTATATGGTGCCGGTCAGTTATATCGTGCTGCCGCGCTGGCCACTGACGCCCAATGGCAAAATCGACAAAAAAGCGCTGCCGGCGCCGGCTGTCGCTGAGGTGCCCGATGATTATGTGGCGCCGGTCAGTGCGCTTGAGACCGCGCTGGTCCGCATTTGGGCCGGCCTATTAAACACGGCGCCTGAACGCATCAGCTGTCGCGCCAACTTTTTTGCCATCGGCGGTCATTCGCTGCTGGTCAGCAAAATGGCCCAGGCGATAGTCGCGGATGACAGGCTCGGGATTAAACAGATCCAGATGCAGGATATTTTTACCAGTCAGACGCTGGCTGACCTGGCAACACGGCTTGAATTGCTGCAACTGGCACAGCGTAACCAGCAGATGAACATTCGCAGTAACGACCAGGATTTAGTTGAGGATGGTGAGATTTAATGAACGCACATCAGGCTTTTGAACTTGCGCTGTCGCAGGGAGTTCATCTTTATACCGAGCAAGGCAAACTGAAATTTAAGGCGCCGGCCGGCGGCATGACCGCCGAGTTGCGGGCGGCACTGAGCGCGCATAAACATGCGCTGTTGCAGCTGCTCAGCACTGAGCATGAGCCCGTCACAGTGCCGCTGCGGCGTTTACAGCAAAGCTCGGCCGAACTGTCATTTTCGCAGCGCCGGCTGTGGTTTTTGCAGCAGCTGCACGGCGCCTCCGGCGAGTACAATATTCCACAGGCGCTGCAAATCGACGGCGACTTCCAGCCGGCACTGGCGACGCAGGTGTTGAATACCATAGTGCAGCGCCACCAGATTTTGCACAGCCTTTATGCCGATACCGCTGAAGGTGCCCGCCAGTATGCCAACGCCGATTTAGTGCTGCAGCTGCAGACTGAAGATCTCAGCGCGCTGCCAGACGCCACGCAACAGGCCCGGTTACAGGCACTGCTGAGCGCACATGCGTTCCGGCCTTTTGACCTGACCACTGAAATGCCGCTGCGGGTCTGTTATATCCTGCTGCGTGCCGCCAGTGCCCAGCAGCCGCAGCGTGGGGTGTTGTTACTGAATCTGCATCACATTGCCGCCGACGGCTGGTCGATGGATATTCTGCAGCAGGAGTTTATCGCTTTGTACAGCGCCAGGCTGAGCGGCCAGCCGCTGCAGCTGCCGGAACTGCCGGTACAATACAGCGATTATGTGGCCTGGCAGCGCGACGCCTTGCAGGCCGATAAGCTGGCGCAACAACTTGAGTACTAGATCGGAAGAGCGTCGTGTAGGGAAAGAGTGTAGATCCTGGTGGGCGCCGTATC
>CALJUX010000055.1 GCA_937978655.1 uncultured Chromatiaceae bacterium
AGCGCAGATACTGGCTTGGCTATAACGAAGTGGCCAAAATTGGTTGACCACTACACGTCGACTCCCGCTGTTCCCAGAACTGAGTTTATTTTCAACAGAGTTTGAGACAAAAGATCACCTCTTTCGCTGCGTAAGCGACACATCCGAGGCTTTTCATCTCTCATCTAGTAGTTTGATAAGCAATATTGCTTACCTCTTCAGAGAAAAACTAGACATTAAAAGTGATCGAATAGCACACCATCGCCTTTCCTTTACAAATAATCGCTGGCGTCACACCCAATTAACGCTCGCTGCCTGGATGGGATTAAGCCCTGCGCAAATTGCCGCAATTACTGGTGTCACCGTGGATGCAATAAAATTTTACATTGATTTAAAAGCGCCCGAACGCGTCAAAATTGACGAAGCCTTTGCAGGTAACAGTGTCATACAGCGCTTTGATAGCGTATCTACAAAACAACTACAGCAAAACCCTGATTTTATAGTGAAAAGCTCTTTTGATGAAGAATTGGGACACAAACTTAACCCGGCCAATTGCGCAAGTTGTAAGTCAAAAGGCGGAGCCCCAATGGGGTGCTATCCTTGTGATAATTTTCGACCGTTAGAAACTGCAAACCATCAGCAATACTTAGATAAGGCCGTGCGCAAGCTGGCAATCAATAGCCAAACAGGCCATCCCGCCACCGTTAAGCGACTACAAACCATTATTCTCTATATCAGAGTGACGATTGCATTGTGTCAGGAGCGAAAAAACCAGAAAGTGGGATCGCAGAAATGAATACAATTAACCGATATATTGATAACCAACGCGCCTACATAGCTAAAAAGAAAGCACAGCCGCTGATTGGATTTACCAATACACGAGGTGAGCCTGCGTCCTGGCGAGATATTGCGGTAAAGTTCACCGACAACGACAATAAAACCATGAGTATTTTCTTTTGCAATCAAAACAGAAAAATACCAAAACTAGTAACGCACTTTACTGATGATGACCGACTACCGCCTGAAATACATGACATACTACTATCCTATGCCATTGATTCAGTTTGGAAAAACACCACAATAGGCAATAAATATGCTAAAATGAATGTAGCAAGACGTCTCCTTTGCCTACTAGATGAGAATATCGCTACCGCCTCCCTTGAAAAAATCCAGCGCGCCATCGAATCAATGAGAAACACCGCGACCTTGGAAGTATTCATTGACTGGTTGCATCACCACAAAATGCTACCCAGAAGCTGTAAGCCTTGCATAAAGAAAAAATTCAAACCAAATCGAAGCAAATGTGGAGATGATGCACTAGAAGCGGAGCAAAGCACATTGCCTTCGGAAAAAGCGCTACTGGCGCTCGGTGCGATTTTCCATGATGTTATTCCACCCTATCAAAATGATGACAAAGACAATATTGACGCGTGGCAGTCCCTTACAGCTTCGAAGCATGGGCTGCGAGATAGTTTTTGTTGTACCATGTTAGCACTTGGTATGGCATCACCTAATCGAATTGGCGCAGAGCAAGTTCTTTTAACGGCGAAACGCGTTCAGCGCCACACACAAGTAATCAATGGACAGAAACAAACAGTACACTACCTCAACTGGCGTGGCTCAAAAGGGTATCAGGACAATCAAAATCACATCAATGCCGAAATGGTCGATAGCTTAGATAGAGCCTTACAATACACCATTCTTATAACTGGACCTGCAAGAGCGCTGGCAAGATTCTATCGACAGCCGAATCGCCCGCTGAAAGAGGTGCTGGGTGAATTTAAGCCTAGCGATCAAAATATGGCTTTGCTTAAGCATTCCATGAATCAATCAACGAACCTTTTACACCTTGGTTTACTGCTTGGTTTTTTTGACGGCAGTGACAAATGTGTACGAGTCACCCCCGACACCAAGGGGGCAATAGATGTATCAACCACCACCGAGATATTCATCAAACCCATCGCACAGCTTGAATCATTTGACAGACTGCTTTTCAAGTCTAATTGCATTTACGCTAAAGCACTTACAGGAAACCTTCTTACGTCCAGTAGTCAATTCAATAAGTACACAATGGGCAAAAAAGTACTCACCGTGACAGCATTTCAAAATCACACCATCAAGATGAATCAACCTCAATTAAGAGGTTACAATAACCATCAAACTAAATCTGTGAATTTTGAAGAAGCGTTATTTGCTTACACCCAAAAGCAACTAGGCGGCCAAGTGAAACATCCCTTTCTTTTGGTGCCGATTAGTTCACTAAGTAGAATTTTTTCTGACGACTTAATTAAACGTACTTATAAATTAGCTCCTACAATTTTTGAGCGATACGGGTTTGCATCCAGTTTTTTTCTCAAGCCACACCAGCTGCGACATTGGCAAAATGACTACCTTGCAAAGAAAGGCCTGCCTCACCACCTCATCACGATGCTTTCCGGACGAAAAAGCGCTGAACAAACACTGACCTATATCCATACAACTGACGCCCAGAACGCCAGTGTGATTGGGGACATTTCCTACTCGAATGAGCTTGAAAATGCTGTCGAGAGTAAGATTGCGCTGCGTATTGTGACCATGAAACAATTTAATGAGGCTATCAACAATGAAACGCCGACTTTTGTTCATGAGACCGGGTTTTGCACGCAAAACCTCGCCCTATCCCCCTGCACCTATATGTCAGAGTTTGAAACGCAATGTACGTTATGCTCATCTTCTTGTCATGTGACACAGGATCGAGAGGCAATAGCCTTACTCCAGAAGGATTTAAAAGTACAAATGCATAACCTGGAAAGGGCCCAAGAAGCGATCAACTTTGAAACCAGTGAAGGGATGCAGAAGTGGTATAAAACCCATTATCGCAACACTTGTATGCTTAAAAACCTCATTGAAGTGCTATCCGATGATGCAATAGAAGCAGGCAGTATGGTTCGATTGCTCACGCGCTCAAACAGCATAAGAATAACCAACCTAGAAACAAAAACCGTGGAAGATCGAAAGTTAGCGCTACCTGATACCGAGCAAGCTGTTCAAGCCGCGATTGAGGCAAAAAACAATAAAAGCAAAGACGAATCCACGAATAATTTCTTAGCGTTTCTAGGCTCACTCTAAGGGTATGATATGGCATTTAAATCACTAGAAACTGAACAACAAATCTCCATACAAGCCCTCATTCGAAGCTGGAAAGGCAAGCTAACCTGGGATTTATTAGTCACAAAAATAGAATCCAGCTTAGGTATTGCAACCACCAGACAAACACTCGACAAGTACGCCAATATCAAGCACGAATACAATCAAAAAAAACAAGTTTTAAGAGGCAAGCCAGTTTCGGCTGAAAATAAGGAGCTGATATCTTACTTGCAAAAAGACGTGGATTTAGCTGAAAAGATGATCAAACTCGAAGCGCAGCTTGCAGTTGCACACTCAGAGATTGGTAAGCTCCACGCTTTCATTCAAAAATTATCCAGTATTAGCAAAACGAACCCAAGTGTCATGGATGTGTTTCAAAGGACCTTACAAGACGTTGAGCGTAAAAGAGCGCCCTAAGTTACCAGCAATTGCCGAGCACAAGTCATTTTGTTGCTATTGCCGAGTACTAGCTTTTCAGATAAAACGAATGTCGACTTTGCCTTATTTGCGGACATTCGTTTTTTCGAGAACTCAAAGTGTATCCTATGTTCAGGTGGCAAATCTCAGTGTGCCACTACAACTACAGTGCGATTAAATTTATTTACTACTCAGCATTCTAAAAATATCGAGGGCTTTTGAGCAGGTAAAATACAAATATGGTTCTAGTATACAAAGCCTTTCGAGCATTACCCCTATTCTTAAAATAGAGTCTTCGCTAATTGGCAGATACGCCAATTCTGTACACCATTGCCCTATAAATTCAGCCCAGCCATCTCTATTATCAAAAGCTGCTCCCGCCACAACACCTAATGCAAGATAGTTTTCGGGCTCAGAATCCACATCTATATAGTCCCGATATAGACGGCTTAAAATCACCAACGACCCAGCAAGCTTTATACTTCTGGTCATACAAGACACTTGCGCTAACCCGTTTAAAACCTGATAGATAGAATCTTTGTCGTTTACCGCTGCCAACTTATGTTGTGCGCTCTCGAGTAGTGAAACAATACGATCCAAATATTCATCATCAATATTCCAAAAGGGGGCTGAGTTCATTAATACTCTAAAGGACTCAAGTGAAGCCTCATTTCCAATATGCTTAGCAAGCAACTGCGAGATTTCGACCGGCACAACCGATGACGTAGAGCCACCTTCCAGTGGCCCAGGTAAGAATGAATTAATATTCAATCGCGAGCCAGACAGAATCTCTTTTTGAAGATATTCAATCACCTCGCTGTTATCACCTTCCTGACACGTGTTGTATACCCGCCCATAAAGCTCATTTATAAATTGCTTTGCGGTTAAGTACGTTGGCAGCCATCTTGGCTCTGCCATTAGATCAATAAAGCTTTGGCAGACAAAAGAAAGCCCCCTTTGTTGAGAAGCCCACTGCTCTACTTTTTCAAAAGTAACAAACTCTTCCAGCCCAACCTTAACAATTAACGATGACTGGGCAAATGAAGCAAGGCGCCTGTAGAATGGGGGCATACCCCTGAATATCTGCAATCTCGCCAATTCTCCATCAACAAAGATGGTCATTGAGCAAAATAAGCGTATGTTATCTAAAGTTTTTTTAGAATTTATGCATTCAAATAGCTGTTTAATAATCGTTGATGATGAATTCTTAAATTTCAGTAAACCTACTTCTAGGCATGATATTAAAAGTATTGGGTGGCAGGTTTCAATTGCTCGATTGGCTGTTGACAGATACGCAGCCTCGTCAACAACTCTAATGGAAATGACTGCTGAGATAGACTTGTGAATGCACATTAAAAAATCATTCTCAGTCAGCTCGTTTTCCATTCGGCTAGCAAAATACTGATTTAGCTCGACTTTACAGTACTCATCGATATTTTTACTTCCGCAATATTTCCCCACAAGTCTTTCGTAATAACGAATATTGTCTGGAACCAGCGTAGAAAACTTATTTGCCCCCCCTTTAAATTCTTGTCTCAATAATGCATCTATGTGACTTGGTGAACGATCCAAATCAACCAACAAGTCTGATACATTATCATCACTGAGTGTTAGCCCAGAAAGCACTACATTCCAACGCTCCCACTCATCTTTTGAAAGCGACCTGTCCTTCGCCTCTTTTTCAAATATTCTTAACCGCGTCTCGATATCAGCACATAACGGCCAAAAGCTATCGTTAACTATTCGCATGGCCTCCTTGGTTAAAGAAAAGGATGGGCGTTTGCCTGTCTCATGGCATAGAGACCAAAGATTGCTATTAGTATCCTCCAAATAGAAATCTTCACCGATATTGTTAAAAGCACTGCGGATAGCATTAAAGAGAGAGTTTCTAGAAAATGATATATCTCTATCACCAAAACTAACCGTTGCATCTGTAGCTAGTCCCAGTTCTTCTAACAATTCAGAATCAGACAATAGTTCCGCCCGTAACAGGCTAGGAAATAAATTGATAGCATGGGAGGCCATATAACCACACATCGAATCGGTTCTAGCCATCCAAACCTTCCTCCAATATCGCTTGATGAGATATGCTTTTAACCTGTAGTTTCATGGATTCAATTAGATGCTGAAAGCTCAGGGGATCGATATCCTTCATTGGAGCCAAAACAAATTCATCCACCCATGCTTGGTAGCCTTCCTTTTGCTTACCAGTTACAGATTCTGGCACAAACAACATGGCATTAACCTTTAAAACCTCGCCGAAGTACGCTAATTCTCCGTCGCCCCTAATCTGGTGGGTTTGAGCCCATTCTCTGTAGCCAATAAGCTCATACAGCCAGCAGGATCTAATGCGACTTAGTTCGGGTGGAATATCGTCAGACCACTGAGTTTTTAATGCTTTTGCAATTGTTTTCATCGTCCCATGTAGCCACAGCGCATCTCTGGGGAGCTGCACCAGACCGCTAATCCTAGTCAAAAGCAGATTTTCTTTTATCTGCCTTAGCTGTTTTGTTGGTTTAAACTCACTACCCACAATAGCGGAGTGATCTAGATGATATTCAAGCTCCTCTGAGGTAATGGCAACAAACTCAAACCCTAGCTCCCGAAGCGATGTTCTGGCATCAAGCTTCTGCTCTTTAGAAATAAGTCCTTTATGGTGTAGTGTCTCGATGAAATCTAACGATGAATAAATGGGTAATTCTCTTTCATCAAATGCAAGATTTTTATTTCTATTCATAAAGCGATCATCTATCAAAGCTGCATCGCATAATTTAAGAGCCTCAAAAAGCTCTTCTGTTGGCATCGCATAGTTATGATTAGATGCGGCGACTTGCTCTCGATTTAGCTGCATTTCAGCAAGAATCACTTTCCCTGTTTCTAACCCTTTAGAAAATAGCTTTCTTATATTTTCTATTTTCGAATCAGCTTGCTCAGTTATTGAATCGTAGTTTATCAACGACCTATACCTATCACGTTCGCCTTTAAATACATAGACTTCGAATCCGGCCTCGCTAAGCTTGTCGAGCATATCAACGGCCATCAGATAGGTAATTGACAGTGAATCAAGAAATAATCTTGCACCTCTCACCACGTCAAGATCGGTAGGCCACTCTTTCTCGTGTTGACGAAGGTAGTTTAAAGCTTTGACACGCTCAGCTTCAGTGATGAAACCTAGGTCTTCGAGTTTTATAATCAATTGCGAACATGAAATTAGACTGTCATGAAATGAAGAAAGATCAACTTCCACGTCCCTGAAAGAGCCACCGACTTTGTAAACAGGGTATGAACACACTACTAACGCTTGAGATTCATTTTGAGAATTAACACTCACCTCCTCAAGCATAAATGCAAGCTCATCACCTACATTCAGCGCCAGCTCAGGATTGTTGATTTTCTTAGGATGAAAAACGGAAATCTTGCCATCAGAAACCTGTCGTTCAAAATACTTTGCCTTTTCAATTTGGCTCGGTTGATGAAAAGCAACTTTCTGCTTCTCTTCAAACAGCCATCGCATAAACGAATGTGGAATGACTATTTTTCCAAAGCAATCAAATAGATGGGCTAGCAGCCCAATATTTTCCAAAACCAAAGCACAGGATGAATCGATTGCAATAGTCTCACTCGCAATAACCTGTTCCAGTCTTTCACCATGAAATATCGGGACTATATTTTTCCGCCTAATATCTTTCGCATTTTTGTTTTCCAGAGGCTGAATCAAATAAAAATCAGACATAGTCCTGTTTAGTAGTTTCGCTACTGAAAAAATGGGCGCATCGCCATCAAAATATGCCTTATAGACCTTTTGGTTTTTTGCCCTAGTATCAGACATCATCTCTTTTAGGTCTTCTAATGAAGCACTATGCAATGGACCGTCGTCATTAGAAAGAACCACAGCTTTGTTGAGCCACTCAGATGTTTCTTGACTGTCTTCCAAGCCTATTGTTGTCGCTATGAAGTATGACGATGCCAGTACTTGAGGATCATTCTGATACTTTCCTGTACAGAACTCTAGTATTTGCCTAGTTCGTTTAGGGGAAACAGCCTTAGCTAGTTGGGCTACCTGTAATAGTTCATCAGCTTTCAGCTCATCTCGACTATTCCAACTGTACTCTACAAAAATACTGAGAGACTCCCAGTCGCCGCCAAATATAGATAGATTTATTTCCAGTGTTTTCAAACTAGGTTGTCTTGACTTAGATTGCTTCAACATCGCAATCTGTTCATGTGCGCCAAGTAAGTCGCCTTTTCTGAAAAGACACCAAGCCCAGTGAACCTGTAGCCCCTCGCTGTACTTGACCAAATCCAAATTATCTGACAGAAATCGGTGAAGTTCAGCGAACCTTCCCAGCGCAGTGGCTGCATTACAGGTTCTTATAGCATCAGACTCTTGGCCTGTGCGGTCAAAAAGCTCTCGGCAGTAGGAGTAGTAGCTATCCCCTCGATTTTCCTTTTCTAACAAATTAACCAAATGAGCAAGATCAGATAAAGATTTAGCTTGCTGATATTGACCTATAGCTAACGCAACTGGATCGGCGCCTTTGGCTGAGTCGATGAGACTTTGCAAATTACTTATTTCGGCATCGGGCGCTCCCGAATCCTTTACCTGCTGTAAAAGTTGTTGTGCATCATTGATCAAACCTGATTTCACCAATGCTTCAATTTCTAGAGTACTAATAGCTAAGGAATTAACGGCCCTTTCCATTTGATGTCTATGGTGCCGGATGTAATCCACTACTGCAGACACTGGCTGTTGTGTCTGCGCCAATACAAACCTGGCTAAACCGAGAATTGCGTTATTCTCAGGAGTTAGCACTGTTTGTCTATTTACCTCACTTTCAATAGACTCAAAATCGATATCAATTCCAAAAGCAAATGCCAATGGTAAATACTCAAGTGTTTTTTGAGTGTAATTAATGAAGTAGCTCTGAAGTTTTATCATCGCTTGCTGGTGTGTTTCACTGTTTCTAAGCTCTAGCCACAACACATAGTTATCGGACATATTCGCGACATCTTCCGCGCCGAGAAGCCTTGCCAGATTCGAACAAACTTTAAATAGCTGGGTCGCGCGATTTCTAAGCACTAAGGATTCAGAATCATCCGCAAGTGGAAACCTATCGGCTGCGAGGGGTACAAAAAGTAATACGCTCTCACGAAGTTCAACCGCCTTAATTGCATTAACCAAAAGCGTAAATGCAGAAAGCTGTGCTAGTGCTGGAGATACAGACAGGGATTCATCGGCTATTGCCTCGACAGCATTTAAAGCCACTTCCCATTGATGTTCAGATAGCAAAACAGAAACTAAAACTACCTTTCCATCATGATCTAAGTCTTGAATACTTAGCCCTGCATTTTCAAGCCAGTCCAAGGCAGCATGGTTGCCCTCCACTGTCTTTTTAATCATAAAAAAAGCAGCATAATTTGTTGGATTGCATACCTTAAGCAAACCAGAAGCCAGGTCCACATTACTTGATCCAATAGCCTCAATAAAGGCATGTGCTATATTCGATTCCTCCGTTGGACAAAGCATTTTTGAAAATGATAACCAGCTTTTAGCATTTTCAAATTTATCCCTCGCTGACAAGTATCTTGCCAGTAGCGCTAGCGCTTTGGCTTTTGTTTGAGAGGTACCGCCTGACAGCTCACCACCAATAATGCTTTCAGCTAGCGCCATCGCCTTATCTTCCATGCGAAACGAGCCAAAAAAGCGTAACGATGAAATCTCGCCAACAAGCTTTTCAATTTTTTCGTCTTGAAGATGCTGAGCTGTAAATCCAGTATTCTTCATAAGTGCTGTTATTTCATGGGCGACTTGTGAAGGGAGCTCTTTGAGTTGATGGGGTTGATAACTATTTCTCTTTAGCATCACATCAAGGAAATATACAAAAACGCTTAAACTAATAAGGGATGCACCAAGAAGATAATTTGGTTTTAGAAGAGGAACACTATAATTTTGGAAAAAATTCTGGTGTACTAATATCCAGTTAGCAACATCAACCCATATTGGAACACTAAGAGATGCTAAGCCTAACGTCATTGACGGCACAATAATTTTCATCGCCAATGAAGGATTCCAACGAACCTTTAAAAAATCCAGTAGATCACGAATTGCTTCATTTAGATCAAATTTCATTAAGTAATTCCAGATGAAGGTGTCCGATTACAAATGTGCCAAGGTACCAACTACGAGCTAACTATTTATCTTTCATACAAATGCCGCTGAAACCCAATAAACGTTTCACGTATAGCGGCCGTAGAGCCTAGCTCTTTTACAGCGTCGCCAATGGTGTGATATTTCAGTTCAATCAAGCTGCGCATTTTGCTAGGAGACAGTTCTGCTACGCCGTCTTCAACGTATTTACTCAGTACGAAATCGATAAATTGTTGCTGCTTATCATTGCTAAACGCAGCGTTAATTCCTGGTTTTGCCACAGCAGCACGTTGATCTCGACTCATGGCTTCGCTGGCATAGGCGATATATCGCAGCACGTCGTATACGTCACTGTCTTTTGCGTCGATGAGCTCTTTCATACCTTCGAGCTTTTCTTCGTCGTAGCCAGCCTCTGAGAGGCTATGAAGCAGTTTTTCCCTAGTGGTTGGGTCACTCCAGATTTCGCGCAGCTGGTCTTCGTTTTCGAAATACTGTGGCAGGTCAGAAAATAGCCGTTCAACAAACTCTTTCGCCGTAATAGGCTTATCGCCGAACCAATACATAACCGAAGATATATGCTTAATTTGTCGTGTTTTTCCGTCACTGAGTTTGATGGTGATTTTCTCGGTTTTTTGGCAAATACAAGGTGTGCTGTTGCATACCTGGCATTCTGCAGGTTCACAACTGCAAGGCGAGGTGCCGCAAACAGTGCAGGCTGGCTTTTCACACACACAAGGCTCGCTTTCACATAAAGCACACGATTCTTTAGGGCAGCCACATGGGTCAAAGCCGCAAACACCGCATGGCACTTTTTCGCAGCTGCAGGGCGAATTACCACAAACTTCACAACCTTTCTCAGGTGGCAGGGGCTCTCCGTCCCACTCTGGATCGGCAAAGTTATGGTGCGCTTTTACGAAATCATAAATGGTGAAGTAGTCTTTGCCTTCATACATGCGTGTGCCACGACCGACAATTTGTTTAAACTCGATCATGTTGTTGCATGGGCGCATCAGCACAATGTTACGCACATTGCGGGCATCCACGCCTGTAGAGAGCTTGCGCGACGTCGTTAACACTGTGGGAATGGTTTTTTCGTTGTCTTGAAATATTTTAAGGTCGTTTTCACCGGCAGCACCGTCGTTAGCGGTAACCCGCACACAGTAGTTGGTGTTAGTTGTCCAACCTTTCTGTTTCGCGTACTGATTGATGAAATCACGAACCATCCCGGCATGTTCCTGAGTGGCGCAGAACACGATGGTTTTCTCATAAGGTTTAAACAAATCCATCCAATAGTGAACACGCTTCTGTTCACGCTCTGGGATGGTAATAATGCGGTTAAAATCACCTTCTTTATATAACTTCCCTGGCTCAGGCTCACCACTCACCACAACACCGTCACCCGGGGTATAGACATACTCATCCATCGTTCCAACAATGGGATAAACTTTAAATGGCGTTAAGAAGCCGTCATTAATGCCTTGTTTCAAGGTATAGCTGTACACCGGCTCACCAAAGTAGTTATAGGTATCTACGTTGTCTGTGCGTTTTGGTGTGGCAGTTAAACCCAATTGAACCGCTGGCGAAAAATGGTTGAGAATATTACGCCAATTACCCTCATCGTTTGCGCCACCACGGTGACACTCATCAATAATAATTAAATCGAAAAAGTCTGGTGGGTAGTCACCAAAATAAGGTGGTTCATTGCCTGCGGCATCTTTGGGGCCGCTCATAAAAGTTTGAAATATGGTGAAAAACACACTGGCGTTTTTAGGCACCGAGCCCTTTTTGCGAATTTCATCCGGATTAATGCGCACTAAGGCATCTTCGCCAAAAGGGCCAAAATCATTAAATGCCTGATTGGCCAATATGTTGCGGTCAGCTAAAAACAAAATACGTGGGCGGCGTTTGGCTAAGTCAGGATTTTTCTGGGCGGTTAAGCTCCACCGGCTTTGAAATAACTTCCAGGCGGTTTGAAAAGCAATACAGGTTTTACCTGTGCCAGTCGCTAAGGTAAGCAGTATTTTTTGCTTACCTTCGGCGATGGCTTCCGACACATTATTAATGGCGTTTTCCTGATAATAACGCGGTTGCCAGTCACCTTTTAACTCAAATGGTATTGCGGCAAAGCGCTCACGCCACGCTTTTTTGTAATCAGGCGCAGTTTGATCTTGAGCACTGAAGGTAAGCGACCACAATTCATCTGGCGACAAATACCGTTCAACCAGCTGCTCTTCACCGGTGACCATATCAATTTGGTAAATCTCATGGCCATTGGTGGCGTAGGCTAAACGACATTGCAGGCGCTGGGCATAATCCTTCGCTTGGCGCACGCCTTCGATGTAACTTAACGCTTCTTTTTTAGCTTCAATCGCCGCCAGTTTGCGGCCTTTATACACCAATACATAATCGCTATTTACCTGTTGGCTGCGTTTACCTCCGGTAAGAATGCGCCCTGGACAAATCACTTCCCGTCGAATAAAGCTTGCCGCGGTCTGGCCCCAACCGTCATTTTTTAACTGCGGATCAATTAAATCAGCACGGGTATCTGCTTCGTTACGGTTGGCTTTGTTCTTCGGGATAAATGTCATGCAGCAATTCCTTTGCTTTTGCTTAGCTCGCCGGTAAAGGCTTTTTCTAGGATTGAGTTTTTGAGTTCTACAAGCTTTAGTATTTTATTTTTATAAATAGCTTCCAGCTCAAGTGATTTTTCTTTTAGTATAAATAAATTATGAGCTATCTCTTTTTGCTCATTGACATCATTAGGAATACATACTGATATTGCTTGCATTTTTTTAGGTGATGTATGTTTTACTTTTAGTCCAGTTGCAGATTCTTGGACTTTGGCTCGAAAGTACCGAGTATTAAATAGATGAAATAAAAACTCTATATTCACTTTCGATTTGTACGTACTTTTGAGTTCAACAAGCCCTAGACGCTGATTATGAAGAAAAATATCATTGTCAGGAACTAAAGCTGGCGAACCTAGCAAACCTACAGCTTGCTCAGTCATTGCAACAAGGAGCGACCCTTTGGCGAGGAGGAACTCTTTAGGAAATGGACCATCATAATATTTCTGTTTGTCACCACGGTCTCGATATCCCCCTTCCTCAAAAAAATTCCCAGGCGTTAGCAAAACAAGTTCAGATTGGTTTGTGAAATACTCGCTTTTAAATGCAAAACCATGCTTAAAACCACAAATATCCTCGAGTTTGGATTCAAACCACCCATCACCACGCTGACTAAACACTTGCTGCAAGTAGCTATCATACAACTCACGGGCGTTTTTCAAGTTGGTTTCAGCATTGGCACGTGCTTGGTCGATATCGGCAAAGACTTGATCGAGAAGAGCGACGATGCGTTTTTGTTCCTCCAAGGTCGGAAACGGCAGAATTCGATTTTCCATTGAGCCTTTGGTAACATGAACCATCGTGGTCCCAGCGCCTTGCTCAGACTTGATAAGCTCTTTGTCCCAATCAAGCAAATAATATAGATAATTCTTATCAACTAATTTTTCGTCTATCTCAATTTTCCAAATATGGTAATGGTATATAACTTTACCGCCGTCCCAAATTCTTGGTCCGAATGAGGCAGACCATGCATATAGAAGATCACCATCATCACAATACTTATCAGAGTCCAACTCCAAATCAGAGTAGTACCAGCCTCTATTGGTAAAAAAGTTGCCAACCCTTAATAGCGGATAAGGCCCTTCAGATAACATTTCATGTTTTTTATATGCTCGACCATTAATCAGCCTACAAACATCACCTAGTTTTCTATATTCCCACACCATCAAAGCAGCTCCTGAATACTAGCTAAAATCGTTTCACTCTCTTTATCAAGTAAGATGATTTCTTCAATAATATCCTTGGGTTCACGCAGAGTTGTTTCTGCTTTGGCATTTGGGTTTTTAACTGATAAATCCCAGGTGTTGGTATCTAGCGTACTGGTCGCTATAGACCAGGAGTTATTAGAATCCGCAAAACTGGCCTGTAACTGCACAAACTCTTTTAAGTCATTGTCATTTAACGGGTTGGTTTTACCCATGTTACGGCCGACATTAAGCTGATAAAACCAAGTGCTTTGAGTTGGTTCGCCTTTCGTGAAAAACAACACAACGGTTTTAACGCCGGCACCAATAAAAGTACCGCCGGGGCAGTCGAGAATAGTATGTAAGTTACAGCTTTCCAATAGCTCTTTGCGAAGGGCGATAGCTGCTGCGTTATCGGTAGTGGATAAAAAGGTGTTTTTAATCACGATAGCAGCACGCCCTCCTGGCTTGAGTGACTTAATAAAGTGCTGCAAAAACAGGAATGCGGTTTCACCGGTTTTGATCGGGAAGTTTTGCTGTACCTCTGGCCGTTCTTTACCGCCGAACGGTGGGTTAGCCAAAATAATATCGTGCTGTTTGTTGGGGGTAATGTCTTGTAGGCTCTCTGCCAAAGTATTGGTGTGAACCACGTTTGGCGCTTCAATACCATGCAAAATCATATTCATAATGGCGATTACATAAGCCAGTGATTTCTTTTCTTTGGCATAGAATGTCTTTTCTTGCAGAATAGTTAAATCACTGGATTTGAGCTGACGTTTCTCTGCACCGCCATTGCGTAAATAATCGAAAGCCTCGCACAAGAAGCCGGCCGAGCCGGCTGCCGGGTCATAAATGGTTTCACCAATTTTTGGCTTTATCACGTCAATCATGGCGCGGATTAATGGGCGAGGCGTGTAATATTCGCCACCATTACGGCCGGCATTGCCCATATTTTTAATTTTTACTTCGTAAAGGTGCGACAGCTCGTGCTTATTTTCTTGTGAGCGAAACTGCAGCTCATCCACTTTTTCAAGTGCATCACGCAGCGAGTAGCCGCTTTGAATTTTGTTTTTTATTTCACCGAATATCTCACCAATCTTATACTCAATGGTATTCGGATGTTCAGCCCGTTGCTTAAAACCTTTTAGGTAGGGGAATAACTCACCGTCGACATACTCCATTAAGTCATCACCGGTCAGGGCGTTATCGTGATCAAAACTACCGTCAGCCTTTTTGGGTGCTGCCCATTTGCTCCAGCGGTGCGCTTCGTCAATGATGTAGCGGTATTCTTGATCCATCAATTCCGCTTCCTGCGATTTGGCAAACTCCAGGTCATCCAGATACTTTAAAAACAGCATCCAAGAGGTTTGTTCGGTGTAGTCCAGTTCGCTGGAGCAACCAGCATCTTTGTGCAGTATGTCGTCGATATTCTTAAAAGTTTGTTCAAACATTGATGGTTAGTCCCTGATAGGCGTTTGCCTATAAAATCATCTTAAATCTGTAATTGCGCGAGTGCATATGAGAAGACCCAAGATGATAATTCAATTGAGCGGAGCTGTTTAGGCTTTCGCATACTGTTGAAGTTGCGATTAATCCATATTGGGTTAATTTACGTTGTATTTAAAATAGGGGCAAGAACATACACTGCTGGTAATCAGTGAGCACACCAATATTTTTGAGCCTTTTTAAAGAAGCCCTGTAGTCTCGAAATTTTCGAGAACCTGACCTTTCCCCCAAAAAAAGTTTGGTCAGCAAATGTCCGCTTTCAGTGAAAAGCAGTTCTAGCCTTTATTGCTTTTTCTCATGTATGGCTTGTAAAGACCATTATTGACATCAGCATCGGCCAGCAAGATTTCTTGGATAAATTTGCACGGTAGGTCAGGGTTATCTGCTGCGGCTCGATTCACCTCGACCTGAATTTGAGAGTCTTCCATGCGTACATCTACGCTGTCGTCAGTATCAAATTGGACTGAAATGTCAGATTTATCTTTGGATGTCATGCCGTTACGACCAGTGTTATCGAAGTGAGTTTTGAGGTTACTTGTCAATTGCCTTTTCTTTGAGGCCAGTGAGTAATTTGATTTTCTGTTCATCTGTTAACTTACTGAATAGCATCACTAACTCTGCTTCTTCTTCGCTCTCGCAAAAGAAGTAACTGAGCGGCACAGCAAGCTCTTTTGCCATCCTTTTCATGGTTTCCAAATCAGGCAGGTGCCGGCCTTTTTCGTAGTGGTTCATCCGACTACTCGCAGAGCCTGCTTCAAAGCCAATACGCAACCCCAGCTCGGCTTGACTGATACCAGCTGCTTTTCTGGCTTGCTTAAGCCGGAGGGTAAATGGGGTAAGTTGCGACACGGTTTCATACGACTGACTCTGAATACTTAGATTGTCTAAGGAATACCAAGGAGAGTATACTTAGGATTCCTCAGTATTTCTATGTTCATCCATGCACTCCCTTGAGAGAATGCGGTGTTAAGGCAAACATTCCCATGCATCAATTGTCGGATCAGCAGTTATCTCCGACGCTCGTCGTTAAATCACTGCTTAATAATGGTTTTTCTGAATTTTCCTTTGCTGACTTGCATCTGGAGTTTAAACGTCACTTCCCGGCGCAAAGCAGTAAATCTGTCTATCAGTCGCTTTATCGGGTGGTAGACCGGTTTGTGAAAAAAGGCTATCTGGCCAAGCAACAGTTGCCAGATCAAACTTTTATATTTCAACAGACCAACTTGTTGCAGGATTTGGGTAAGAGCAACAGCCCGATTGAGGTGGTCGCTCCTGTTACTGACTTGGCAGAACAGTTAAGGGATGAACTGGCCCGTGCAGAACGTGACCTCTGGGTGAGCAGCAGTGCAGCCGAGCAATGCCAGCAAAAGATGCAGGCTTACTCGCAATTACGTCAAAAACTTAGCAGCATGCATATGGAGTACAAGGAAAAGTCGCTCAGCAAATTAGGTGAAGTGGAAGTGCTAAGGCGCCTGCTGGCCGAGTGTGACAAACCATGAAGTTACGTTTCTGGCAGCAGGAATGTATCGAAACAGCACTAACCCGCTATGCTGCTGGCTCTAGCCATTTTCTCTGCTTAGCCACGCCGGGAGCTGGTAAATCGCTGATGGCAGCCGCATTAGGCAAAAAATTACTGGAACAGCAACAAATCGATTTTATCCTCTGTTTTTCGCCATCGTTGACAATAGCCCACGGCCTTAGAGATACATTTGAACAACAATTAGGAACTGGGTTTGACGGAGAGTTGGGTGACGTTGGAACATCTCTTACCTATCAGGCCATGCTAAACCTTCCGGAGAAGTTTTGGTCCTTGCTGCGCCGGTTTCGTGTGTTTGTCGTCTTTGACGAAATCCATCATTGTGCAGGTGATGAAACCGGGCTTAATGCCTGGGGGCAAGTCATTTTACGTCGAATTCAGTCGCATGCACGGTTTACACTGGCTTTGACAGGTACGCCGTGGCGCTCTGATCAATTACGGATTGCGATGGCTGAATATTCAGATCCAGAGGGGCATATTTTACTGGATTATCAGTACGGATTACGTCAGGCGATCCGGGATGAAGTATGTCGGGTTCCGCATATTGTGCTGATTGATAACAATAAAATAACCGTTAAACGTAAGTCTGGTTCAGAGCAGTTTGCATCACTGGCCTGTGCCCTCAATTCTGGCGAGGTGCGGTTTCAGCAGATGTTGTTTAACCCCGATACACAGCGCTTTGTACTTAAACAAGCGGTGCAAAAACTTGCTGCATTCAAGTTTGATCAGCCAGGTGCTGCAGGCTTAGTGGTTGCGGCCAGTGTCGCACACGCTAACCAGCTGGCAGAAATGCTTCGCAACGACTTTCGGCAAGACTGTGTCGTGGTCACTTATAACGACTCATCGGCCCAGCAAAAAATTGAGGATTTCAGAACCAATTCGACAAGCTGGATCATCAGCGTTGGGATGATAGCCGAAGGGACTGATATACCGCGGTTGCGGGTTTGTTGTTTGTTAAGTCTGGCGAGAACAGAGTTATTCTTCCGGCAAGTGCTCGGCCGTGTACTTCGTCGTCAGTTCAATGCCTGCAACGATTCAGGCTGGCTCTATTGCCTTGCTGAGCCTGGGCTCACCAAATATTCCGAACAGCTGGCACAGGAAATACCCGAGCAGCACATCACCCGGCGATTGACGATGGACAATGAAATTGTGAATCGTCCCCCTGTGAATGCACTAAAACCAATACCGGCGCGCCAGCATGGCGAATATACCAAGGAACATATTGAGTTATTGCTTGAAGGCCAGTTTTTGCCGCAAGCTGCAAATGTAATGAGTGCATCTGGTGAAGAGCTGTTGAGTGTGTGGATGCAGGGTAAGTTTACCGAACGAGTTCTGGCGATGATTGGTTAATGGGCATGGAGATAGGAAATGACAGATAAAATCACGAGCCACCAAGATTATCTCGCCTTGCTGGAGCTAATGGATACGCTTTTTGACGATTATGCAGCGAACAAACCACAGATAGACCTGTTGGCGCCGTTGCTGGATGAGTACGAAACGAATTCAGCTTACTTCGCTGAATTTAACCAGTCAGCTGCGAGGTATTCACCTTCACAAGCCTTACTTCAGGTGTTGATGGATCAAAATGGTCTGACTGCCGATGATTTAAAGGATGTACTGGGCGAATCTGAGCAAGTAGCAGCGCTGTTAGCCGGCCGGAACACATTCACAACTGAGCAGCTGTCAGCATTATCAAAACGATTTGGGTTCGAGCCTGAAGTGGTTAATTGCATTTAATTTACCACCTAATTGGAATCACTCCTTGCCACTCGTTGCAAAGCGCTTGTCCAGTAATTACAACCACCATAACACTAGCTCAAAGGTAGCTGAGTGCCAAGAGCAGACAAAAATAGAAACCCTAGGTATTTTATTTGGTAGTATCTGTCTACATACATGTTAACCTGATAATCTTAAATTGGTGCTTTGATTTATGCTCGACGCATTATGTATTCGTTCTTATAGCACTAAGCCCACCAATCACTCACATGACTATTACCAATTGGTTTTGCCACTCCGTGGCGTGATAGTTATTAAAGTCGGAAGTTTTAGCGGCAGAGTCGCAGCGGGTGAATGTGTAGTAGTAAGGAAGCATGAAGCACATCTTTTTAATGCAAACCCTGAAGCGCTATTTGTCGTCGCAGATATGAGCGGGCTTCCTGAAAATATTAATTTTTTTGATGGTACTGTTTTCACGATTTCAAAATCACTTTCCTGCTATCTGTCATTTATAGAAGCGCAATTACAGCTTCAGCTAAATGCTGAACTAGAGCGATCTATGTACAAAACATTTTATCTCTTGCTAGAAGAACAGGAACTGCTTCCGAAGCTGGATAGTCGTATTGTCAGCGCAATGCGCTACATTCAAGAGAACCTTCAAGAGACGTTAACGATAAACCTACTAGCAAAAGTAGCGTGCCTTAGCGGCACACAACTTAAATTTTTATTTAAAAAGCAAACTGGTTTGACTGTTAATAGCTATATCACCAAGTTACGGATGGAAAAAGCTCAGGCAGTGCTTAGACATACGGATTTTACTGTTCAACTGGTCGGTGAAATGGTCGGCTATCCTGAGCTATCCGCATTTAGCCGTAAATTCACTCAATACTTTGGATTTCCTCCGACGCATTTTAAGAAATAACTTCCGTCTGAATCGACAACAAATACGTCCTTATAGCCAAATGTTTAATCTATAACACTTGTACCATCTCACCACTTTGGTTAATTGGTAGTTAAGGATAGCGGCGATGTCAATAAATTCTCGTTTTAACGGCGCTCTGGCAATTGTCTTTGCGAGCTTGCTTTGGGGAACAACGGGGACGGTAGCTCATTTCGCATCGAACGTAAGCCCTTTAGCAATAGGCGCTTTCGCTATGGGGTTTGGTGGCATTTTTTTATGTGCTAATGCCGCAAAGAGCTTAGTGCATGACTTATCAAAAATGCGAAAAATGCCGGTTATCCTTGTTGCTGGGAGCATATGTGTAGCGGTGTACCCGTTAGCATTTTATACATCTATGCGCTGGTCTGGCGTTACTATAGGTACTTTAGTATCTATCGCTAGTGCACCGCTTTTTTCAGTGATTCTGGAGCGTCTTTTTTGCCAAAAACCTTTCTCTTGGAAATGGGGAGTTAGCTTCGTGTTAGGTGCTGGAGGTGTTTTGTTGTTGAGTTCAGGAAAAACATCAAGGGAAGTCATCGAGATGGATACTCACCTACAGCAAATTGGTGTTTGTCTTGGCTTGGTAGCTGGACTGACTTATGCAGGTTATTCATTGGCAGTGAAATCCATGATAAATTCGGGAGTCAATTCAAGATCTGCGATGGCTGGGTTATTTGGTCTTGCAGCACTCATCCTATTACCTTCATTATTTGTTACCGGCGAAAACCTGTTCGTTTCAGCCGGAAATACAATTGTTGCTCTTTATATGGCTATTATCCCCATGTTTTTTGGCTACTTATTATATGGTTATGGGCTTCGGTCTATCGATGCAAGTAAGGCAACGTTGATCACTTTAATAGAGCCATTAATTGCTGCACTTTTAGCAGTCTGGATTCTTGACGAAACATTTAGACCAATAGGTTGGCTGGGTATGATGCTTGTGTGTGCATGCCTATTAATCCAGTTAGTCAAAATAGAGAGCAGAGCTTCAAGTTGATCTCTTAAGCGACTAACCGACAAAATGCTGCATGAAGTAATAGTGCTCATAAGGAATAGGTATTCGGCGTAATGTCCGCTTTTCGCTCAGGCTGTGTAAAAACTCGTTTTTGCTGTATCGCGGCATTTTCCCCGGCATCAGGCATTACAAATGACTCTATATGCTGTGAGTTTTAGACAGGTATTGAAGATAGGTTTATATGGTCTGGTATCTGTTGCGATGCGGCGCTAAGCAGCGGTAAAAATGGCAAGCGCTGCTAGCCGTAGAGTTCTTCTAGCCTACTGGCCAATCCTGCTGTGCCCCAGATAGATATCATCCTTTTCAGGTTATAAGCCAGAATGTGCAAACTAATTTCTGTACTGACGTTTTTGAATCGCCGCATCAGGAAATGAGTGGCTCCCATCCACATTTTGATCGTTCCAAAGGGGTGTTCTACCGTTTGCTTACGTAAAAGCGCAGTTTGCGGTAATGCATCCAGCCTTGCCTGCATCACTTCCATTTTATCTTCATGAACCCAGCGTCTCATGCGTCTTGCGGCTACTTTGGATGTGGTGCATTTGGAGCGCTGACTGCAATCGCGACAGGCGATACAGTTAAAATACATCTGCAGTTCCAGACCATCTTCAACAGTAACAAACCTATTTTGTAGCTCGTTACCTGCCGGGCAAATATAAATATCTTTTTCCTGGTCATACTTAAACAACGAGAGGTTAAAAAGACCTTTGCGATCAGCGCCAGAGGTATCACCTTTTGGCACTAGGGCTGCAGCCCCGCTATCCAGCACTGCTTTAATATCGTTGCGGCTGTAATAGCCCTTGTCGGCGAGTACGGTTATATCCTTTTTGCCAACAGCTTCCTGAGCCAACTGAGTCACCGAGTGAAGTTGGCCACGGTCAGTGGTGTTCGTGACTTCATGGGCAACAATCAGATGATTCTTGGTATCCACCGCAGTTTGCACGTTGTAACAGACTTGCCGATTCATGTTATTGGTTTTCATTAACCGAGAGTCAGGATCTGTTAAAGACAGTTGCTTATCTGGTTGCTGCTCAACCGTTTGTTGGATTTCTTGCAGTTCGCCTAAACGTTTCTTTAGCCATGCCAGTTTTGTTGCGGTTAACTCGGGATTTGCATCAGGCTGTGCGTTAATGTCAGCTTTATCGAGCTTTTCTAGATAGTTACTTATGCTTTGTTCGACCCTTGCTATATGGTCTTTCGCTTTTTGCGGCGTGAAGTTATTTTGTTTGCTGTTCACTGCCTTAAATTTACTACCGTCGATGGCTACAGTGACATCCGTAAACATTTGCATCTGCCGACATAGGTCAATAAAGGCACGGCAAGCATTCTTAATCCCTTTACTGTTGTTTTTTCTGAAGTCCGCAATGGTTTTAAAATCAGGTGTCAGCCGCTCCAACAACCACATCAGTTCTACATTACGATTGGCTTCCTTTTCCAGCCGACGTGAAGATTGGATGCGATTCAAATAACCGTAAATATAGAGTTTTAACATCGTGGCAGGGTGATAACCGGGACGCCCGGTTTGTTTTGCTTCCACGCCGTCAAAGCCAAGCGCTTTAAGCTGTAGACCATTCACAAAGATATCGATGACTCTGACCGGATTATCACCACTGACAAAGTCGTCCAACGCTTCCGGCAACAGAGTGACCTGGTATCTGTCTTGACCTTTGATATGTTCCGTCATGGCTGCGTACACTAAGTTGATTCGTATGCAGATAAGTTTAGAGCTGCTGACCTATGACAGTTCAGGTATATACAGAATGATTGATCATAAAAACCGACCATTTAGACCAAAAGGTGATCAGCAGTTTTCACACAGCCTGCGCTCAAAGCGGACGATTAATTAATGGGATGATTGCTGAAACTGTCATTTGCCCGTGCTCCTATCAGTTTTGCATCAGGGATTGCCGTTAAAACATCGCGCACAGCAGATTGAACTGCTTCATCTGCAGTGCCTGCTTTTCGGTTGAATGTTAAAGCTATGCGTCCCCGCTCTCCAAGGCCGACCAGAGCATCATCACATCCGGCTTGATACAATGCATCGATGTATTCTCCTGGTGGTAGCTCAGAATCACGCAAAGAAAACTTTAACGTAAACTCAAATTCTTTCATCCGTTAAACCTTTGGTTTCTTAGTACAGTTATCAACGAGTCTACACTTTTTAAAAACAATATTGAGGCAATATCTAACGCAACGGTGCTGAGTGATATTCTCGCAACGCACGGCATAACCACTCATTCAACCGGCCCAGCGCAAAATGCTGAGCAGCCCGGTTAATTATAACGTTATGTCAGCTGTTAGCTCTTAGTTGACCTTCGGGATTTCCGCCCACTTCGTGGTATACGCCGGTGATAACATCTGGCGTTTCATTGCCCAATCTTGCTGCAGGCCTTTTGCAGCGAAAAATACTTTTGCTTTGCCGCTGTGGTTGATTTCATCAAGCACTGCCATAAGTGCTGAGTTGGAACGATACACTAGCGCGGCCTTAATAGCGTCACCACCTGAGGTGTCAGTGAACAGCTGCAGCTGTTCGATGCCTTCATCATAAAAGTCTGCCAGCATCACGCCTGCTTTGGCATAGCGGTAACCTTCTTTCCATATTTTCTTTAAAAGCTCGTCAGCCAGGTGCAGAAAATCCCGGGTATCGTCTGTGGGGTTCACCAATACGCCGGTTGCGGAATTGCTGTAGAACGGGTCCTGGTTATGATTACTAAAAGGGCTGGTGCGGATAAATACCGTCAACTGCTTAGCTTTGGACTTTTGGCTGCGTAACTTTTCCGAGCCGCGGTGCACATACTCAGATACAGCCTGCTGCATCTGGCTGAATTCAGTGATGCGCTCGCTAAAAGCGCGGGAGCTGACAATTTCCTTTTTGCTGGCCGCTACATCTTCAAGCGCCAGGCAGGACTCACCATTAAGCTCAGCTACGGTACGTTCAATGACTACTGAGAATTGCCGGCGTAACATTTTTGGGGATGCATCAGCCAACTGAAGAGCTGTGTGAATACCAAGCTCGTTCAGTCTTTTTGTCATTTTACCGCCGATACCCCAGACTTCACTGACAGGTAACAGTGCCATCAGTTTTCGCTGCCGTTCCTTGCTGGTTAAGTCAACTACGCCTGCTGTTTTATGCCACTTCTTAGCTGCATGGTTAGCAAGCTTTGCCAGGGTTTTACTTGGTGCCATACCAACACAAACGGTCATCCCTATCCAATCTTGCACAGTTTTTCGGATGTTCAAACCAAGTTCATTAAGCGAAACAGCATGGTCAACACCGGTTAAATCAAGAAAAGCTTCGTCAATAGAATAGACTTCAACGGCAGGCGCCAACTGTTCCAAAGTGGACATTACCCGGGACGAGATATCGGCATATAGGGCATAGTTGGATGAAAACACGACAATGCCATGATTATTAACCAGTTCCCGCACCTGAAAATACGGAACCCCCATCTTAATCCCAATGGATTTTGCTTCACGCGAGCGGGCTATCACGCAGCCGTCATTGTTGGAAAGAACCACGACAGGCGTATTGGCCAAATCAGGCCGGAACAACTTCTCGCAGGAGGCATAGAAGTTATTGCAATCGACCAGTGCAAATACTTTGTTCATGATTATGGCGCTTTATGTGAGCGACTCATTTGCCGGATAACGTTGGTCACAACACCAAAAATTTGCAGTTCATTGTCGTTGGCCAGGCATATCGGCTGATAGGCCCCGTTACGGGGGATCAGCATCAATCGGGGCTTCAAACAGAGCTCTTTTACTGTGAATTCGCCATCGACCTGTGCAACCACAATATCGCCATGCACCGGCGTTACAGAACGATCAACCACCAGAATATCGTTGTGGAAAATTCCTGCCTCAATCATCGACTCGCCCTCGACACGGACAAAGAAGGTTGCTGCCGGGCGTTTGATACAAAGCTCATTTAAATCCAGTGTTTGCTCAACATAATCCTGTGCCGGCGATGGAAATCCAGCTGAGACTTTGCTGACAAATAATGGCAACTGTAAAGTAGTGAAAATGGCCGATTGGCCAAGAAACGATATAGACATAACCACCAATAACTGTATAAATATACAGTTATGATCGCATGGTTTTCGGGTTTGTCAATTAAAGAGGTCTGGTACATCACCGGTGTGATCAGGCTAAAAATGTAAATTACTGAACTTCTGCTTTAAATAGAGCGTTAGGTGCAGAACATATTCCTAACTGACCAATGGCGTCACCAGTAACTTACCACTCGTTGCAAACTTTGCGCGCCATCACTTTCACATGACAGTAGCAGCAAATACCTGGGATCAGCCATTTGCTGCTATGAGCGAATTTCAGCTACAAACTCCACCATAAACTGCACAAATAGCTGACCAAATTAGATAGACAGTAGCGCAAACCGAATCCTTTGCGATTGCCCCTTACTATCTTATTATGTTTTTATTTAACATTTTTCCAAGTTCTAGCTCCCGTAACGCCATCAAGAGATGTATATACAGAATTTATGGTGTTGTAAGATTCATTTTTTGTACTTGACCCTTTCTTCTTTTTACTTTTGCTAATAACTCTTTGCTTTTGAATTCTCTGATTATAAATAATCTCGGCTTCTTCAATAGTTACACCTTGTTTATTAGCGATTTGAGAAATTTTATATTTTTTAACTTTTTCATCATTTCCGAACTTTCTGGCTGTCCGTTCCGCTTTTGATAGCTCGACTTTTTGTTTGTTATCCATCTTTTGACACTCTTGAAAGGTTAACTAAGACAAAACGTTCGCAACAAGGTGCAAAATTTTAACACCGCGGGAATTTTGAATCTATGGTGAGGTTGGGAATGTCCACTCTTGGCACAAACCGGCAATTCACAAATCGACTACAAATCCCTTATTTATTCCTACCAATCACCAAGCTAATTTATCCGAACGAATAAATTAGCTTGCATAGTTCAAAATCTGGCACCTAAAATATTAGAACACATAAATTAGTGAATTAATCTTATGAAAGTAACAGTTAAAAACGTGGCTGATATTGGACGCGCAATCAAAATAGCGCGGATTAGTCATGGTCTGGACCAGCTGACCGCCGCAGAGTTGTCTTTTGTTGGTCAAACCTTTTTAAGTCACATTGAGAATGGCAAGGAAACCGCACATATAGGGAAGACTTTAAAAGTCATGGAATCACTGGGTATCAGAGTCGAGTTAACATTACCACCAAGCGTCGAAGATCTCGTTAATAGTGAGCGAACGGCTGCTGAGCTTGGCAAACTCCATTCACATTTTTACATGGCGCCAGAGCTGGAAAATGTAATCAACGAAAACCCTAAACTTCGAGCTAAGAGAATAAGGCGTTCATAGTATACGTAGTTAACAAAAACCTTAGACTGCAAGCTAAACGAATACGCCGCTCATAGATTTTTACAGTAGTAGTTCTATTGTGATGCTATCTGATAAAGGGACCGATTGATTATTGTCATGCCATTAGCATCAAGAGCATTTCATTTTTAGTGGTAAGTTGACTGCAACGAGTGGTAAGACGCTTTGAAATTAGTGGTAAAGAGCGACTGCAAAGAGGTGGTAAGTTAAATGCCATTAACCACCAATGGCGGAAAACCACCATTGATGGCCGCTTAGTCTCTACTTTTAACTGCGGTTAAAAATGGGGGGATTACCCAACCACAGTAGCAAAACCAAAGTTTTTTTTGCGGCAAAAGGCCTGCAGCAAGACTGGGCGATGAAACGCCAGCTGTTATCACCGGCGTATACAACGAAGTGGGCAGAGATTCCGAAGGTTAGCTAAAAGCGAAAAGCGGTTATCCAGAACTGGAATTCACGAAAAAAACGAATGTCCGATTTGACTTCATTACGGACATTCGTTTTTTTGGAAAGCCTGGTTGTCTTGCCCTTACTGACCGAGTATCGTTCTGATGAACAGTTATTTACACAGAAAATCTTATAGTCTCACAAGGTCGCTCGATAATTAGATCGATATTATCCCTTGGCAATAACACTAGTCCCCTGATAAATCAAAAACAGCTACTTTGGTCTTGTACCGAAGATTAACTGTCACGGAAAGAGCACGATGTTCCCGGCGCTATGTGCATGGAATGGTAAATTTAGAGAAGAGTTAGATTCTGAAAATAACTTAAATCACATTTGTACTAGAAATTCCGAATCTCGCAGCACCAACTTAATGAGTTTTGCATAAAAACGCATAAGCCTTTATAGGTTGGAACGCAATTTGTGTGTTCCGTGTCCAACTTCGTATCTTTCACAGAACAAAGCCACCGCTGTTCCGAGGCTGTTATGACAATTCAGACCTGGTTGCGTATATAAATAAACACCAACTGTTCAAACCATTCTCGGCGGTTTCCGCCCCATCTAAAATCAAGTACTTAATTACTTGCTTTGGCTTTTACTTCACACCCATGATCGTACACAAGCTGCTAAAGCAATATAACTAGGTACAAACAAGCACGATACGGCCGATGACATTTGGGTCAAGTTCTGTACCGTCGTTTATTGCCCACCGAACAAAACTACTTCCTTCCATCAGGCTCAGAAGTTGAAACGCTTTCTGGCGTGTATTCCCCTCTGAAGACAATTCGCCGCTAGCCACCCCTGCATCAATAATTTTTTCCAGCCACTTTAACTGAAGATCAAAATAGTCACGGGTCAGCTCCTGCAACTTTTCCGGCAGTGCAGCCATTTCTGCGGCAAGCGCGCCACACAAGGGCAGCATCCCGTCTGCCATAGCGGCCCTGAACAAAGACGCAAAAGCACAAAGACGCCCAAACGCATTAGGGAAATCCAGCTCAATTCTAGTGAAGTCGAGCGCTGTACGCTCTATATAGGATTCGACAATTACTACACCAAGATCTTCTTTTTTTGGAAAATGGTGATGGATACTGGCTTTTCTTATTCCTACCGCTTTTTCCAGATCAGCATAGCTGAACGCCGCATAACCTTTGGAACGCAACATATACTCAGCAGATTTGATTAATGACTCTCTGGTATCCATAGACATGTTCGGTGTTACCTCCGCAGACGTGGGGGAGCATACTATATCATCACTGATGAGAGGTAAATCTCAACGTGTCAGCCAGCATGATCCCCATATTACGTTACTTCTTTGCAATGACCAGTTTAGGTACCATGCGAATAGCACGTGAGAAATTTGCATAGTTCGGAGACGTTTGAATCACAGCAGTGTGGATCTCTTCTAACTGTGCCGGAGTGCCATCCGCATCAATGTGAACGCTATATTGCACTTCGTCATATCCAGGATTGATGGTTTCATCTAGCCCAAGGAAACCACGCAGGTCAAGCTGCCCCGTTGTTTCAATGCTCAGTGCATTTACCGTAACCCCTTTGCTAGCGGCAATCGCGACATAGGCGACGGTCAAACAGGCATTTAGCGCCGCCATCAGCAACTCCTGTGGATTTGGCGCAGTATCAGTCCCCAATATTTCTGTAGGCTCATCCGATGCGATATGGAAATTCCGCTCGTAAGTTTTGCCACGAAGTTCATAGGACTTCACAGTAGACACCGAACGCGTTTGACCTGCCCAACGGGTTTGTACGTTAAAGCGGGCTGTAGATATATCTGAATTTTGACTGACACCTTCAGCAAATTGTTGGAATGCGTCCATATCAATACCGTTGACTACATTGTTCATAATAAGATTCCTCTAAGGGTTAGTCTCGGTGCTTTGGTTTATTGCAGCACCGAGAGATAGCGTGAGTAATTAACGAACATTCATAGTCCGTCGTAAGCATCCAGAGCGCGTGCCGAGTAGACGTAAGCCGCACCGGCATTCAAGGCGATAGCTGTACCTAGAGCTGATGCGATCTCTTCTTTTGTTGCCCCTGCTTTTTTGGCTGCATGAGCATGAGAAGCGATACAGCCGTCGCACCGGGTGGTGACCGCCACAGCTAACGCGATCAGCTCATGAGTTTTGGCATCCAGTACATTTCCCTCGCGTGTTGCGGCTTCCAGCTTGTGAAACGCCTGCGCGACTGGTTTATTTGTTTTAGCCAGATTTCCTACACTCTTGATAAGTGCGGACAGCTTGTTACCCCATTCAGTGGTCATTTTTAGTCCCCTTTCATTTGTGAACTGTTATTTACCAAGCTTGCGTGAGGCCATGACGCCTCCATCTACATCCCAAATTGCCCCAGTCACCCAAGACGCCTTGTCAGAGAGAAGGAACACAATAGTTTCAGCAACATCCCGTGGAGTACCGTTTCTGCCTAACGGGTGGAAGCTGTTAAAGTCCTGTAAGGCGCTATCCAGATGCTCACTTGGAATAAATCGCTCAAAAATGCGGGTTTCAACCATACCTGGACTCACTGCATTGACACGAATACCTTGTCCTGCCAGTTCAGCGGCCACATGCCGAGTCATCGCATCCAGTCCGGTCTTCGCCATTGAATAAGCGGACGCAGTAACAGTCTCAATCGCCTGACGAGCGGCTACAGCCGTCACATTGACAATCGAACCGGTTTTATTCTGAGCCACTATCGAGGTCGCAACCTGCTGCGTAATAAAGAAGATCGCGCGATTCAAATCAAGGAAGTTGTTATAGTCATCCGGTGTATGTTCCAGAAAGGCTTTCGGGTAAAAAATCCCAGCTGAATTCACTGACAGATCAATGTCTTTATGCTCAAGCGCCAGTCTGGCCATCAGCGACTGCACACTCTCAAAATTAGACAGATTGGCTGTCAGTGCAAAAGCTTTATCTTCACCGACAACGGCAGCAAGTTGCTTGCGTGCGACTTCTGCTTTCTCTGGACGATTCCCGACAATAACTACAGCACCGCCTTGTTCTGCAACCATCAGAGCTGTTTCCAAACCAATGCCACTTGTACCGCCAATGACAAGAAGTTTATGACCTTCAAATTGTTTCTTTTGCATGGTATCACCTGTTTATAGTATAAAATTAACACCAACCTACCTACTAGTTGGTTTAAATATTGAGCCTATCGAGTTTCAATGTCAAGCGTCAGTTCCACTTTTTTGCAATGGCGGCATCTTTACTGACAAGCTGAGCCTATATCACAGGTTGCTACGGTGGTTTCCCGTACATCACTTCCAGCTTCATAGGCACGCAGTGTTGCGGCTTCCAGTTCAGTCAACGCCTGCTGATAATCTTCAATAGACTTTCCCCCTACGAGGCGCTTAATCAGTTGACCATCTTTAAACATCAATACGGACGGCAACCCCCATATTTCGTAGCGCGAAGTCAACACTGGTGAGTGATCGACATTGACAACCCCCGCAACCACGCTGCTGTCTAGCTGCTCAACAAAAGCAAAAAAAAATGCTTCGCTATCTCTGCAAGGCGGGCACCAGGGCGCAGAAAAGCGCACAACCGCCACCCCCTCGTTACGCTCAATAGTGTGAAAATTGTCTTCATTACAAACGAGTAAATCATGCATTGGCCTCGACCTCTTAGTTATGTTGTGACATTTGATAGCTAAGGTATCTTTAAATAATTAACTTGCCTACCTAGTAGTAGGTTGATATAGTGGCATCATCTTATCTTTCTTGCAATAGCGATGGAAACCAATCCGTAAACGCTTGAGCCAGAGTGATACGACTGGTCTAACCGGCCACCCTTAACTTGTTTGCACAACTTTTGTGAGGTATTCGATGAATAAGCTGTTCACCCCCCATGCACTGGCAGGGATCCAGTTAAAAAACCGCGTTGTGATGGCGCCAATGACCCGAACCCGCACGCTGAATGACGTTGCGGATGAGCTTGTCGCTCTTTATTACGCTCAGCGCTCCTCGGCGGGCCTGGTGATTACGGAAGGCTTACCAGTATCAGAAGAAGGCCGCGGTTATCTGTATACACCCGGTTTATATAATGAAGCCCAGATGCAAGGCTGGCGGAAAGTCACGACGGCAGTCCATGCAAAAGGGGGTCGCATATTTGCACAGCTCTGGCATGTTGGTCGTATGTCGCATGTCTCTCTGTTGCCAGGAAAGCATGCACCGGTTTCCTCTGGAACTATTCCTGCGACCAACACCACAGTCTTTGCCTGGACTGAGTCGGGTGAGCCAGGAGCTGTTACCCCAAGTGTGCCGCGTGCACTGGAGACAGAAGAAGTCAGACGTGTCACTGCCGATTTTGTGAAATCTGCGCAGCTGGCTATAGAGGCTGGTTTTGATGGTGTAGAAATCATGGCTGCCAACGGATTTATCTTCGACCAGTTCCTTAGTAGTCAGCTGAATACCCGAACAGACGAATACGGTGGATCGATTGGAAATCGTCAACGTTTCCTTTTAGAAACCATCGACGCTATTTCAGCTGCGATTGGTAACAACAAAGTTGCTGTTCGTCTTTCACCATTTGGCCGTATTTACGATTTAGCGCCATATGAAGGGGAAGAGGACACATGGGCTGGCATCACTTCAGCTTTGGGTCAACGTGAACTGGCTTATGTACATTTGTACTATCAGCCGAACTATGCAACAGCACCGGCTCCGGCTGAGCGCTTCAAAGCGTCATTCCGTAAAGCCTTTAACGGCACCATTATCGCTGCTGGCGGTTTCAATCGCGACAGTGCTGAAGCTGCTCTGGAAAAAGGCGAAGTGGATCTGGTGGCTTTTGGAGTTCCCTTCATCGCCAACCCTGACTTGGTGGAGAGGATGCAGAACCACTGGCCGTTGGCGGAAAGCGACCGCGCAACCTATTACGGCGTCAGCGGTTCTCCAGAGAAAGGGTACACCGATTACCCTGTGTACCAACTGAAATAAAAGTGAATTAAGCCAACCATGGCCCGAGCATATCTTCATTGAACCGGGTCTTGATGCTTGTCTGGCCAACCAGAAACTGAATAAACATTAAAGAGGTATTTATGAACACATTAACTCCCCATTTAACTATTGATATCTGGTCTGATTTTGTCTGCCCATGGTGTTGGATCGCCAAGAAAAGATTCGAACAAGCGCTGGATGCTTTTGAACACAAAGATCAGGTGCTGATCCGCCATCATAGCTACCGTATTGCAAATGAATTTCCCCCTTTGCCTTTTAAGGCTGCATTACATAAAAAGTTTGGCACAGAGCGTGGTGCAGAGCAGATGATGGAACAGGTAAAAAGCGCTGGAGTAGCAGAAGGTCTTATGTATAACTTTGACACTATGCTGTTTGGCGATACCAAAGATGCACACGCTTTGGTGAAGATGGCACACTTGACTGGCTTGGGAGAAGTAATGGCAGAACGGTTGTTCATGGCCAGCATTACAGAAGGTCGGTCTATTTTTGACCGAAAAGAGCTGATTGCTCTTGCCATCGAAGTGGGAGTGCGCCCTGAAGACGCAGAAAATGCCCTCAAAACCGAAACCTTTGTGCAGGCCGTCATTGAAGATGAGGCGAAAGCGCGTCGCATTGGAGCTAATGGAGTACCACTCTTTGTGCTGAACAACAAGTACCCAATCAGTGGCGCACAGCCAGCAGCTAAATTTCTGAGCGCATTACGCCAGGCATGGTCGGAGCAGCAGGATGAATTAGTGATGAGTCAAGGTCAAAGTTGCGGGATGAGCGGTTGTAGTATCTGACTTGAACCTATCAATTTTGTAGAGACAAACACCCAAATAACTGATGACTAAAGGGGCAACATCAATAGTACAAGTAATCCCAGTATTATTGAGTTAACTGTATTTCTTAGAAAAAATTCAGGATCACGTTGCTCCTTTGAATCCAATTTGCAATTAAAAATGCATTGCTCCGTATTGAGCTACTAGGCCGAAAATAAAGGTCAAAAACAAACAAATCGAGGCCGTTTTTGTGAGGGAATTCCGCTCAACATTCAAAAGCGGACGTTTAATTTGAAAAAGCATGATGTCCGCAATTGGCACAAACCGGCAATTCATAAATGACTACAAACCTCTTATTGATTCCTACCACTCACCAAGCTAATTTATCCGAACGAATAAATTAGCTTGCATAGTTCAAAATCTGACGCCTAAAATATTAGAACGCATAAATTAGTGAATTAATCTTATGAAAGTAACAGTCAGAAACGTGGCTGATATTGGACGCGCAATCAAAATAGCGCGGATTAGTCATGGTCTGGACCAGCTGACCGCCGCAGAGTTGTCTTTTGTTGGTCAAACCTTTTTAAGTCACATTGAGAATGGCAAGGAAACCGCACATATAGGGAAGACTTTAAAAGTCATGGAATCACTGGGTATCAGAGTCGAGTTAACATTACCACCAAGCGTCGAAGATCTCGTTAATAGTGAGCGAACGGCTGCTGAGCTTGGCAAACTCCATTCACATTTTTACATGGCGCCAGAGCTGGAAAATGTAATCAACGAAAACCCTAAACTTCGAGCTAAGAGAATAAGGCGTTCATAGTATACGTAGTTAACAAAAACCTTAGACTGCAAGCTAAACGAATACGCCGCTCATAGATTTTTACAGTAGTAGTTCTATTGTGATGCTATCTGATAAAGGGACCGATTGATTATTGTCATGCCATTAGCATCAAGAGCATTTCATTTTTAGTGGTAAGTTGACTGCAACGAGTGGTAAGACGCTTTGAAATTAGTGGTAAAGAGCGACAGCAAAGAGGTAGCAAGTTAAATGCCATTAACCAAAACGCGCCGATTTAATCGTTTCTCAGCGAATTTCCGCAATTGGCTCCAACCAGCTAATACCGCTGCTGTATTAAAGCAACATGAACAGGAATAACCAGAAAGCTTGAACAGTCGGCGTTTGAATTCGGTTTTGACGGGGTGTAAACACCCACTTATTTCCTCGACATTAAGGTTTGAATCGACCAAGCTTCTTTAGTGTCGAGGGTGTTAGTAGCTATTCATCAGATCAATTTGATACAATTTTTGTAAAGAATAACTGGCTTGACTTTGAAAAAATTTAGTCGAAAAAGCGTTGTATTTACAAATTTTTCAATTTTCGTAATGAATTATTGAGGCTAAACAGCGTGATATACGCAATATATACGGCGCTCACAGCTCACTGACTCATCACTGCGATTCTAGGTTTAGTAGATATAAAGTGACTTTAAAGAGAAAACTGAATAGCCAAATGGCGGGTTAGAGC
Source organism: uncultured Chromatiaceae bacterium (assembly GCA_937978655.1). Taxonomy (GTDB): domain Bacteria; phylum Pseudomonadota; class Gammaproteobacteria; order Enterobacterales; family Alteromonadaceae; genus Pararheinheimera. The sequence goes on from CALJUX010000055.1 coordinate 33,256, forward strand.
ACTGGATATCTTCCGCCTATAGACCCGATACCGGGTAGTTCAGACGAATTCAATGGAATGATGATGTATTTGATTGAAATCCAGGTTGTTGACTTATTTTTGCGATTTGCAGCGGTTGGCCAGTTGGCGCTATTCATTGCTTTTTTCAGTCGGCATATCACCAGCCGCTCGGCGTCAACTATTGCTTTAACCTTGTGTATTATTTGCTATGTATTGCTCACCGCCCCCATTGGCAATAGTCACTATGGTGGCTTGCGTCATGTGTTGCTGCTGTTTACCGATTTAGCCCCATTTGCCACAGTTTGGTATGCCTTGGCGCATCTGAACCCTCAGTTTAAGTTGGATAAAATACCTAAATGGATACTGACAGTCATACTGCTTTGGCTGGGATGGCTGGTGTATTTCTTTTTGGTGTTGGGTGGGCACGGCCTGCTCCACGACTTCAATCACGCTTTAGGCGTGATGTTGTTATGTTACGTGATCTACAGTTGTATTTCCGAGTTTAATGGTGACTTAGACAACGACAGGCGCAACACCCGGATCATGTTGGTCGCCTTGTGCTCTTTATACATGATTGGCTTGGTGGTATTTGAGTTTACCTTAAAGAGCGTGCGGGATAGCTGGCAATTTAGTGTAGTGAATTCGCTGCTGATTTTTTCAGCGGTGTTTTTAGTCTGTGCAAAAGAAATGTTTTCCCGGCAAGAGATACTGGCACCGCAGCCTCTTGGCGCAGCGCAAGCGCCCGCTGAGCACAACAATCAATCTTCAACCGCGAGAGTCCGCCAAACGCTGCCGGGCCACACTGAAAATCTACAGCGTTTAATGGCGCAAGGTGCTTTTTTAGATACAGATTTAACCGTGAATCACCTCGCCAGGCAGTTGGCATTGCCCGCGCATCAACTGCGGCATTTGATCAATCAGCAATTGGGTTTTAATAACTTCTCAGACTTTTTGAACAGCTATCGCATACCTTGGGTCTGTGAACAATTGGCAGATGAGTCTAAACGGCACTTGCCTATTTTGACTTTGGCTTTAGAGGCAGGATATGGCTCAATTGCCCCCTGTAGTGGTCAACTAATTTTGGCCACATCGTTGTAGCCAAGCCAGTATCTGCGCT
>CALJUX010000056.1 GCA_937978655.1 uncultured Chromatiaceae bacterium
CAATTTAGCAGGGGAAAAGCAGTAATTAGTATGTGATTTATAGTGGTACTAATACAAGGAGAACAAAAGACTGCTCCGGCAGATCGATTCGCGGATCCGCTTCCTGCGCAAGCGGCTGGAAGTCCTTAAAGTGGTGGAGTATTCGCCGGTACAGGCCGGCAAAGTCTTTTTTGGCGCCTGGGTGGAAATTGAAAACGAACAAGGCGAAATCCGCCAGTTCCGCATCGTCGGCCCCGACGAAATTTATGGCCGTAATGATTATATTTCGATTGATTCACCGATGGCCCGCGCGTTGTTAAAACACACGGCCGACAGCGAAGTCCGCGTCAAAACACCGACCGGCGAGCATTTGTGGGTCATCAACGAGATCCGCTACCCAGACGCCTGAACCCCACAGCCGCACAGGAGATTGGAAGATACCGCTGGTGGTGCACGGGAGCTACCACGCCTGAACAGCGGAATATCATCAGGCTCTGCTGGCAGCAGCGACGTTTGCCCCGTCGGCAACTCAGCCGTATATCAAACCTGTGGCAATGAGTCCCCGCCGCCACAGGATGGATTTTTTTGCGCTGGCGTATGACAATAGCTGTTACTTTATCAGGAGCGGCGCGCTGTCATGCTGCTGCGCAAGGAACTCAAACACACCATGTCGATGATTATCAAACAGATCGCTGCTGAAATCGCAGCCCGGCCGGACCAGGTAAATGCTGCGGTGCAGTTACTCGATGAAGGTGCCACAGTGCCTTTTATTGCCCGTTACCGCAAAGAAGTGACCGGCGGCCTTGATGACACGCAGTTACGCACGCTGGAACAACGCCTGAATTATCTGCGTGAGCTGGAAGACCGTCGCCAGGTCATCCTGAAAACTATCGCGGAACAAGGCAAACTGACGGCAGATCTGGAACGAGACCTGCTGGCTGCCGACAACAAAACCCGGCTGGAAGATTTATACGGCCCATATAAAGCCAAACGCCGCACCAAAGGCCAAATCGCGATTGAAGGCGGTTTATTACCACTGGCCGACGCTTTGCTGGCTGATCCGAATCTGGTGCCGGAACAAGCCGCCACTGCTTATATCAATGCCGAAGCGGGTTTTGCCGATATCAAAGCGGTGCTGGACGGCGCGAAGTACATCCTGATGGAGCGTTTTGCCGAAGACGCCAACCTGCTGGCCAAACTGCGTCGCCACCTGGCACAACATGCGGTATTAAAAAGCACGGTCGTTGCTGGCAAAGAAACCGAAGGCGCCAAATTCCGCGATTATTTCGCCCATGCTGAAGCCTGGAAAAACGTCCCATCACACCGCGCGCTGGCGATGTTTCGTGGCCGCAACGAAGGCATTTTAAACCTGCAATTACAACCGGACGCCGATGAGGCCAGCGCGCACGCCAGCTGCGAACAAATGGTCGCCAGCCATTTTGACCTGCGCCAGCAAGGCCGCGCCGCCGACGCTTTTATCCGTACTGCGGTGCAATGGACCTGGAAAGTAAAGCTGCACCTGCAACTGGAAAACGACCTGCTGGGCGAGCTGCGCGAGAAAGCCGAAGAGGAAGCCATTGCGGTATTTGCCCGTAATATGAAAGACCTGCTAATGGCCGCACCGGCCGGCATGCGCGCCACGCTTGGCCTCGACCCGGGTCTGCGCACCGGCGTCAAAGTGGTGGTGGTTGATCAAACCGGCAAGCTGGTGGCTCATACCACCGTATTCCCACATGCACCACAAAATCTGTGGGACAAATCGGTGAAAACCCTGGCCGCCTACTGCAAACAATTTAAAGTGGAGCTGATTGCCATCGGCAACGGCACCGCCTCGCGCGAAACCGATAAACTGGCCGCCGACGTGATCAAACTGCTGCCAGACCAGCCACTGAGCAAAATCATGGTGTCAGAGGCTGGCGCTTCGGTATATTCCGCCTCGGAACTGGCGGCGCTGGAATTTCCGGATCTGGATGTCTCCTTGCGCGGCGCCGTGTCGATTGGCCGTCGTTTGCAAGACCCGCTGGCCGAACTGGTGAAAATCGAACCCAAAGCTATTGGTGTCGGTCAGTATCAGCATGACGTCAACCAGAGCCTGCTGACCAAATCGCTGGATGCGGTGGTCGAAGACTGTGTCAACGCCGTCGGCGTCGACCTGAATATGGCGTCCGTTGCCTTGCTGGCCCGGGTTGCTGGCCTGAACAAAACGCTGGCGCAGAATATTGTGCTCTATCGCGACAGCAACGGCCGGTTTATGCAACGCCGCGACCTGTTGAAAGTACCGCGACTGGGACCTAAAGCCTACGAACAGGCCGCCGGTTTCCTGCGTATCAATCAGGGTAGCAACCCACTAGATGCGTCAGCCGTGCACCCGGAAGCCTATCCGCTGGTGGAAAAAATCCTGGCGCGTCACCAGCAACCGGTGGATGCAGTGATTGGCAACAGCAGCTTTCTGAAATCAATCAATCCGGCTGAATTCGCCGATGATCATTTTGGTATTCCAACCATCACCGATATCCTGAAGGAACTGGATAAACCAGGCCGCGATCCGCGGCCTGAGTTTAAAACTGCTCAGTTTAAAGATGGCGTTGAGACCCTGGCAGATTTAAAACCCGGGATGTTGCTCGAGGGCGTCGTCACCAACGTGACCAACTTTGGTGCTTTTGTCGATATCGGTGTGCATCAGGATGGCCTGGTCCATATTTCGTCGCTGACGGACAAATATGTGTCAGACCCACATCAGGTCGTCAAAGCCGGCGATATCGTCAAGGTTAAAGTGCTGGAAGTCGAAGTCGATCGCAAACGGATCGCCCTGACGATGCGGATGGACGAACAGCCACAACCAAAAGCGGCCGGGGGCGGCAAAGATCGTCCGGCGCCGGCGAAATCTTCAGGCGGTGCGCGGCCATCCGCGCCACGTCAGCAAGACAATGGTAATGCGGCGATGGGCAATGCTTTTGCCGCAGCGCTCGCCAAGCTGAAGAAGTAACGTCAGTAACCTGACTGCAGCCGAATAAAAACGCCGTCAAATGACGGCGTTTTTATTGGCAAGATGAAAGGGTTCGGTTTCGCTTCAGGCGGTCAGTAACAGTGGCCGATCCTGCGGCACCACCGCCTGCTGATAATAACCGCTGATGACCTGACTTCGTTTTTGCATTAATGCCGCCAGCTCAAGGCTGCGCTGTTCAACCTGTGGACCTTTATTCACCGGCCGTCCGGGTGCAAGCTGTTGCACATCTGGTTGCAGGTTGTTATCCCCGCTGCTGCCGGTGGTCGTCTTTTGTTTTTGCTGCTCGTCAGCCTGCTCCAGCCAATAATCCGCATCGGCAGCGGGTGGGCTATTTAACGCAACATTTTGCTGAGCTAACTCAGCCTGAGCCTGCAATACCCGCTGCGTGGCTTCTGCTGCCACGCGCCGGTCAGCAGACGAAGGGTCCGCCGGTGCCAATGCGGCTGCTTTGACCTTCTGCATTTTGACAATAGTGGCTTGCGGGTCGCCGGGCACCATCGCCAAATCGATATTGACCTCGCCACCAACAGCATACTGGCGGCCGTCTGGCCCTAACTGAAACTCATAACTCGGTGAGGCGGCTAAATTGCCACCCGTATTGGCATGCGCCTGTTCATGGGCCCGGACTTCGGCATCGCGTTTTTTCAGTTCATCAAGTTTGCGTTGCTCACTGGCACTTTGTTGTTCATCACGGCCAGAGCCGGATTGCTCTGCATCGGACTGACCCGAACCACCCTGTTCAGAACGCCCGTCCGGATCGCGCTCCTGCGAACGTCCATCAATGGCTTGCTTCAGTTCTGTGCCGCGGTTTTTGATCTCGTCGGTATAGGTTGGATTTTGTTGTGGTGCATTACGGCTTTTATCTTCGGAGATCACGCCTTTCTCTGCCGCACTGCGTTCCATCTGTGCGACCGGCTCGATGATGTCACGTTTCAGGTTTTCCCGGCGTGCCAAATCCACTGCCGGATTACCGACATAGGGTGTGACATTTGGGTAAACCGACGTGATTGCCATGCTGCTCTAGTCCTCAGGCACTGACATCGATCAAAGTGCCCAGCATTTCGTCAGCCGTTTTAATCGACCGCACGTTGGCTTCGGCATACAGTGATTCTGTGGTCAGTTGCACCAGGCTTTGTTCCAGCGCCGGTGTTTTCGGCTGTGGCTGGACTGGTTCCGGCTGCTGTGCAGCAGCATTGGATTGCTGGGCATTTAACGCGCGTTGCTGGTTAATCGCTTCGCGATTGATATTCACAGTGGCTTCCGTAATGCCATTGGATGCGCGTTGCAAACCCTGCAAACCTGAGTTGTACGCGGACTGTAATTCCATCGACGGATCTCCACTACATGAACCTATGCTTAAATAGTAACCAACTCATGCAATTGAGACAAGGGAAATGGCAAATAGTCGCCACTTTAGCGGCAATTATCTGCCGCTTTGGCGTTCTGCAACCGGCCAAACAACTTTACAGCTGCGGCTGAGCCTGTAAGCAGTGCCTGAGCCAGTGCAGAAACTCTGGCTGATGGGAAATAAAAGGCGCATGCGACGCCTTGGCCAGCACTGAAATCTGCGCGCGTGGTGCCAGCTCCGCCAACGCAGTGGTCATCGCCACCGGCACCAGCGAATCCAGCCGGCCAAAACAAGCGAACAGCGGCATGCTGAGGTTACCAAGCGCTGGGCGTAAATCAGTCGTCGCCAGAATTTCAAGACCAGCGGCCAGCACTTTTGCCGGCGGTAATGGCAAGCTCAATACGGCTTGTTTCAGCTGTTTAATATCCTGCCGCGCCGTGCTGCTGCCCATCGCCTGGATCGCCAAAAAACGTTCCACGGTCAGCGCCAGATTGGCAGATAAAGCACCAGCAAACTGCTGCATCACCTGTGCATTCATGCCAGGCCAATCCGGTTGCTGCAAAAAACACGGCGAGCTGGCGACCAATGCCAGTGACCGTACTTTGGCCGGATGCCGCAATGCCAGCATAGTCGCGACCAGACCACCGAGCGACCAGCCCAACACAAAGCTCTGTGCCGGAATTAACGCCGCCAGCTGGTCTGTGATGGCCTCCAGACTGTAAGGTTCAGGATAAAGCGTCGCCAGGCCGTACCCGGGCAAATCCAGCGCCAGCACCTGAAAGTCCGCAGCCAGTGCGTCCGCGACTGGTTGCCAGATCGCATGATTTAAACCCCAGCCATGAATTAACACTAAGGTTGGTTTGGCATTTTCAGCGTTCAGCGTCATAGTTAAATTTATGTAAAATATCTAATCACAAGGATTGTGATGGCCATTCAGACCCCTATTGTGCCTGCGTTACAGCAGCTGCTGCAGCGCTTTTTGCACTTTTGTCTGCCCAATTGTTGTTTATGGTGTGATTTTGCGGTGCAACGACCGGCAGCACAGCTCTGCGACTATTGTCAGGTTGCATTGCCCCGCCTGCACTGGCCACACCAGGCGCATGCGTTGCAGTTGCCGGCAGTGCGGCGCGGTCTGCGCACGCCAGGCTTTGACGCGGTGTGGAGTTTAAGCTGGTATCAAGCGCCCTGGAGCCACTTTATCAGTGCCTGGAAGCTGCAACAGGATCTGGCCTGCGGCCTGATGTTACGTCAGCAGCTGGCGATGGCGCTGCCAGACTGGGCATTGTCGCAGCACTTCGACGCCGTCAGTTATGTGCCTGTGCATGAAAAACGGCTGCGTCAGCGCGGTTTTAATCAGGCGCAGCAACTGGCCGCAACTGTCGCCAGTTGCATAGGCCTGCCGCTGTTAAATCTGTTTCTGGCACAGAGTGCGCAGCCTCATCAACTGGGCGCCAGCGCCCATGCACGACGGGCACAACTACGCCGGCAATTCCGGCTGCATGTGCAGATGAGCGCCGCGCTGCCGCCACGAATTTTACTGGTCGACGACGTCTTAACCACAGGGGCAACATTAAACGCATTGAGCTCGCTGCTGCGCAAAGCCGGTGTACAACAGATTGGCGTGGTGACACTGGCCATCACGCCGGCTCCGGGTGTCAGCACCACGCTCTATGCCACCGCCGGGCTTTACTCTTCGCCATCCCCGCTGTCATCACCGGAATCAAATAGTTTGCCGAAATAAAGACTGTTAACCAATAACCGGCCTGAGCCGACAAAATAACCACGAAATACCGGGTTATCCGTCATCGCAATAATACGGCCCTCACCGACATTATGAGCCAACACTGTGGCGCTGTGCCGGAACGCATTCACCAGCGCAACATCGGCATAACCGGCCAGCTGCGCCGTATCACTGTATCGGGCCACGGTGACAAACGGCTGCGCCGATGGCTCGAGCAATAACAGGTCATTCTTAAACACGGGTAATTGCTGGCGCGGCATACCAAAGCTCAGCGGATGGCTTAAATCGAGTTCGGTCTGGAAAATGGCTCCGGCAATACGCTGACGCCCGGCCAGCTGCTCTTTGTCGCCGTACGCAGGGGCTGTCATACTGACCAGTGCTTTGAGTTCACTGGCTTTTTTCACTTTGGCCTGCAACAGATTTTTTTCGGCCAGCCAGCTGACAGCCGCTTTTTGCGCCCACAATACACCACCCTGCACCAGCCAGGTTTTCAGTTGTGTCACTTCCGCGTCACCCCAGCTGCTGTAATTGCCATCAGGTAACAGCAGGTGGCTGTAACGGCTCAGATCGAGTTTTTTCAGCCGTGCCGGTTCAGCCATTGACGGTGAAATGCCGGCCAGCCGCTCGGTGGCAAACCACAGCTCACCAGCTTCGGTCGAGTTCATACCGGGGCCGGCAATCAGCAACACTTCTGGTAAATACAACGGCTTGACCTGATTGCTGCCAAGGTCCTGCCCGGTGGGTGTTAAACCTGAGGTCAGCGCGACCAGTGGTAACTGCAGTTGCTGATGTAAAGCCAGCAGTTTTTGCTGCCAGCCATCTTGCTGTAAACCGGCCGGTAACAGCACGGTACCGGCGGCAAATTCCTGTGTGCCTGTTGGTGTGATAGCACTGAACGCTTTGGGTGCGACCCTGAGCTGAAAACCAGCTTGCAGTAACTGCGCGGTCTGCACCGGCGCCTGTTGATCGGCCCAGCTGAGCACATAAGCGTAAGCATCTGCCGGCAACGTGTCGGTGGTTAGCGTGGTGGTGGCAGTCCAGGGTTGCTCCGCCAGCGCCGACGGTACTTTGCGGCTAGCCGCGAAGTCGATGTTATAGGCATAAGGCAAGGTCCAGGCCGACACATCATAAAAAGTGTTGTCGCGGAAATTGGTGTCGGTGTTAAAAGCGGCTTTGATCAGGTTGTACTGATTCTGCTCCACCGGCACAAAATAACTGTCGCCGGCAGCAAAGGTCTTGCCGTTGATCTGGAAATCTTCCTTGAGCGCATAAGCCTGGATCTGGTGCTGCTGCAACAGCGTCAACAATGCCTGCAGCCGGCTTTTGTCCGTCGCTTCGTGCAATAAATAACCGCGAACATTATCCAGACGAGCCTGCTCTTTAGCTTTTTGCGCAAACTGATACTGCGCCTGCTGCAGATCCTGTTTATGTGAGACTGCGCCAGTTAACGTCGAAAACGAGGTACGGTACTGGTTATCGATGGCAAAACTGAAACTCAAATCCGATTGCAGACTTTCCTGCAGGTGACCTCGACTGCTGCCCTGCTCAAACAAAATCCCGACACTGCCGTGGACGTCCGGATAAGTTGAGCCTTTTCCAACATAAAAATCATCAAAGGCTTCTTCGGTGAAATATAAACGGTTGACGTCGTCCAGCGCCCGGGCATGGAACTTCGCCAGCTGGTTCGTCAGTTTGATCGTCGATTCCGGTGCAAAAGGACTGTTCCGGTTTGGGATCCCCGGCTGAAAGAAAAAGGTGCTGTGAGTCCCCATTTCATGGAAGTCTGCCACAATTTGTGGCCGCCAGCGGTGGAACTGTTTAATCCGGGCCTGGCTTTCCGGATGTTGCAACAACAGCCAGTCGCGGTTCAGGTCGAACCAATAATGGTTCGGCCGGCCATTGGGCCAGGGCTCGACGTGTTCGCGATGTTGTGGATCTGCCACCGGCGCTGTGCCCTGATGCATATTGACCCAGGTGGCAAAACGATCGTTGCCGTCCGGATTCAGGCTGGGCTGCAGCAAAATAATACTGTTATCGAGTAACGCTTTGACCTCTGGATCGTCCGAACTGAGTAACTGATGCACTACACGCATCGAAGCGTTGGCACCGCTCGCCTCGTTGCCGTGAATGCTGTACCCGAGCCAGACAATGGCCGGCAGCGTCGGATCGGGCTGTTTTTCACCGCGACTGACCGCCAGATGAGCTTCACGGATTTGGTCAAGCCGCTGCATATTCGCGGCCGAACTTAATGTCAGTTGCAGCAACGGACGTTGCTCATGGGTACGGCCGATCACTTCAAATTGCGCACGGTCCGGGGCGGCTGCGACAACGGCCCGCAGGTAGGCTTCGATCTGATCATGGCGGGCATGCCACTGACCGGGTTCAAACCCTAATATCGCGGCAGGTGCCGGCACCGCGCTGGCGGTTTGTGCCTGCAATGCTCCGTGAAAAACAGATGTTGTCAGCAACACCGTGATGGCTAATTTTCGCACCGGCCGTCCTCCATAAAATCGACACTGCACCTTAGCAATAAAAAGCATCCGGGCTCAAGCAGGCTTGGCAAGGCTGGATTGCGGGCGTATCATAGGCATTAACCTAGTAATTTAGTCAGGTACTACCGATGATCATCATCTCCGAATCGGCGCAAGCGCACTTTGTGAAACTGTTAGAAAAGCAGGCCAGCGGCACCAACATCCGGGTGTTTGTGGTCAATCCCGGCACGGCCTCCGCGGAATGTGGCGTGTCTTATTGTCCGCCGGACGCCGTCGAAGCAACCGACCTGACGGTGCCGTTTAATGGCTTTGATGCGGTCATTGATGCCGACAGCAAGCCATTCCTGGTGGATGCAGAAATCGATTTTGTCACCGATCAGATGGGTTCTCAGCTGACGTTAAAAGCGCCGAATGCCAAAGTGCGCAAGGTGAGTGACAACGCCCCGCTGAAAGAACGTGTGCAATATGTTATTGATGCGGAAATCAATCCGCAGCTGGCCAATCACGGCGGCCGCGTCTCAGTGGTCGAGCTGACCGATGCCGGCGTGGCGGTACTGCAGTTTGGCGGCGGCTGTAATGGCTGTTCGCAAGTGGACCTGACGTTAAAAGAAGGCATTGAAAAAGAACTGCTGAACCGTTTCCATGGTGAACTCAGTGGTGTGCGCGATGTGACAGACCATCAGCGCGGCGAACATTCTTATTATTAAGCGGATGCTCAGACGTCCTTGTGCAGCGGCCCATCAGGCCGCTTTTTTATGCCCGGTAGCAGGCGCTTTTGCCGGTCAGGCCAACGAGCGCCCTGATGTGGTGACAACGCAGCAGCGCAGCTGCAGGAGTGTATTGATGAATAAGTTCTTGATCTTGTTACTGACACTACTGACTACCGGTGCCAGTCATGCTGCCATCATTCTGCAATATCATCATGTTGCCAATGATACACCGCGCACGACCAGTGTGACGCCGGCCGAATTTCGCCAGCAGATGCAGCATTTAAAAGACTTAGGCTATCAGGTCGTCAGTCTTGACGTGATCATCGAAGGGCTGACACAACAGAAACCTGTACCGGACAACGCGGTGGCCATCACTTTTGACGACGGTTTTGCCAACGTGTTTACCAATGCCCGGCCGATTTTAAAAGAGTTTAACTACCCTTACACCATGTTTCTCGGGCCCGCACTAATCGACCGGCGCGAAGGCCCGGTGCTGAGCTGGGCACAAATTCAGACCATGGCCGCCGAAGGGGTGATCATTGCCAATCACAGTTCTTACCATCACCGCCTGGCAGTGCCAAACCCTGGCGAGAGCAAGGCCCAATGGCGACAACGGGTAAAAGCAGACATCCTGTTGGCGCAGCAACAACTTGCAGACAAACTCGGACAACAGCGCAAATGGCTGGCGTACCCTTATGGTGATTTCAGCGCAGAGCTCGAACTGTTGGTCACTGAACTTGGTTTTATCGGTATCGGTCAGCAATCCGGCGCCACAGGCCCAGGAGTCGCACTGACCCGCATCCCGCGCTATCCTTCATCAAGCCAGTTTGCCGCGATGAAACATTTCGTGCCGAAACTTAAAACACTGGCTTTACCTGTAACCGACTACAGCGGCGCCGATCCGGTCAGTCAGATCAATCCACCGCGGCTGACCCTGAGCGTTGACAGCCGGGATTTTCGCACCACCAGCCTGAATTGTTTTTTTGACGGCAAACCACTGCCGTTAAAGTGGCTGGATGCCGACACTTTTACCGTGCAGGCAACCACAGCGCTGAAACTGAATCACAACAGATATAACTGCACCGCCCCAAGCCGCAGCAAACCGGGATACTTCTACTGGTTCTCCCAGCCTTGGGTATTTGTAAAATAAGCAGATCAGGGCCTGACTTGCTGCACAACGGCAGGAAAGTCACGCAACAACTGGGCTTTGGTGACTACAGGTACGGTATTCTGCTCCGCGCCCAGCTCAGGTTTGAACATGGCGACCAGCTGGCCGTGGGGGTTGATCAGGACCACTGACGCACTGTGATCAACCCGGTAATCGTCATCCGTCGTGGAGCTGATGGCATACATTAAGCCCAGTTCACGCACAAACGGAAATAACTGATCATGATTGGCTGTGACACCTAAAATAGCCGGCTGCTCAAAGTAGCCGACATAATTCCCCAGCTGTGTCACGGTGTCGCGTTTTGGGTCCACCGACACAAACCACAACTGTAACTTTTGGCCGGCGGGTAACGCTTTGGACAGCTCTGTATAGCTGCCGGCCAGCATGGCCATCGTCATTGGGCAAATATCAGGACAGAAGGTGTAGCCGACAAATGCCAGCGTCCAGTGGCCATTCAGTTGTTCCCGGCTCACCGGCTGAGTGTTGTGACCGATCAGGCTGAATGGTTTCAGGTCGCGGGGTGTCGGGTAGATCAGCACGTGCGAAAATTCCGCCGGTTGATCTAATTGCCGGTATACCAGCCCGCCCGCAGCCAATGCCGCTATCAGTAATAACACTGCCCAGATTTTTTGCATGCCGTAAGTCCTTAATGCCATTGCCAGAACCATTGCTGGTCCAGAATCAGCAGCAAGAATAACAACATCAGATGATAAATGGAAAAACGAAACGTCTGCATAGCTTGTCTGGCATCGGCATGAAACTTCAGCCGCCAGGCATGACCAATAAATCCCAGATTTAATAACAGACTGCCGGCCAGATAGAGCATGCCCGACATCCCGACCAGATAAGGCATCAGACACACCAGCGTCAGGATCAGCGTATAAAACAAAATCGCGGTCTTAGTAAATTCAATACCATGAGTGACCGGTAACATCGGCATATTAACTTTGGCGTAGTCGTCACGGCGGTGAATAGCCAGTGCCCAGAAATGAGGAGGCGTCCAGGCAAAGATAATCATTACCAGCAGCCAGGGTTCCGCCGACAACTCTCCGCTGATGCTGGTCCAGCCCAGCAGCGGTGGCATTGCTCCGGCAAGGCCACCGATCACAATATTTTGTGGCGTGGCACGTTTGAGGAACATCGTGTAGATCCCGGCATAGCCAAACAGGCTGGCAAGCGTCAACCAGGCAGTTAATGCATTCACACCGATGTAGAGCACCGTAAAACCGGTGATTGCCAGCGTCAGCGCAAATAATACCGCCTGCTGACTGCCAACCCGCCCGGTTGCGATCGGCCGGCGCTGCGTACGGGCCATTTTAGCGTCGATGTTCTGATCCAGAACATGATTCAGCGCCGCCGCCGCCGCCGATAACAAACCTATCCCCACTAAAGCGAGCGCCATCAATCCAGCTTGCGGCTGGGTTGAAGGGGCCAGCAACATACCAACCCAAGCCGTCAGCAATAACAAAGCGACAACTTTAGGTTTGGTCAGCTGATAATAATCACGCCAGCTTTGTCGTAGATCCTGCGCCAACCACAATTTACTGATATTCATGCCAGACTCCCGGAAGATACAGACCGTACCGCAACACGCGACGACTGTGGCAGCAAGGCGGTACTGAGCCGCATACGTGCCAGGATGGTAGCGGCCAGCAGATTTGCCGCGACAAAGTTATGCGCCACCGCATTTGGCAATGGCAATAACCACCAGATATTCAGCACTCCGAGCAAAAACTGCAGACAAAGTAAGCACACCACCAGCTGTGCCTGCCGGCGCAAAGAACTGTCGCCAGTGCGCAGACTCAGGCGCCAGAGTGCGATAGCAAAACTACCCACAAAACCTAACGTCAGCACAGCACCGAGCCGATGGCTGATGTGAATAGTCTGACGTGCTTCTTTACTCATAACCCCAAATTCGTAATTGTCATGCCCCAAATGCAGGTCAAACGCCTCGTCAAATTTCAGTTGTTCCTGCCAGCCGGCGTGACACAAGGGTAAATCAACACAAGCCATCGCGGCATAATTTGCCGAGGTCCAGCCCCCCAGTGCAATTTGCAGGACCAACACCAGACTGGCGCAGGTCCCCAGCCACCGCAGCCGCGATGACCCGGCGGAGCTCAGCGCCGCCGGCGGAGCCAACGTACGGCGATACAGCCATAGCAACGTCAACAGACTGAAACCACCTAATAAATGTCCCATCACCACCAGCGGAAACAAATTTAATGTCACGGTCCACATCCCAAGCGCCGCCTGAAACACCACAAGTGCAAGTAACACCGCCGGCAACACGCGGACTCTGCGTTGCGACCAGGTACTCAGCACAAATATGGCCGCGATCACCAGCCCCAGGGTGCCGGCAAAATACCGATGTACCATTTCATTGCGCGCTTTATGCGGCTCCAGCGGCCGCTCCGGATAACGGCTGGCAGCAATATCGGCATGATGTTCCTGTGGTAACTGCATAAAGCCATAACATCCCGGCCAATCCGGACAACCCAATCCCGCATCGGTCAGCCGGGTATAAGCCCCCAGCACAATGACCACCATCGTCAGCACGATGGCAAAGCTGACCAACCGCCGTAACCAATTCATACCGGCCCCCGATCGAATTTCATTAATTTTTGCAGATCGGCCATCACGTCTTTACCGAGTAACGGCAGACTATCAACCGCCAGCGGTAACGGATAATGCAGCAGCGCCAACCCTTGATGTTCAACAAGCAGCAGACTGCCGGCCGGCAGTCCGGCAAACGAGGCCACTTTGGTAGGTATGGCGGTGGATACCGCCTCTTGACCTGATGTCAAACCGGCAGATTGCGTGGTCAGCACCAGCAAATCCAGTTGATCCTGTTTGCGGCCCAACGCCAAATCAATCTGCAGCATTAGATGCACCACTGCCTGACAGTGGTTGTCGCAGGTGTCCGGCTGCAAATACACCAGCCGCCAATGCGGCTGATCAGCGGTTACTGCGGGTAACAGCCGGACCTCCTGTTGGTACCAGACACCTTTATTATTCACCCCAGCCTGATACCAGCCGGTTTTTAACAACACAAAGGCCATCACCAGCGGCACAGCCCCAGCCAACAGAAACAAACTGAGAAAACGCTGTTTATTCATCGACGCTCCTTTTGGTATCGGACCGCAACTGCAACAAACACTACGGCGACTGCTAGCAGAGCCCACTGCACGGCATAAGCGCGGTGTTTTTCCGGCGGCATGACCACCGGACGATAATGCGGCTGAAACGGACTGTTTTGTTGATAAAACACGGCATCTGCAACAGGCAGACCACTGGCAACAGCCAGGTCTGCCGGCACAATCGCCTGCACGCGCTGCGGATAATCCAGACGATGTTCAACGCTGTGCCCCAGTACAAAAGGCCGTGGTGCGTAACGTAACACCCCGTCCAACTCAAACGATGCCGGGACCTTGACTGCAGGCAATGTGGTGCGATCCGCCGTACCGGCAGTCCAACCGAGATTCACCAGCAATATCAGACTGCCGTGCTTCGCCTGGACCGGGATTAATACGTCGTAACCGACAACGCCATTGAAGATCTGGTTGTCAACCAGCCACAGATGCGGCGCTACCCAGAAGGCTTCCCCTTGCAACGGTGCGCCGTCAAACCTGGCCAGCTCGGCTGCAATCAGTTGCGGGAACGGCACACCTTCCTGTTGTTGCCAGGAGGCAATTTGCGCCAGTTGCTGAGTTTTTTCTGCCGCTCTCTGCCATTGCCACCACGCCAGCTTGCTTAACAACACAAATGCCACCACAGTTATCAGCACAGCGGCAAACTGCCCCCGTTTTCCGGCACCGCGCGCTGTCTTGCTTGCTGAATGCGTCATAAGGACACCCGCTATGCTGATAAAACTTGTCTTGGTTGCTTTGCTGGTTTTTGTTGTGTTTCAACTATTTCGTGCGTTATGGCTGATGTTAAAAAACGACCCGAATCAACATTCAATGTCCAGACATCTGGGCCGGCGCCTCATGTTCTCAGTCCTCGTCATGGGACTGATTATTCTGGCTCTGGCGCTGGGCTGGATCGAACCACATCAACGACCTTACTGAAAGGCCCGGTCGGCGCGGGGGCCGGGCGAGTTCTGCTGAGATCGCCCGGTACCGCTTCGGCTACAACACGTAGACAAAGACAAACAGGCACAGCCAGACCACATCAACAAAATGCCAATACCAGGCAGCCGCCTGAAAGGCAAAGTGGTTGTGCGCAGTAAAATGATTCTTCAACATAATCCGCAGCCAGATCACCGCCAGAAACAATGCGCCCAACGTCACGTGCAACCCGTGAAAACCTGTCAGCAGGAAAAAGGTATTGCCGTAAATTCCGGAGTCCAGCCGCAGATTCAGCTCCTGATAAGCATGCATGTATTCATACGCCTGCAACGCAAGGAAACTGGCGCCCAGCATCACCGTTAACAGCAACATCAGTCTAAGCTGCAGCCGCTTCCCCTGCTCCAGCGCCACATGGGCAAACTGCAACGTGACGGACGAGGTTAGCAGGATCAGTGTGTTGTACAGCGGCAACCCTTGCCATGGCATCGCGGTCGTTTCAATACCGCCGGGCGTTTTGGTCATGGGCCAGTGCGCGCTGAAGTCTGGCCAGAGGATTTCGGCCGTCATGGCATTGTTACTTTCGCCATCCAGCCACGGCATTGCAATCATCCGGGCATAAAACAAAGCGCCGAAAAATGCGGCAAAAAACATCACTTCCGAGAAGATAAACCAGCTCATGCCTTGTCGGAACGATCTGTCCATCTGCGCGCTATAGAGTCCGCTCATCGACTCATCAATGACATTACGGAACCAGCCCACCAGCATAAAAACCAGCAATGCCACGCCGGCCAGTAGCATATATTCGCCGTGGCCCGCTTTGTTACGTGTGACTTCATTGACAAAATGGCCGGCACCAAAGGCCAGCAGAAATAAAGCAATTGCCCCGACTATCGGCCATGGGCTTTGCTCCGGAACATAATAGGTCTGATATGTCTTGGCCATGTTACTTCCCCGTCTGATAAACAGCGGCCACCTGAGCGGCCGGACTATGCTGGGTTACGTCGTACAGCGTGTAAGACAGCGTGATGGTTGAAAATTGGGCCGGCAACGCCGGATCTACATAAAACTGCAAAGGCATCAACAACTTCTCGCCAGCTTTTAAAGTCTGGCGCTGAAAGCAGAAGCATTCCATTTTGTTAAAGTAAAGCGCCGCCTGCCCTGGCGACACCGACGGCACTGCCTGCGCAACCATCAGTGCCTGCGTCGGATTTTCTGCTTCGTAGTAGACCAGTTTAATCTCACCCGGATGCACCTGAATTTGCCGGATCTGTGGCTGAAACAACCAAGGCATCTTCGGGTCAGGTCGGGCCAGAAACTCGATAGTGATCTGGCGTTTTTCATCCGGGATGGCGTTGTCTGCACTCGCCGCCATGGTGCTGGTTTTACCATTGAGACCGGTCAAATCACAAAACACGTCATACAACGGCACCAACGCAAAACCAAAGCCGAACATCAATCCGGTGGCCAGAAGCAGCTTCCACAGTAAAGGTTGGTGGTTGGGTGCCGTCATAACCTCACCTACTTAATATCCGGTGGCGTGGTAAAACTATGATAGGGTGGTGGTGACGACAACTCCCACTCCAACCCGGTCGCACCTTCCCAAACCTGATTGGTTGCCGGCGGCCCCCCTTTGATGCATTTCACCAGCAGCCAGACAAACAGCAGTTGTGACAGGCCAAAAGCAAAACCACCAATACTAATCAAGGCATTAAAGTCAGCAAACTGCAGCGCGTAGTCTGGGATGCGGCGTGGCATACCGGCCAGCCCGACAAAATGCATCGGGAAAAACAGCAGATTTACTGAGATCAGTGAACACCAGAAATGCCATTGCCCCAGTGTTTCGTCATACATATGCCCGGTCCATTTCGGTAGCCAGTAATAGGCCGCGGCAATGATGGAGAAAATCGCGCCAGTCACCAGTACATAGTGAAAATGCGCAACGACAAAATAGGTGTCATGGTATTGAAAATCTGCCGGCGTAATGGCCAGCATCAAACCGGAAAACCCACCGATAGTGAAAAGTACGATGAAGGCAATCGCAAACATCATGGGCACTTCAAATGTCAGTGCGCCGCGCCACATAGTTGCAACCCAGTTAAACACCTTCACGCCGGTAGGCACGGCGATTAACATGGTGCAGTACATAAAAAACAACTCAGCAAACACTGGCATCCCGGTAGTGAACATATGGTGCGCCCACACCAGGAATGACAACAACGCAATACTGGATGTGGCATATACCATCGAGGCATACCCAAACAGTGGTTTGCGGGAAAATGTTGGCACAATGCTGGAGACAATACCAAAGGCCGGCAAAATCATGATGTAGACTTCAGGGTGACCAAAGAACCAGAAAATGTGTTGGAACAAGACCGGATCGCCACCGCCTGCTGCGTCAAAGAAACTGGTGCCGAAATATTTGTCGGTTAATACCATAGTCACGGTGCCAGCCAGCACGGGCATCACGGCAATCAGCAGGAACGCTGTAATGAGCCAGGTCCAGACAAATAACGGCATTTTCATCCAGGTCATGCCCGGAGCCCGTAAATTAAAAATGGTAACGATCACGTTGATCGCGCCCATAATCGATGAAATACCCATAATGTGGACAGAAAATACAAAAAGCGCCGTGCTGTCACCGCTATATTTCGTCGACAATGGTGCATAAAAAGTCCAGCCAAAACCTGGGCCACCCCCTTCCATAAACAGCGACATCAATAAAATGGCAAAGGCAAACGGCAGGATCCAGAAGCTCCAGTTGTTCATCCGGGGTAATGCCATATCCGGCGCCCCAATCATCATCGGGATCAGCCAGTTCGCAAGGCCTGTGAATGCCGGCATCACGGCACCAAACACCATAATCAGGCCATGCACCGTCGTCATCTGATTAAAAAACGCCGGCTGGACCAACTGCAGACCGGGCTGAAATAACTCGGCGCGGATCACCATGGCCATTGCGCCACCAATGAAAAACATCGTCAGTGCAAACAACAGGTACAAGGTACCGATATCTTTATGATTCGTGGTATACAACCAGCGTTTAAATCCAGCCGGAGGATGATGGTGGCCGTGATCGGCGTGCTGATGCAGGTCCGTTGAGGTAGTGCTCATGCGTTACTCCTTCTGTCCGTTCTTGGCTGCCTGAATATCAGCAGCCTGGATCAGATCGCCGGTATTGTTTTCCCATGCATTACGCTCATAGGTAATCACCGCAGCGATCTCCTGCAAACTCAATTGCTTGCCAAAAGCCTGCATCGCTGTCCCTGCTTTCCCGTGCAGCACAATGTCAATATGTGTCGCTTTTTGGGCCGCCTGCGTTGCTATTTTGCTGCCCTTTAATGCCGGGAAAACACCGGGTAAGCCGGTTCCGGCGGGCTGATGACAAGCGGCGCAATAGCCCTGATAAACTTTTTCTCCAAGGGTCATTGCATCGGCAATCGTCATTTGCATCGACAACAATTCCTGCTCAGCCGCTTTGAGCTTGGCCAGACGATCCCCTTCCGCTGCAATCCACTGGTTAAATTCGTCCGGCGTTTTGGCGACCACCACAATGGGCATAAAACCGTGGTCTTTGCCGCACAGCTCGGCACACTGGCCGCGATAGGTGCCAGGTTCATTCACCTGTGTCCAGGCTTCATTGATAAACCCTGGATTTGCATCTTTTTTGACGGCAAAGGCAGGAACCCACCAGGAATGAATCACATCGTCTGAGGTCATCAGAAAACGCACTTTTTTACCTGTCGGGATCACCAGCGGCCGATCGACTTCCAACAGGTAATTTTCGTTTTTCTTTAATTTGTTCTGAATTTGTTTGGCGGGTGTAGCGAGCAGCGAATAGTACTCAACCGGATATTCGAGATACTTGTAGTGCCACTTCCACTGAGAACCGGTAACCAGAATAGTTACCTCAGACTTGCTAGTATCTTCCATTGCGATTAGCGTCCGCGTTGCCGGGATCGCCATCAGAATCAGAATGATGACCGGAATTGCAGTCCAGAGCAGTTCGACTCTGGTGCTTTCGTGAAATTGCGCAGGCTGCACACCTTTTGCTTTTCGATGGTGGAGAATGGACCAAAACATGGCACCAAAAACTACCAGGCCAATTACGCAGCAAATATAAAAAATCGTCATATGCAGGTCATAGACCTTCTGACTGATTTCCGTCACCCCTTTTGTCATATTCAGGGGCATTTCTGCGGCTATAGCCGAATCGACACACAACAAGGCAAGCAGCGAGCAACGACCAAACATCGTGTTCGCCACAGCACGTCTCCTCTGTCAGTTTTGCAAAAACTGTTGCCAGAATCCGACGCGCCCACAACTATGCATCCCGATTCTGCAACTTATCGTTGTTATTTTATCCTGCGAGAATCCCGCCGGGGTCTGTCAGTTGACCATTTGTTTTGGCAGGTTCTGCTTAAGAATTAGACAAAATCCACGAAAAGCCAAGGCGACATTGAAAAAAAAACGCCGCAGTCTGAAAAACTGCGGCGCATCAGTGTAAATAGATGATTTATTTTAAAAATCACCAGGTCTGAGTACGAACGACTCCGACCGCTAATCCTTCAATTGCAAAAAACTGCTGAGTTAAATCTACTTTTATCACATTAAAGTCGTTATTTTCGGGGTGTAAATAGACAAATTGACCATCTTTGCGGAATCGCTTCACTGTTACGTCTTCATCAACCCGCGCCACTATCACTTCGCCCTGACGCGCTTCCGTGGTTTTATGCACAACCAGCAAATCACCATCGAGGATCCCGATGTCCTTCATACTCATCCCTGAAACTTTCAACAGAAAGTCTGCGGGTGGATGAAACAGATTGGCGTCGATATGGTGATACTGCTCGATGTGTTGAGTTGCCAGAATCGGCTGACCGGCGGCCACACGGCCAATTAACGGTAAGCCCTGAATTTCAGCTTCGTTTGCCGCAGCGTCGGTCTCATCTTCAATCAAGCGAATACCACGCGAGGTCCCCGGCAACATTTCAATAAAACCTTTTTTCGCCAGCGCTTTTAAATGTTCTTCTGCTGCATTGGCTGATTTAAATCCGAGCTGCATAGCAATTTCCGCCCGGGTCGGCGGCATCCCGGTCTGGGCCTGATAATCTTTCAGAAGTTGCAGTATTTCGGCTTGTCGAGGTGTAAGTGGTCGCATGATGCTGAATGCCTATACAGTGGATACTGGGAGTATATACAGTGAAAAGCAGCGTGCCAAGCGCATTCCGGCAGAATTTACTGGTAAGACCTGAATTTGGCTCCATTTTTCATTCCGTGCTAAAGTATCGGGCTGTCTTTTTTGCAGGTTACTTATGTTCGCCCGACTCAAATTTTTGGCCAGGATGCTTTATTGGCCCCTAAAACCGCTGGTTCAAACCAAAATTGTCGCTGCGCCGCCGCAGCAGCAAATCTCCGCTACTGATAAACCTCTGTTTTACATAACTAAAGTAGCCTCAGCCAGCGATTTGGCGACCTTAATGCGTGTCTGCAGGCAATTGGGCCTGCCTGCACCTGATGATGAGGTGCAGCTTGGCGCAGTCCGGTTACCGCGCACCCTGTATCTGGAAAATCCTAAGACACTCAGCGGTCATCAGCATCCGGGACAAGCACTGCAGCTGGGCCAGCAACTGCTGCAGGCGCATCTGTCCCAGGCTTTGGATGCGCAATTAATCCCGGTGTCGATTAACTGGGGACGTGCGCCCGGCAAAGAGGCCAGTGTCAAAGCAATTATTGGCGAACAGGCCGCACCGAACTGGCTACGCAAACTTCTGATTGTATTGATATCTGGCCGCCATACACTGGTCCAGTTTTCCGAAGCGTTGTCGCTGCGCGACATGGCAAAACAATATGGCGCCGATGCCGGCACCGCCCATAAACTGCTGCGAATGGCCCGCTTTCATTTTTATCGCCAGCAACTGGCGGCCACCGGCCCCCGCCAGCCCGACCGCGCGGCGTTGTTTAATGCCCTGTTGGGCTCAGCATCAGTGCGGCAGGCCATTGAAGAAGAGGCGTTGCAAAAACAAATTCCACAACACGCCGCACGCCAGGAAGCATTGTTACTGTTAGAAGAAATCGCGGCTGATCAGCGCGAATCCACGGTTCGGGTTGGCGACCGCTTTTTGCGCTGGTTGTTCAGTAAGCTCTATACCGGCATTCAGGTGCATAACAACGAGCAGGTGCGCGAACTGGCCCAGCGTGGCCACGAAATTGTGTATTTACCCTGCCATCGCAGCCATATGGATTATCTGCTGTTGAGTTACATCATTTATCAGCAGGGTCTGGCGTCACCGCATATCGCGGCAGGGATCAACCTGAATTTCTGGCCCATCGGCAAAGCATTTCGCCAGGGCGGCGCTTTTTTTATTCGCCGCAGCTTCAGTGGCAACAAACTCTATTCAACCGTGTTTCGTGAATATCTGACGCAACTGTTCCGCAAAGGTTATGCGGTGAAGTATTACAGTGAAGGCGGTCGCAGCCGCACTGGCCGCCTGCTGCAACCGAAAACCGGTATGTTGGCGATGACCATTCAGGCCATGCTCCGTGGTATTGACCGGCCCGTGACGATAGTCCCGGTGTACCTTGGTTATGAGCATGTCATGGAGGTTGGCACTTATCTGCGTGAACTCAAAGGCACCCACAAAACAAAAGAATCTGCTTTTGGTATTCTGAAAGCGGCAACCAAACTGAGAAATTACGGCTTTGGTTTTGTGAATTTTGGCGAGCCTTTGTCACTGAATCAATTTTTACTGCAACAGGTACCGGACTGGAAAAGTGCAATTGACCCACTCGAACCGCCACGTCCGGACTGGCTGAACCCGGTGGTTTCGGTGTTGGCGCATCAGGTGATGCTGCGGATTAACCAAAGCGCAGCCGTAAACAGTATTAATCTGTTGGCTACCTGTCTGCTCGCCGCACCGCAGCAAGTCCTGCCGGAACAACAATTGTTAAATCAAACCGACCTGTATCTGCGCCTGCTGCGCCAGGCGCCCTATCATCCGAATGTTACGCTGCCGGCCGGATCAGCCGGTGAATTGCTGCAACATGCCAAAAAACTGCAAAAAGTGCAGACCGATCAGGATGAGTTTGGTGCTTTGGTCAGATTTGCCCCGCATGATCAGGTGCTGATGAGCTATTACCGCAGCAATATCAGTCACTTGTTTATGGTCCCTGCCATCATTGCCACCGCATTATTGCATCAGCCGCACACTACAGCAGCGCTGCAGCAAGTGGTCAGCCGTCTGCAGCCATTATTAGAACAGGAACTTTTTCTGGCACCGCACCAACTCAGCGACTATATCCACAATATTGTTGTGTTTATGCTGCAGGAGGGGCTGCTGCTGCGTGACCACGATGATGCCGCCCTGACCGTCGCAGAGCCGCAGCGGGCAAGACTCGGTTTGCTGGCAAGTCTGGCCGATGCGGTATTGCAGCGCTACAGCATGGTCCTGCAGCTGATTCGGACCTCAGCGCCGATGGAGCGCGATGCACTGGAACAAAAAGCCCATCAGCTGGCGCTGCGGCTTTCGACGCTGCACGGCCTGGATTCTCCGGAGTTTCATGACAAACGATTGTTTGTCACCTTAATTAACGCGTTGAAAGATTTAAACTATTTGCAGACGGATGCAGAATACAGACTACAGATGCACACTGATTTTGACTTGCTGGATCAACAGATCCAGCGGCTGCTACCGGCCGATGTCAGTGCCAGCATCCGCCAGATAGGCCATTTAGCCGCATCCTGAAAAAAGCAGGGCGATTAGTCGCCCTTCGCTTTGTCATAACTGCGGATCACCCCTTCCTGCATCGTCGAAGCAACCAGCGTGCCGGCCCGGTTGAAAAACTGGCCCCGCACCAGGCCGCGGGCACCGGACGCACTCGGGCTGTCGACGGCGTACAACAACCAGTCATCAAAACGGAAATCCTCGTGAAACCACATCGCATGATCAATAGTGGCCACCTGCATATTTGGCGCCATGAAAGACCTGCCATGTGGCTGCAGCGCTGTCGGCAGGAAATTAAAATCTGAGGCATAGGCCAGCAGATATTTATGCACGCGCAGGTCATCCGGCATTGCGCCATTCGCTTTAAACCAGACATAACGTTTCGCCACACTGATTTGTGGCTTAAACGGGTTATGAAATGCCACCGAGCGCATTTCGATCGGCTTCTCACAGATAAACTTGCTGCGGATCCCCTCGGGGATCAGCTCAGCATGTTCACGATAGAATTCCAGATCGGAAACCAAATCTTCCGGCTGCGGCACCTGCGGCATCAGGTCCTGATGTGCAAACCCCGGCTCATCCGCCTGAAAAGACGCGGTCATGTAAAAAATGGGCTTGCCATACTGAATGGCGCTGACGCGTCTGGTGCTGAAACTTTTTCCATCCCGAATATTTTCAACTTCGTAGACAATAGGCCGGGCAGCATCACCCGGTCGCAAAAAATACGAGTGGAAAGAATGGACTTTACGGTCTTCCGGGATGGTTTCCTTCGCAGCCGACAATGCCTGCCCCATAACCTGGCCGCCAAATACGGCTTTAAAACCGAGATCCTGGCTGGGGCCGCGGTACAAGCCGTATTCAATAGTCTCTAATTTTAATAACGACAGCAGATCTGCCAGTACCTGACTCATCCGTAGCTCCAACAGCGGCGTAAAGCATTATTCTGCAGGAAGCCGGGCAAAGTGCCAAGTCTGGTCAGCCGCCATTCCCCAACGATTGTTGCAACGTACGGTCGTTGACCATGCGTTGAGCGTCTTTTTGCTCTTCTTGCTGTTGCGCCACCGATTTACAGACTTTTACAGTGCGGTTGCTGCCAAGTGTTTTTTCCTTACGGCAGACCATGGCGCTTTTACTGGTGTTTTTGTCATATGATTTTACCACCGCGACTTTGGCCGGTTCCGCATTGGCGGCAGCGCTTGTTCCGGTGGGGGTCTGGGTTGATGTGCAAGCCACCAGGCTCAGACAGCCCAGCAGCAACATCCATTTTGGCTTGTACATAGCATTCTCCTGTTATCAATAATGCAACATCCAACTTACGCGGCCCAACCTTGTGATGCAAGCCTGACGATGATAATTTACCTGTAATCAGCACACATTTCGGATCAACGGTGATGAACTATTGGGTATTTAAAACAGAGCCGACCGAATGCAGCATCGACGATATCGCCGCAGCGGCTGCTACGGGAGTGGTCTGGGAAGGCGTACGCAACTATCAGGCCCGTAACTTTTTGCGCGATCAGGTGCAACAGGGTGATCGGATCCTGATCCACCATTCCAGCTGTGCGCAAACCGGCATCGCCGGTATTGCCACAGTGGTTGCAACTTCGTTTACCGATCCCAGCCAGTTTCAGCCGGAAAGTCCGTATTACGACCCTAAATCCACGCCAGAAAAAGCGCCTTGGGTAGCTGTACAGGTTGGGTGTGGCGAAAGGTTTGGCCAGGTTCTGTCATTGCAGCAACTGCGTCAAATCGCAGGTTTACAGGACATGCAACTGCTGAAAAAAGGCAACCGGCTGTCGATAATGCCCACAACAAAAGCAGAATTTGACCTTGTACTTTCGCTGGCAAAGGCTTAGAGTCAGGGTTGGACGGATCAAAGGATCTGAGATTTATCTGAAGCGGAGTTGTGAATCATGGTCGCTGTTGCCGAAGACAGACGTGCAGACGCAAAGGATTTAAACTACTTTTGGGACCGCCTGAATATCGCCCAGAAGTTTTCAGTCTCTGAGTTACAGCGTTTTGGCTACGAACTGGCGTTTGTTCGCCGCAGCCCAAGTTTCAGTATGGCGGTGTTAAAATCCGGTGAACGTCTGGCCGCAGTTGATCAGGACGGTCAGATCGATACCGCACCATCCATCGCTCTGCGTGACTAAACCAACACTTCAGGTCTTGTCAGACCACAGCAGCGCCGCTAACCGGCCGCAGTTGTTCTTTGTGGGAAAACTCTCTGACCAGCAGACACATCTGTTGGCACATCTGTAAGTAACCAGCAAAGCTCTGTTTTTGCCAGCCATTCAATAGACGGCCATGTCGGCTGAATAACGCTTCCAGCTCCGCCAGTTCCTGGTCTGCCTGCATTTTCAACGCACGCTGCAACGCCGGCTTAAACGCCAGACGCCGACCCGACATTTCTTTGCATAGCAGTGGGATCAGCTGCACCGACAACTCAAACAGCCGCAGTTCTTCTTCGGCAATACGGGTCATGCGACGGGCACTGTTCAGTTGCAATAACAGGCACTGACTGAATTCTTCAGCCAGCTCGTAAGTAAACTGCTGACACTGGATCGTTTCCTGATCCAGCATTTTGTACTGCGTCAGTAAACGTTTGTGCTCAGCCGACAGGCTTTCAGTCCGCGCAACAATCACAACCATCGCGACAATCAGACACACAAAGGCGAGCAACCACCAGACCACTGGCAACTTCCAGAAAAAAGAAACATATTATTTTGAAATTTAACACAAAATACGGTTGTTCAGCCAGCGCTGAACAACCGTAAATCCGGCTTAACTTTGTTTCGCCCGGCTGATATACAGATCAATTTGTTGTTCCAGCACCGACAACGGCACACTGCCATTTGATAACACCGCGTCGTGGAATTCCCGGACATTAAACTTATCTCCCAGCGCCGCTTCGGCTTTTTGCCGCAAGCGCTTGATAGTCAGTTCGCCCAGTTTGTAAGACAACGCCTGCGCCGGCCAGCTGATATAGCGGTCTACTTCTGTGGTCACATTGTGCATCGACAAGGCAGTATTTTGCGCAAGGAAATCGATCGCCTGCTGCCGGCTCCACCCCATAGTATGCATACCAGTATCTACGACCAGCCGGCAGGCGCGCCACATCTCATAAGTCAGACGGCCAAAGTTGCTGTAATCATTCTGGTAAAAACCCACTTCAAGACCAAGGTACTCCGAATACAGGCCCCAGCCTTCGCCAAAGGCTGAAGTATAAAAACTGCGCCGGTAAGATGGCAGGCTTTCCTGCTCATTGGCCAGTGCGACCTGCAGATGGTGACCAGGTACCGCCTCGTGTAAGGTCAGTGCCTCCAGTTCATAAAGCGGCCGGCGGTCCAGCGCATAAGTATTCACCCAGTAAAAACCCGGTTCTCCGGCCGCCCGGCCGCCGGCATAACGGCCCGTGGTGTATTTCGGCGCAATTTCAGCCGGCACCGGCTCGACACCATAAGGAGTGCGCGGCAACGTCTTAAACAGTTTCGGTAACTGCGCATCTATTTTTTTCGCCAGATATGCGGCTTCTTTCAGCAGTTGATCCGGCGTGTTGACATAAAACTGCGGGTCGGTGCGCAGGAACTGAATAAACTCAGCAAAGCTGCCTTTAAATCCAGTTTTATCAATCACCTGCTGCATCTCCGCCCGAATTCGCGCCACCTCTTTCAGACCTATTTCATGCACCTGCTGTGGTGTCATTTTCAGGGTGGTGTAATGCTCCAGACGGTTCTGGTAAAACGCTGCACCGTCAGGTAACGCCACCGCGGCAATGTTATCGCGGGCGCCGGGAACATACTGGCCAACAAAAAAATCCAGATACTGCTGGTACACCGGCGTGATCTGAGTGCTGATCAAGTTGCGAGCCTGTTGCTGTAATGCCTGCCAGCGGGCGGCATCCACACCGGCCGGCTGCTTCAGCAAAGGCCGGAAAAACGGACTTTTGCTCGGGTCCTGACTGATAAAAGATTTGATACTGTCTTCATAACCGGCCAGCACCGCTTTGGGCTGTGTATAACCTTTGATCAGGCCTTGTTGCATCCAGTACATTTGCTGGCGCATATACAGAGGTAATGCCGCCAGTTTTTCCAGATATATCTGCAGGTCTTTGTCGGTTTTTACTGCCGTCATATTCAGCATAAACAACACGTCGCTGTGAAAACCGGACTCCGCCGTCAGTGGCATGTAATGCGCGCCAAACCGATACTCATCGATATCGTTCTGTAACCGGTACTGCAAAATGGCAAAGTTGATTTTTTGTTGTTCGGTCAGCGTACTGACAGCGGTTTTATTCAGTTCCGCCATCAGTTGCAAGCGCTGTTGCTGCGCTTGTGCCAGTGCCGCCGGTGACAAATCCGGTAACCCTGATTTGGTATTGGGCTGCACTTTTTCCACCTGCTGCCACCAGTCATTGGCAAAACGGTCGAAATCAACAGGGGCGGAGACAGGGTGTTGCGCACAGGACATTAACGCGGCACAACACAGGGAAACCAATAATTTTTGCTTCATAGCTGGCAATCCAAATGGCTGATTATGTCCAACGATTGTATACAATTCTGCACGTCGCTCAGTCTCTAACCAACCTGCATTTTTGCCTGTTGAACCGATTTTGACCAGATTGCCGCTATATCAGACGATGATGATTTATCAAATGTCTGAATAATTTGAAAAATTTTCAGAAAAGCAGCAGAAAACGCTTGGCGGGGTCCGGATGTGCCGTTATTTTAAGGATGACAGCGCTGTAATTTCCCTGCGGCGCTTGCGTTGGCATGGCATTTCCGTAACATATCGGCCTTAAGTTACGCTAAGTCTATGCAGTATCCATTGGAGTTTTACTTGGCATGATGTATCAGGATTCAATCGAGCAGGCGAGTGAGAAGGCGGCATTGGCCATTGCCTTCCTGCAGCGGCATCGTTTGGCTGCCCACCCGGTAAACTTCACCGTCGCCTACGAATATATCAGCGGTGTGATCGCTGAACTGTGTCAGGCCATCGAAGAGAAACTCAGCGCCCGCATCCCGTTTGACGATTTTGTTATGACGGAACTGTACAGTAATTATATTGTTCCGACTGGCCGCCAGAACGAACAGATGATTGCCGCGGTTTACAAAATGGTCAGCGCACTGAATCAGCAGTCAGAAAAAGCCGGCGAAGCCATTCATGATTATATTGATGTACTGGATCAGGGGCTGGTCGCGTTAAAAACGGACACGCCACTACAGGCCCGCGACACCATCAGCCGTATTATGTCGGCCACCTACGAACTGAAAATCAGTCAGCAAAAGCTGCGCGACCAGTTAACCCAGTCCAACGAACAAAGTTATCAGTTACGGGCTGAACTGGAACAACTGAAGCGCGAACGCCATGTCGATGCGCTGACCGGCTTGTTTAACCGTTTAGCCATGCAGGAACATATCGATCAGTGGCTGGCCGAAAATCCACACCGCCATATCGCCGCCATTGCGGTAGATTTGGACCACTTTAAACAGTTTAATCAGGATTACGGCTACAACATCGGTGATGTCATTTTGTCGAAAGTGGCAAAAAAGATCAGTGCTTATGTGCAGGAAAGCGGCTTGCCAGTGCGGGCCGGTGGTGAAGAGTTCCTGATCCTGCTGCCGGATGTTGACCTGCGCACCGCCAGTGAAATTGCCGAACAAGTCCGCCGCGGCGTAGAGAAACTGCGCTTTGTGTCATCGCGCAGTAAAAAAGCGCTGCCCAAAGTAACCATCTCTTTAGGCGTCGCCTTATATCAGGCCCAGGAAAACTGGCACCAGTTTCTGGCGCGCTCCAATCAGGTGCTTAGTGTGGCGAAAAAACGCGGCCGCAATCAGGTGGCCACAGAAGCCATGCTGTAAGCAACATGAGCGCCCCACTGCTCAAAGATCAATTTGACCAGCCGCTGCTGCAGCGGCTCGCCGCCGCAGTCGCGCGGCAATCACCCGGTTTTGACACTGAGTTGTTTGTCAGCACCTTGTGGGACGAACACTATCTGCAGCAAAGCCTGAAACAGCGGGTGCGCCGGATCGCCGGCACGCTGTATCAGCAATTACATCAGCCGTTTGCCACTGCCTGTGAGATCCTGACACCGGTCAGCGCCGAAATTCGTGGGCTGCCAGGTTTCATTTTTCCGGATATTGTTGAGCAGTTTGGTCTGGACGACTTCACAACATCGATGCAGGCGCTGGCAAATTTTACCTGTTATTCCACCGGCGAATTTGCTATCCGGCCGTTTTTCCAGCGCTACCCTGAACAAAGCCTGCAGCAACTTCAACACTGGGCTCAGTCCGCCAATCTGCATCACCGCCGGCTTGCCTCAGAGGGCTGCCGCCCACGTTTGCCCTGGGGCCAGATACTGCCGCAGTTTATCGCCGATCCGACGCCGCTGCTGCCGGTATTGCAGGCATTAAAACAGGATCCGGAAGATTATGTCCGGCGCAGTGTTGCCAATAACCTCAATGACATCAGTAAAGATCATCCGGCATTGGTGTTACAGCTGGCCGAGCAATGGCATGGTGTGCACCCCGATACCGACTGGATTTTAAAACACGCACTGCGCGGTCTGTTAAAACAACGGCATTCAGCTGCGCTGGCCTTATTTGGCTGCGCTCCGCGCCGCATCAGTGCGACCCTGACACTGGCGCAACCGGTTATTCATTACGGCGACGCTCTGGATTTTCAGGCACAGATACAAGCCGATGATGGGCCCGCGCCACTACGTGTTGAATATGCGATTGATTTTGCTTCGAAAAACGGCAGCAAGCGGCATAAAGTGTTTCAGTGGCTACAACGCGAGTATGGCCCTGGCACCTTACAACTGAAAAAATCCTATCGGTTTACCGACCTCACCACCCGTAAACATCATGCCGGGGCGCATCAGCTGCATTTGATCGTCAACGGCGAAATTGTGGCAACACAAGCATTCAACTTGATCCGTGACAATTGATCCATCGCTTTAGGTTGGACTCTGTACGTGGATCTTTTACACTAGCGCCACATTCTTCTTGGCTAAGGCAATTTCATGTCCGAACAACAGCATTCCGGCAATCAAGACAGCACCCACTTTGGCTTTAAAACTGTCGCCCGCGACGACAAAGTTTCGCTGGTGGCGAATGTGTTCCACAGCGTTGCTGCTAAATATGACGTGATGAACGACCTGATGTCGCTTGGCATCCACCGCCTGTGGAAACGCTTCACGATAGATTGCAGCGGTGTGCGTCCGGGCCAGAAAGTGCTGGATTTAGCCGGCGGCACCGGCGATTTAACGGCATTATTTTCCCGTCGGGTCGGCCCGACCGGCCAGGTGATCCTCGCCGATATCAACGAATCGATGCTGAACGTCGGTAAAGACAAGCTGCGCGACCTGGGTCTGGTCAACAATATCAGTTATGTCCAGGCCAACGCCGAAGCGCTGCCTTTTGCCGACAACAGTTTTGACATCATTACGATCGCCTTTGGCCTGCGCAACGTAACCGACAAAGACGCTGCCTTACGCTCGATGTTCCGGGTGCTGAAACCCGGTGGCCGCCTGCTGGTGCTGGAGTTCTCCAAACCGACGGAAACCTGGCTGAGTAAAGTCTACGATCTGTATTCCTTTAAACTGCTGCCGGCGATGGGTCAGCTGGTTGCGAACGATCGCGAATCTTATCAGTATCTGGCCGAATCCATCCGCATGCATCCGGATCAGGACACGCTGAAGCAGATGATGCAGCAGGCCGGCTTTGCAGAAACCAGCTATCACAATCTGACCGGGGGCATTGTGGCCCTGCACCGTGGTTACAAATTCTGACGGAAACCATCATGCTGAAACTGCTGTTGCCCGGCTTGTTATGTACGGTCGTAGAAAAAGTGCTGAACCCACTGATTGGCATGGACCCGGATGCGCAGTCGCGTCTGAGCCGGCTGCAGGGTAAGCAGTTTGCCGTACGGTTACGCGGTATTCCGCTGCGACTGGTTTTCACGGCGCAACAAAACGGTATCTGGCTGAACAGCCATGATGAGCCGGTCGATTGCAGCATCAGCGCCGACCTTTTGGCCTTACAGCAGCTCGCAGATCCCAGCCAGCTGACCCGTTTAATCCGCGAGGATAAACTGCAAATCGACGGTGACCTGCAAACGCTGCAACAGTTTTCGCAGTTTTTTCAGCAATTGAACCCGGATTGGCAGGAACGCTTATCAGTTCATCTGGGGGATGCTGCGGCGCACAAAGTCGCCGGCGGCATTCAGTTGCTGCAGCGCAGAGTCCGGCAATATCTGCAGCAGACTGAACAAAGCTGTCGCGAGCTGGCGCAGGACGAATTACAGCTGACCCCAGTTTCAGCTGAAGTGCAGCAATTCAGCAAAGACGTCAGTGCTGTTGCCGCCCGCACCGAACTTTTACAACGCCAGCTTGCTGGCCTGCTTCCGCAGTCACAGGCCTTCGCATGAGCATCAGTCGTTTTTATCAGATCATTAAAACCTTATTGCAATATGGCCTCGACCAGCTCATTCCGCCGCAGTGGCGGCCGTGGTGGCTGACCCCGCTGCGCAGTATGTTGTTCTGGTTGCGTAACCGCCATCCCGGACAAAGTCCTGGCGTGCGGTTACGGCTGGCACTGCAAAGCCTGGGACCGGTCTGGGTGAAGTTTGGGCAGATGTTATCGACCCGGCGTGATTTGTTCCCGCCAGAACTGGCCGACGAACTGGCCAAGTTACAGGATAAAGTCGCCCCTTTTGATGGCATGGAAGCGCAGCGGCTGATCGAGCAAGCGCTGGGCCTGCACAGTATTGAAGATTTATTCGCCGATTTTGCAGTCACCCCGCTGGCTTCGGCGTCGATCGCTCAGGTGCATACAGCACGCCTGCGCCAGCCGGACGGCACTGAGCCGGAAGTGGTGATTAAAGTGATCCGGCCCGATATCCGCCGGCAAATTCTGGCAGATTTGGAACTGATGGCCGATCTGGCCAGCGTTGCCGCCCGCTTTTTACCGGATGGCAAGCGCCTGCGGCCGCAGGAAGTCGTGGCAGAATATCGCAAAACAATTCTGGATGAACTGGATTTGCAGCGCGAAGCCGCCAACGCCATTCAGTTACGCCGCAATTTCGCCGGCTCAGAATCCTTGTACATCCCATTTGTGTACAGCGACCACAGCCGGGTGAACGTCATGGTGATGGAGCGAATTTACGGCATTCCGGTCTCCGAAACCGAGCGGCTGATCGCCAATGGCACTGACATGGAGCTGTTGGCCAAACGCGGTGTGGAAGTGTTTTTCACCCAGGTGTTCCGCGACAGTTTTTTCCACGCCGATATGCATCCGGGCAATATTTTTGTCGCGCCTGATAAACCGGACAATCCACAATATATCGGCATCGACTGCGGTATTGTCGGCACACTGAACCGCGAAGACAAAAGGTACCTGGCCGAAAACTTCGTCGCCTTTTTTAACCGCGATTACCGCAAAGTCGCCGAACTGCACGTCGATTCCGGCTGGGTGCCCGCCGATACCTCAATTGAAGAATTTGAAAGCGCGATCCGCACCGTGTGTGAGCCGATTTTCCAGAAGCCGCTGGCCGAGATTTCCTTTGGCCAGGTACTGATGAACCTGTTTAATACGGCCCGGCGTTTTAATATGCAAGTGCAGCCACAGCTGGTGTTGTTGCAAAAAACCCTGTTGTATATCGAAGGGTTAGGCCGGCAACTTTATCCGCAGCTCGACCTGTGGAAAACCGCCAAACCCTTTCTGGAAAACTGGGTCAAACAGCAGATGGGGCCTTGGGCCATGCTGCGGCAAATCAAAGAAAACCTGCCATTCTGGGCGGAGAAATTACCGGAAATGCCAACGCTGCTGCACAGTTATCTGCAACAACAACCACGCGCTCAGCAACAGTTGTTGCAACAGCTGCAGTTGCTGCAACAAAAACAGCTGGAACAGGGCAAAGGTCTGAAGCTGGTGATTCTGGCGGCGGCTTTTGTCGTCAGCGCTACGATTTTGCTGGCATTGGGACAAACCAGTCTGGCCATCGCCGCATTTGCGATTGGCAGCATCGGTGCGGTCAAAGCGATTTTGTCATAATTTTTTTATAGAATCGGCGCCGTTGGCAAAACCGGGCATGGAGTTCGGCTGGACAACCAGCGTATACTGGAACAGTTTTTAGTCTGAGGAAGCATATATTATGGGTCTTGGTGGCGTAAGTATTTGGCAATTACTGATTATTCTGGTGATTATCGTGTTGCTGTTTGGGACCAAACGGTTGCGTAACATCGGTAATGATTTAGGGTCCGCCATTCGCGGGTTCCGCAATTCAATTAAAGATTCTGATGAAAACACCGAGCAGGACGCCACTTTCCCGGCTGAAGCCAAACGTGATCCGGCCGTGACCGCGCAACCTGCCGCAACCCCAGCCGCGAACGCGCAGCCGTCACAACCAGCCGCACCGGCCAATCAGGTTCAAGATAAACACTGATGAGCTTCTGGGAACTGGTTGTTGTCGGCGTGGTGGCATTACTGGTATTAGGGCCGGAAAAACTGCCGGGCGCCATCCGCACCGTGACGGGGACTATCCGCTCAATCCGTGAATTCGGCCATCAGATGAAGTCAGAATTATCTGATGAGCTGCGGGTCCATGAATTGCACGAAAAACTGCGTCAGGCGGAAGAAAAAGGCCTGCTGGGTTTGTCGGCCGATGAAATCAACGCGCTGGCCGAGTTGCGCCAGGCGGCCGCGGATGTGAATAACCCCTATGGCAGCTCCCCTGCCACACCACCCGTTGCCGCAACAGTCAGTCCAGCAGCAGCCTTGCCGGCACCAGCCGCGGCCATCGCTCAGCCTGATCTTCCCGCTACACCGGCTCCGGCCGCTGTTTCAGCCAGCATTAACCAAACAGCACAAGTGAATGAGCAAAAAACATCGTCATGACCCCAACAGCCTGATGGGGCATCTGATTGAACTGCGGAACCGCCTGTTAAAATCTGTCGCTGCAGTGGTACTGCTGTTTTTGAGTCTGGCGTATTTTGCCAACGACATTTATCACCTGCTGGCTTTGCCATTGCTGGCCTCGCTGCCCACCGGCACGACGATGATCGCGACCGGGGTCGCGTCCACCTTCTTCGTTCCGTTTAAGCTCACGTTTATCGTCGCTTTTGTGCTGGCGATCCCTTATGTGCTGTATCAAATCTGGAGCTTTGTGGCGCCGGCATTGTACAACAAGGAAAAACACCTGGTCGCCCCCTTGATCATTTCTTCGACCCTGTTGTTTTATATGGGTATTTCCTTTGCGTATTTCTTTGTATTTCCGCTGGTCTTTGGCTTTTTTACCAGTGTGACGCCAGAAGGGGTCGTCAATGCACCGGACATCAGCACCTATCTCGATTTTGTCTTGCAGATGTTTTTTGCCTTTGGCCTGAGCTTCGAAATCCCGGTGGCGATGCTGCTGCTGATTTGGTCCGGAGTGATGGACAGAGCAACTTTGATTGAAAAGCGGCCCTATTTTATTGTCATTGCTTTTATCGTGGCGATGTTTCTGACCCCGCCCGATGTGCTGTCACAGGCATTACTGGCTATTCCGATGTGTATTCTTTATGAGATTGGCATCTGGCTCGGCCGCTTTTATGAAAAACCTGCCGACGCGGCAGATGAAATACCGGAAGAAAAAACCGAATAAAGGAGCCTCTGCATGCACCGTTTGATTGTTGTTCTGCTTGCCTGCAGTTTCACAGGGCTCAGCTATGGCGCAGATCCGCTGCAGCAATGCCGCGCCGTGGCAGACGCTGCCACACGCCTGTTGTGTTATGACGCGCTCGCCGATAACGCCGCCGGTCTGCACCCGACTTCGCCAGTATCGCCAGCGCAACCTGCCAGCCCTGCAGTGTCTGCGGCCGCACCTACAGTAGCGACACGTGATGAAGCCTTATTTGGTACCAGTGGTGAGACCATTGAGTCTGCCATTGCCGACCTGAATGTACAGGTTAAAACTGTGGCACAAGATCAGCGCCAAAAACTGCTGCTGACCATGAGTAATGGCCAGCGCTGGGTGCAGCTGGATCAGGCATTTTTAAAGGTCAGCAGCGGCGACCAATGTGTGATCAGCAGCGGTATATTCGGCTCATACACGATGAAATGTCAGCAAGGCCGCAAAGCCATCAAAGTAAAACGTCTGCAATGACGGCCCGTCCGGACAACAACACAAAGCGCGGTGGCAACCGCATATAGACTGAACTGGAGTGGATATGCATCGTCTGTGGTTAATGTTATTTCTTCCTGCAGCTCTGAGTATCAATGTCGGGCGGGTACAGGCAGCGGACCTCGCCAGTGCCATGCAGCAGTGTCTGCAACTGGCAGCAGAACCTGCCCGTTTGCAATGTTATGACCAGCTGGCCCGCAGCCTCACGGCGATAGCTGCTGTACCTGCTGTACCTGCTGTACCTGCTGTACCTGCTGTACCTGCTGTACC
>CALJUX010000057.1 GCA_937978655.1 uncultured Chromatiaceae bacterium
AGCGCAGATACTGGCTTGGCTACAACGATGTGGCCAAAATTAGTTGACCACTACACCTGAAGAAATGGAGTCAATAACTACATCAATCGTATTCAGATCAAAAATTTTCCCATCGCCTGCGGTTAAAGCAACGGCTGTGATGTCAGGAACTCCATTGAACGATGCGCCATACAGCACCTCTATAAGAGTACCCGCATTTTCAATGCATGTTTCCACAGAACTTACATTTGAAGAAGAGTACACCCGAAAATCCCAGCCCGTAGAACGAACATTGGTACTCAACACACCTAAAGTGCTGCTCATTCCACTATAAATCGGACATAAAGTTCCTCCACTGAAGGTCGTGACACCATTGGATGGCGCAGTGGCATATGCAGCTGAACTGAAAAGCGATATCAAGCCGCCAAGCCACAACCCGCTTGCTTTGCTGGCGACACTGTTGCCCGCAAAGCGCAGCAAACTAAATATCTGGTGAAATCCCGTCATATTTCGTCATCCTTTGGTGCTGAGTGCGTAAACCTCAAACAAGTAAAACGCTGTGGTAAAAAACTTGTGATGTCGGCATTGTCATTTTGGTGAGACCGAGCAGCAGGCTAAAAGGGAAAGTGTGCTGCTGACCAAACACTAACGAGCAAAACGCTGTGTTTGTCTTAATTTAGGCAACAAGATGATAAACCGCCAAACACAGTACGATGTTTTTTTCCGCTGATTCAGGGCAAATTCAGGACGAGTAACGATCACAGAGCCCAAACCCGGTTAAACTCCGCATGTTGCTGTTGCTGATGGCTGGCAACAATCAAAATGCCCTGCTGCTGAAAAGCCGCCAGTCGCTGCAGCAGTTGTTGCGCCAGCTGTGGTTGCAGGCCGGCGAAGGGTTCGTCGAGCAGTAACACCGCAGGTTTTTGTAGCAGTACACGCGCTAAGGCAAAACGTTTTAATTCGCCGCCGGATAAGCCGACGCCATAATCCCCCAGCACTGTTAATAAGCCTTGCGGCTGGCGCGCCAGCCAGTCGTCCAGCCCAACCAGCGTCAATACCTGCACAAGTTCTGCATCCGTTGCTTCAGGCTTGGCCAAACGCAGGTCCGCTGCCACTGACAAACCAAACAGATAAGGCCGCTGCGGCAGATAACCGATGTGGCGATACAGCGTCGCGTTGGCCCACTGCCCCAGCGCCACGCCCTGCAATTGTGTTGTGCCGCCCAAGGCCGGAATTTCTGCCGCCAGAGTTTGCAATAAACAGCTTTTACCACTACCGGACGGGCCTTTCAGCAGCACCACGTCGCCGGTCTGAAAGCTGGCACTGACCTCACCGAGCGGCTGCAAAAAGCCAAACTGCAGCTGTTGCACGTCCAGACGGACGCCGTGCCCGACATCCGGTGCCGCAGCCACAGTTTCATCCGGCGAAGTCAGCGCTTCGTCAGGGCCGGCCAGCGCATTACAACGCTGCTGTGCCGCTCTGAGCTGACCATAACTTTGCGGAATGAAGATCAGCGGCAGCAACAGTTCCGTCAGCCCCAGCCAGGCCAGCACTAAGCCCAGCCATAACGGCACCGCGAGCGGAAACGGCAGTCCAGTCTGCCAGGCGTCCAGCATCGGCCAGCATAAAGCCGCGAGCCCTGCCAGCATCAGCAATTGCAGCGCAAACTGGGCAGCCAGCTGGCCAAATTGTTGTCGTTGCTGTAATTGCAGCAGCTGCTGGTCCAATTGATAAAACTGCTGTTGCCGCTCGGGCCAATGGCCAGTGGTTAATAAGGTGGTCAGCAATTGCAGGTTTTCCAATAACAGGCCCCGGCGTTGCCCCTGGCGCTGTACTTCGGTGGCAGCCTGTTGCACCGGTCCAGACACAGCGGGCCTGCACCACCACATCGCTACAACAAGCGGTAACAGCAACAACGCCGTCACAGGCCAGAAAGCCGCCGGCAGCAGCAGAAACACCAGCAGCAAAAAGGCGGCGCTCAGCAAGCTGGCATAACCCAATGGATTCAGCAGCCGCAGCGGCAACTGATCTAACAGGTCAATGTCAGCAATCAGCCGCTGCAAGCGGTCGCCGCCGGCTGATACTGTGGTGCCGGTTCGCTGTGAGAGCGCAACAAATACCCGCAACCGCAGTACCGCCAGCAACCTGAGGACCAAGGCATGCGACACCAGCCTTTCACCATAACGACCGGCGGTGCGCACAATGGCAAACAGCCGGATCAAAGCGCCCGGCCGCAAATAATTAAAACTGGCGCCGACGCCGGCGGCGGCCGCCGCGCTGATAAACCAGCCGGACCAGGCCAATAGCGCCACAGTCGCCAGTAGCGTCAGCAGGCCTAAGCTAAAACTCAGGCTCCAGCCAGTCTTGTGACTGAGCCACAAATCGCGCAAGCGGATGCCAGGTTGCGCACGGGCCTTCATGCCAGATCTCCAATATCACAACGGCCCAACAGCTGGCCCTGACTAAACTGCAAAGCGCCAGCGAGGAAGCCAAGTTGCTGCCACTGATGGCTGGCGATCAGCAGCGTCCGGCCGCTGCTGAGCTTTGCCAGCAACAACGCCAAATCCGCCGCAGTGTCCTGATCCAACTCGGCAAAAGGCTCATCCAGCAGCCACAAAGGCCGGTCCGCCAGTAATAAGCGCGCCAGACAAAGCCGCTGTTGTTGCCCGCCCGATAAACCCTGCCCGGCTTCACCCAGTCGATAGTCAAGCGCCGTGGCCTCGCCCAGCTCCGCCAGCAAACCGACTTGTTGCAAGCACGCCCGCAGCGCTGCGTCGCTGGCCGCAGGCTTGGCCATGCGTAAATTCTCCGCCACTGTGCCGGCGAATAATTCCGGCGTCTGTGTCAGATAACTCAGTTGTGGCCACAGCTGTGGTCTGTTCGCTGCTGTAACCGGCTGACCAGCGAATTGATAGTCACCGGCAAAATCAGCAAAACCGGCCAACAGCTGCAAAAA
This sequence comes from uncultured Chromatiaceae bacterium, assembly GCA_937978655.1. Lineage (GTDB taxonomy): Bacteria > Pseudomonadota > Gammaproteobacteria > Enterobacterales > Alteromonadaceae > Pararheinheimera. The sequence goes on from CALJUX010000057.1 coordinate 2,936, forward strand.
TGACGACTTGCCGCTGCCGCTGTCACCGCACAGCAACAACCGCTCGCCGGCGTTGATTTGTAATGCAGGGATTATTAACCGCGGCCGATCTTCACTGCCAAGCCGGATTTGGTGGAGCTGCAGCAGCGGCTGAACCTGCTCATGCAGGCTCAGGTTTTGCAGGTTGGTGTTGGCAAGGCTGCCGGCTGCGGTGCCGGTGGATGGCTCCGGCAATAACCACAAAGGTTTAAGCGCCAGCGCCGCCGCTTCGGCCTGCGCTTTGGCGTGATAATCGCTGCCAAGCTGGCGCAGCGGCTGATAAAACTCCGGCGCCAGTAACAAAATAAACAGAGCCGGCGCAAAAGCGACCGGCACTTCACCTTTGGCCCAGGGCAATTCACCCAAAAGCCCAAGGCCTAAATACAACGCCACCAGCGCGATGGCCAGCGAGGCGAATAATTCCAACACGGCGGTCGACAAAAACGCCAGCCTGAGTACCTGCAGCGAGCTACTGCGGTATCGCTCGGCAGCATGTTCCAGCTGCGCAGTCGCCTGTGGAATGGCATTGAGCCGGCGCAGCAGCGACAACCCTTGCAGAAATTGCCACAACCGCCCGCCCATCCGGCCCAGTTCAGCCAGTTTTTCACTGCTGGCTTTGCTGGCCTCGCGGCCCACTAACACCATAAACACTGGTACCAGCGGTGCGGTCAGCAGTAACAGCAAACCCGCCAGCAGGCTATGCCAGCACACCACCACCGCAATCAGCAACGGCGTCCAAATCACCAGAAACAGCTGCGGCCAATAGCGGCTGATATAACCATCCAGCGCGTCAATCTGCTCGGTCAATAAAGTCGACAGCGCACCGTCACTGCCAAAACGTTGTCGCGCCGGCCCTTGCGCCGCCAGCCGGCTCAGCAATTGCTGGCGCAGCTCAGCGCGAAGCGTTCGACTGCTGTGTTGGGTCAGGCCATCGCGCAGCAGCAAACACAGCTGGCGCAGCAGAAAAGCCAGCGCAAATTGCCATAACAAAACAAATGGAAATTCCGGCGCCGACATCGCAGCAGACAGCGTTGTGGTCTGCAGTGAAGCGGCCAGCATGGCATCAGCAAAAAGCGCCAGGCACCACATTTGCCACAGCAACAGCGGCACTGACAAAGCCGCTGCACACACCGCCAGCAGCAGCTTAGGCCGGTACGGCTTTAGCCACTGCTGCAATAAGGTTCTGGCATGATTTGGCTTAAATTTAGTCGGCGCAGACTCCCTCAGCACTGATTTACTCAGAACCAGATTCCTCTTCGGCGTAGCCATTCAGCTCCAGCCACATCGCATTGATAATCCCAAAAGAACAGGCCAGCAATACTCCTAAAATCCAGGCGAAATACCACATGATGTTGTCCTTTTTTCAATATAACGAATGGGAATTGTCACGCACCTGCTGCGCATTGATACGGCCAAACATCTTGATATAACTCCAGATGGTGTAGCCAAGCACAATGGGCACAAAGATACAGGCAACAAAGAACATGATTTTTAACGTCAGCTCGCTCGAAGTCGCGTCCCACATGGTCAAACTGTGGTTTGGCATTGAACTGGATGGCATGACAAACGGGAACATCGCGATGCCACAGGTCAAAATCACCCCAGCCTGGCCCAATGAAGTCAGCAGAAACGCCAGCGCGCCTTTGCCAGCTTTACTCAGCAAGCCACTCAGTGCAAATGCCGCTACGCCCAGTACCGGCGCCAGCCACAGCAGCGGATAATCAGCGAAATTCTGCAGCCAGGCGCCACTGCGCACTTCTACCGTTTTGCTGACCGCATTGTTAATGGCATTACCATCCAACACGCTGGTGACAACATAACCATCGATGCCGGCATTGAGCCAGACCCCGGCCAGGACAAATAAAGCCGCAGCACCTAAGCCGGCAATAAAACCGGCGGTTTGACTGCGCTTGAGAATGTCACCTTCGGTTTTCATTTGCAGGTAAGCCGCGCCCTGACTGACAAACATCAACAAACTCAACACGCCGACCAACAGCGCAAAGGGGTTTAATAACGCGAAGAAACTACCGGTGTATTTGATGCGCAGCAGTTCGTCAAAATGAAACGGCACGCCTTGCAGCAAATTACCAAAGGCCACACCAAAAATGATTGGCGGTACAGCCGAGCCAAAGGTCAGCGCCCAGTCCCAGTTGCTGCGCCAGGCCGGATTTTCCAGTTTCGAGCGGTAATCAAAGCCAATCGGCCGCATAAAAAGCGCCGCCAACGTCAGCATCATCGCCAGATAAAAACCACTGAAAGCAGTGGCATACACCGGCGGCCAGGCAGCAAACAAAGCGCCACCGGCCGTGACTAACCAGACCTGATTACCGTCCCAGTGCGGCGCCACGGCGTTGATCATCACGCGCCGGTCCATATCGTCTTTACCGACCACTTTTAATAAAGCGCCGACGCCCATGTCAAAACCGTCGGTGATGGCAAAGCCAATCAACAGCACACCGACCAATAACCACCAGATAAATCTTAAAAATTCGTAATCCATGTTACACCTCAGTCGCTTTGCCGGTTTCGAAATCGTATTTGCCGGTATGCAGGCTGGACGGGCCTTTGCGGGCGAAATGCTGCATCAGCCAGACTTCGATAATCAGGAAAATGGTATAGAGCACGGAGATCAGGATCAGACTGGTCCAGATCTCGGCCGGCGTTAAACCAGACGCTGCCATATGGGTTGGTAATACTTCACCGACGGCCCAAGGCTGACGGCCATATTCAGCGACAAACCAGCCGGCTTCACAGGCGATCCACGGCAATGGCAAGCCAAACACCGCGGCGCGTAACAACCAGGTTGGTTTGCGTTCCAGCCGTTTGGCGCTGTAATAAAAACTCAGCGCAAAAATCACCAACAAGGCAAAACCGGCCGCCACCATAATGCGGAAGCTCCAGAACATCGGCGCCACTTTTGGAATACTGCCATCGACCGCGGCCTGAATTTGCTCTGGCGTGGCTTTAGATGGGTCTTCGGCATAAGCGGTGACCAACAGGCCATAACCTAAGTCTTTTTTCACGCGGTCAAAAGCAGCTTTGGTTTCAGCCGAGGTATCACCGGCGCGCAGCAGATGCAATAAACGGTAGGCTTCAATGCCGTTGACGATGCGGGCGCGGTGCTGCTCTTTTAAATCTTTCAGACCACTGACCGGTTCATCCAGCGAACGGGTCGCGATGAGGCCGAGCGCATAAGGAATTTTCACGGCATAGTCAGTGGTTTGTGTTTCACTGTTTGGCACGCCAATCACAGTGAAAGATGCCGGTGCCGGATGGGTGTCCCACTCCGCTTCCACCGCCGCCAGTTTGACTTTTTGCACGTCACCCAGCTCATAACCGGATTCATCCCCGAGCACAATCACCGACACAGACGCCGCCAGACCAAAGGCCGAAGCAATAGCAAAACTGCGGCGGGCAAAGGCCATATCGCGGCCTTTGAGCATATACCAGGCGGAAATCGCTAACACAAACATCGCGCCAGTGACATAACCCGCCGACACGGTATGCACAAATTTGACCTGCGCCACCGGGTTAAAAATCACTTCGGTGAAGCTGGTCATCTCCATCCGCATCGTCACATAGTTAAATTCAGCGCCGACCGGGTTTTGCATCCAGCCGTTGGCAATCAGAATCCACAGCGCCGACAGGTTAGAACCCAAAGCCACCAGCCAGGTGACGGCTAAATGTTGCACCTTGCTTAAGCGGTCCCAGCCGAAGAAAAACAACCCCACCAGCGTTGATTCGAGGAAAAACGCCATCAGGCCTTCAATCGCCAGCGGCGCGCCAAAAATGTCGCCGACATAATGCGAATAATAAGACCAGTTGGTGCCAAACTGGAATTCCATCGCGATGCCGGTGGTCACCCCCAGCGCAAAGTTGATGGCAAATAACTTGCCCCAGAATTTGGTCATATCGCGGTAAATTTCTTTGCCGGTCATCACATAAACCGACTCCATGATCGCCAGTAAAAACGTCATACCAAGCGTCAGTGGCACAAATAGGAAGTGGTACATTGCCGTAAAGGCAAACTGCAAGCGCGAGAGTTCGACGATATCCATCCACCGTCTCCTGTGGGGTTAACTTAGTTAATTATTCTCTAATATATGAAGTAAAAACCGGTACCGCGAATCATAAAAGCTGAGATCTTGATCAATATCAAGTTTCACTACCCCTAAATGGATATGCCAAATAAGCCAGCCTGATCGCGCAACCATTCTGTGCTGCGCTTTGGCCTGAAACCTTGATTCGTATCAAATATGGTGGCTAAAAGCCGGAACTGCGGCAATTTGCCGCAGTGGTGGTTCAGAGCGGTAACAGCCCGCGCAGCCGGTAAGTCTGACCTGGCTGAATATCAGTCAGCAGATTGTCCGCCAGCTGCGTATTGCCAAGATAATATTGCGAAACGCTGATCCCGGCCTGACGACACAGCTGCAATTCAATCACGGCGCCACGAAAACGCCGGCTGACCGAGGCTTCCATCCAATGCGCCGGCAGTTGCGGCGCAATGCGCAGGCCATTGCCTTCACCTTTGAGGCCAAACAAATGTTCAATCAGGCAACGATAGACCCAATGCACTGTGCCGGTATTCACCAGCTGGCTGGAGCGGCCGGCGGTGCGTGGATACTGGCTGTATGCACCGCGATAATAATTCGGCAAAAACACCGGCAACTGGCCACGCTGGCGCTGGTCAGCCTCATCCGCTGACGGCAGCATCCGGCGCAGCACCGCAAAAGCACGGTCGGCATCGCCTATCTGATACAAGGCATACAGGTAAAACGCCGCCGCATGGTTATACACAGAGCCATTTTCGGCTGAGCCTGGGAATTTTTGCGTAACCCGGCCAACATCGTCGCGCATCGCGGTATAAGCCGGCGCCAACATTTGCACGCCATAAGGCGTTTGCAATTGCGTATCCACCGCCTGCAATAACGCCTGCTGCTGCGCCGGGCTCGCCGCGCCGCTTAACAGCGCCCAGCTTTGTGGGTTGAGATAAATCCGGCCTTCATGGTCTTTGCTGATGCCAAATACCACATCATCATCGGTGATGCCCCGGCCGTACCAGTCACCGTCCCACAGATACTGGTTCACTGCCTGATTAAAGGCCGCCGCTTTTGCCCGGTACTCGTCCGCCAATGCTGTTTCACACTGCTTTTCACACAGTCCCGCCCAGGTGTTCAGCGCATAAGCCGCCGCCAGACTGAGCCAGCCCGACACCCCACGGCCTTTATAGCCGACCATATTCATCGGGTCGCACCAGTCGCCCTGCTCGATATAACTTAAACCCCGGGCGTCTTTTTTCTGCCACAGCCAATTCATAGCGCGGTGCAGATGCTCGCGCACTGAAGTCGCGCCAGCCGTGGTTTCCTGGTAACCGACTTGTTCGTCCAGCACAGACCAGTCGTTGGTTTCATCCAGATAAGCGCGCAAAAACAGCGGCAGCCAGACACATTGGTCGGTATGCGGCACCTGGTTGATGTATTTCAGCTGTGCGTCCGGATGCAGCAAAATCCCGTCCGGCATTTCCCCGCTCTGATGCTGCTGCGCCAGTGCGGTGAAAAACGCGCTTCTGGCCATGTCTGGCGCCAGATAGCTCATGCCCATCTGGTCCTGCAGATAATTACGCGTTTGTGGATCTGTCGTCAGCCGGTTGACTTCGCCGTGGTAATACACTTGCCGCGGCAACCACAGATTGACGAAGTTATCCAGTCCGCTATCCGGCGTGCTGATCTGAATAGCCGGCCTGATCGCGGCCTGTTGTGCCCGGCAGGCCTGCACGGCGGCGGCAAAGCCGTCGACGGCGTCGCCCGGCGCTGGCGTGAACATGCGCTGGCGGATGGCGGCAATTTCAGCCAAATCGCGGGCCGGACCAAACACAAAGCGGTACAGCTCAGTGGCACCGGACGGCAGCACCACGTCATATTGCAGCGCACAGGCCGGCGTTTCATAGTCGGCGCAGCCGTTGCCAAGCCTCGGCGCGCTGACACCTGCCGGCGCCGCCAGCCCGCCTTCGCCTTCAAACTGCTGCTGATTGGCTTCCCAGGCCAGCGGCGCGCGTTCGGCCAGTAAAAAGGTCTGATCTTTAAAGTCTTTTTGTTTGAAATAATCCGGATATTTCTGGTACGGCGTCACACTGCTGCAGACCACTGCCTGTAACTCCGCTTCATACCGGCCGCCCTGATTCATCCAGGACATATAACCGACCGGAAAATACGGATACAGACTGAGCCGGCGCCGGGCTGTGCCCAAATTCCGTACCCTGAGCTGCCACAGTTCCAGTGGCGCGTCCGGTGCCAGGTTCAGCCGCCATTCCAGCCGCAGGTCTTCACTGAGTTCGAGCTGCCAGCAGATATCCGCTGCGCCGGCGGAAAAGACAAAACTCGCGGCTGGCTTACGCACCGGCTCATAAGGCACCGACCACAGCTCGCCGCTGTCCTGGTCTTTGACATACACAAAACGGCCCGGATGATGCGCGTAATACGGCTGTTCCGGTTGCATAAAAGTTTTGGCTTCCAGGTTCGGCGCATGGGCGTATTTGGCCGGCTCCGGCTGCATAAACTGCGCGCTGACATAACCGCGGCAGTTCACCTGCACCAGCATGCATTGATTCCACAAAAATGCCGTGGCCTGTGGCAGGGCTGTGGCACTGCATAACTGGTAACGCTGTCCCGCAGCGTCCGGGTTCATCAAAGGCATCAGGATTTACTCATCACAGGTTTTGCGGTTGTAGACTGGGCGCGCCGTGTCGCCAGTTCCGCCTGAATATGGCGCAGTTGCGCTTCGGTTAACGGATAACACGCCATCACGGCGGCGGCAACAAAGGCAACCACACCGGGGATCAGCGACATCAGCCATAAGATACTTTGTTGTGAGCCGGCATTTTGTTCCGCATTGGCCACATAACCAAACAACGCCAGCAACCAGCCAATGCAGGCCGACGCCAGCGCGCCACCGAGTTTTTGCGAAAAAGTCGCCGCCGAAAAGGTCATCGCCGTGGCGCGTCGGCCGGTGCGCCATTCGTTGTAATCTGCGCTGTCGGCATACATCGAAAACGCCAGCGGCGACTTAGGCCCAAGCACAAAACCAATCGCCAGATTCAGCGCAAACACCATGCGGATGTTGTCCGGCGGTACAAAATACAACGCCAGCGACAACAGCCCGGCGCAGCTCATCAGGCCGATCATCAGTGTTTTTTTATCTAAAAACCGCGTCATCAATGGCGTCGACGCGGCGCCAAGCGCCAGCGCCAGCATGTAACTGGACAAAAACTCGCCGACCAGCTGTGGCTGTTGCAGGTAATATTTGAAGTAATACACCGCGCTGCTGGCGCGCATGGTGATAGTGATCATGATGACCAGCGCCAGGCAAAACAACACCAGCCAGGCTTTGTTACCGGCCAAATCGCGGATGTCCTGCCACACCGGCGTGGGCGTGCTGCACACCGGCTGAATGCGTTCGCGGGTACTGGCAAAAGTACACAGAAACAACAAAGCAGCGGCCAGACCAAAGCATCCCATCGTCAGCTGCCAGCCCAGCACGTCGTCGCCTTGCCCCAACAGCGGCACCAGCTTTGGTGTCAGATAGGTCACCAGAATACCGCCGGTAAAACCACCGATAAAACGGAAACTGACCAAAGTGGTGCGCTGCTGACTGTCGGCCGTGATCACACCAGACAGCGCCGAATACGGAATATTAATGCCGGTATAAATCAGCATCAGCAAACTGTAAGTGCCGTAGGCCCAGATTAATTTGCCGTCGGCATCAAGGTCCGGCGTGGTGTAAGTCAGCACGCCGGCACCAGCCAGCGGCAGCGCCAGCCACAATAAATAAGGCCGGAATTTGCCAAAACGGCTGCGGGTGCGGTCGGCGATGGCGCCCATCATCGGGTCAGTAAAAGCATCGATGATTTTGGTGACCAGCATCATAGTGCCGGCCGCCGCGGCGGAAATGCCAAACACGTCGGTATAAAAAATCAGCAAAAATGCCGAAATATTGGCCCAATAGAAGTTAAAACCGATGTCGCCAATCCCATAACCGGCTTTTTCCCAAAAGCGCGGCGACGTTGTGGCGGACGGGTGCTGCGCTCTGGTCATCATGGTATCTGTCATCACAACATCTCCGGTATTTTGGTAGCGCAATCATTAAAAGCATCAGCTTGCCCGAGCGCCCGGCCAATCTGGCTTAACTGCGTCACCAACGGCAAACGTAAATCCAGCCACAGCACATCCGGCTCCAGCGCCGGTGCCTGCATCGTGTCAAGCTGACTTTGCAACATCGACACCGGCATAAAATGGCCGGGCCGCTGGCTCAGGCGCTGCGACAGCACCTCCGCCGGGCCATGCAGGTAGACAAATAATGGCGCCGCGGCCGCAGCCCGGATTTGCGCCCGTTGCTGCTGGATCAGACCGGAGTAACTTAATACACCCGGCAGGCCATGATTTTTCAGCTGTTGCAGCGCCTGACACAACAAATCAACCCAGTGTTGACGCAGTTCCGCCGTCAGCGGCTGGCCAGATGCCATCATCTGTTTGGCGCTGGCGGAATGAAAGTCATCCCCTTCCAGATAAGCCCAGCCGAGCGCGCCCGCGCAATGGCTTGCCAGTGTGGATTTGCCGCTGCCGGCCACGCCCATCAGAACCAAGGTCTGAAATTTCGCCATTTCGGCCATTGTGGTTTGCCTGTTTTACAGCCGGGGTCATCAGGCGCAGTCTGCTGAATACCGGTCGCGGTTCGCGCGTTAAAAACATGCGCAGCAGCTTAATGCAGTAAAAATGTTAGCGCAACCATTTTGCTAAAGCAGCGGATTTCTATTAAGGTGCAGCCAGGTCTTAGCGCTTTCGCCTCAGGTTTTGCCATGCACCGTAAACCCAATTTAAAAGATGTCGCGGAACTGGCCGGTGTCAGCGCAATCACGGTGTCGCGGGTGTTAACCCATCCGGACAAAGTGGCGGCCAAATCGCGGTTAAAAGTCGAACAGGCGATTGCTGAGCTGGGGTATATCCGCAATCACGCCGCCAGTGCGCTGGCATCCAGCCGCTCCGGTGTGTTGGCGGTGATCATTCCGTCCTTGTCGAATATCGTGTTTAACGACGTGTTGCAGGGCATTTACAGCGCGGTGAAACCCTATCAGCTGCAGGTGATTTTGGGCGATTGCCATTATTCACCGCTGGAAGAAGAAAAGCTGATCGCCACCTTGTTAAGTCAGGCACCGGAAGGGTTGATCCTGACCGGCACTGACCAAACCGATTACGCCCGCAAACTGCTGCAAAACGCCGGCATTCCGGTGGTGCAGCTGATGGAACTGACCGACCAGCCGATTGATATGAATATCGGTTTTTCCCATTTCGACGCCGGCAAAGCCATGACAGACCATTTGTTGGCGCGCGGATATCGCCGGATTGGCTTTCTCGGCGCCCGGATGGACCCGCGCACCCAGCAGCGGCTGGCTGGCTTTAACCAGGCGGTGGCAGTCTGGAACGAGCAACAACCGCAGCCGGCGTCATGCCAGCCTTATGTGGTCACCACCGGCCAGTCATCATCGATTAAACTCGGTGGCCAGCTGCTGCAGGCGGTGATGGCCGAATCGCAGGGCCAATGTGACGCGGTATTTTGTTGTAACGACGACCTGGCGCTCGGCGCTTTATTTGCCGCACGTAAAATGAACCTGCGGGTGCCCGCCGACCTGGCTATCGCCGGCTTTAACGACCTCGAAGCCTCAGCTTTAGTTGACCCCGGCATCACCAGCGTCGCCTCACCGCGTTTTGCCATGGGCCAGCAAGCGGTTGAGCTGCTCCTGCAAAAAGCCCGTGGCGAGCGCTGCGACTTTGCGCCGGTTGATGTTGGCTTCAGCATTATGGCGCGCGGCTCGACCTGATCCCGTGTTGAAGCGCGTGGAGATCTGCAGTGGCAGCCTAAAGCCCGCTGACTAAAGGTCAGACCTGCCGGCGCCGGGAAAACCCTGCGAAGATGCCAGTGATGCAGTACCATTGAATTTTTACCCGTCCCACTGAGGAATGCATATGCCGCTCACCCGCTTCTGGCTGTTGTTGTTTTCAGTATCGACACTGCCGGTCTGGGCGACCGCATCGGCGCCGCTCGCCGTTGAGTTGCATCACTACGACGCGGAATCCGTCGCCATGCTCAACAGCGGTGGCTCAGACCATTCAGCGGATATTGATACCGTCCGCTTGCTGTTCAACTCGATATCAACCCCACTGCAGGTTAGGCAAATGCCGATTGCGCGCACTGACCGGATGATGGCACAAGGCCTGCCGGTCTGTTCGCTGAACCGGGTGAAAAGTGCTGAGCGGGCCAGCAAATATCTGTTTTCACTGCCGGTTAATTTTTATCTGGGTTATCAGCTGTATCAACATGCGGCGGAAGAAGCCGTACCGCCGGCGCTGCTGGATAAACAAGGCCAAATCCGCAGTTTAAAAGCGTTGATGCAGCAGTATCCGCGTCAGCAAATCGTGGTGCCAAAAGACTATTCCTTTGGCGACTCGCTGGATAAAGCCGTGGCAGAGCTGCCGGCACGGCAAATCACCGCCATCTCGACTTCACATTATTACCAGCATTTTGTTGCAATGTTTGAAGCCGGCCGCGCTGATTTTATTCTGTTATATCCGACTGAAATGCAGGCTTATCTGCAGAAAAACCCGGCGTTAAAAGTCCGGCAATATCCACTGGCCCAGGCACCAGCCTATGCCAGCGGCCATCTGATGTGCGCCGATTCGGCGGTAACCCGCGCCTTCATCAAAAAGGTCGATGCAGCGTTAAAACAACTGTACCGCCAGCAGGCCTTTGTCGAAGCGAACAGCTACACGCTGTCAAAGGATGACCAGCGCAAAATTCAGCAGATCATCCGCCACTACCGCCAACCTTAAGCAGATAACTGCCAGTTTCAGACCCGCACGACACCGCGAAACCCACGGGCGGCATAATAAGAGTCGGCGCCGTTGTGGTAAACAAACACCTGGTCATAACGCCGGTCGCCAAACAGCGCCCCGCCTAGCTTGCGGATAGCAACTGGTGTGGCGAGCCAGCTCGAGGTTTTTTGATCCACCGCCTTGATGCTTTGCAATAAGCGGTATTGCTGCTCGTTTAATAGTTCAATACCGATCGCCTGCGCCATTTCATCGCTACAACCGGCCGGTTTATTGGCTTTGCGTGCATCCAGCGCCTGGCGGTCAAAACACAAGCTGCGCCGGCCGACCGGGCTTTCGGCCGAAAAATCACAAAACAACAATTCGCCGCTGTTCGCGTCCAGCGCCAGCAAATCCGGCTCACCGCCGCTGGTTTCCATCGCGACCAACACTTCGAGTTTGGCCGGTGCGGCTTGCAGACGCTCGAGCACCTGCGGCCAGCTCAGGCCCGGATGTCGGTCTGGCTGATGTTCGAAACGCTGTTGCAAGATTTGCAGCTGGGCTGCGTACTGATTCGGGTCCATCAACTCTCTCCTTTGCTAAATTGCCCCAGGGGCTGTTGATGCAAGCTTGCCCACACCTTGGGCGTAGTGCCAAAACATTGTTTAAAATGCCGGTGCAGATGGCTCTGGTCGGTAAAGCCACAGCTGTAGGCCACCTGCACCAGCGGCAAACCGCGTTCTATCAGAGTTTTGGCTTTCTGCAGCCGTTTCAGGATCACGTAGCGATAAGGTGTGGTGCCATACAATGCCCTGAAATCACGGGTGACTTGCCACTTACTGTATTGGGCAATCAGCGCCAGTTCATCCAGTGTGATCTCAGCAGGCATGCCGGAATCGATGGCGATAATATCGTCAATATATTGCCGCACCCGGTTCATTGCCTGGTAGTTGACGGTGGTGTGCCGGATGCTGTTGCTGGTGTTTTGCTGTAAACAGCAGGCAAAGGAGAAAATCAGCTCCTGCTGCTCTAAGGTCTCCAGCGGCCGGTCAAACTCCGCTAGCAAGGCGCCGGCGATACGGACAAACTGCGGCTCTTTGGTCACGCCGCTGGGTAAAAACGGCAAACTGGCACCTTGCAACACTTGTTGTACCTCGACCGGATTGATAGTGATGGCGCGGTAGGCAAACGGGCTGTCAGTGCCGGCCTGGCCATCATGCAGTTCATCCGGGTGCAGGATCACCACCTCACCGGGCAATGAATGTCGCAGTTGCCCGCGATAATGAAAACTCTGCACGCCGGCTGTCGTCAAGGCCAGGGTATAAGTGTCGTGACGATGCGGCGCATAAGCCAGCCCACTGAAACAAGCTTCGAATCGCTCAGTCTCCCCAACGGCGCGTTTTACCCATCCCTGGTTTTTTCTCATCGGGGTGATACTCCTGAATATGGCTTTGCCAGCGCAATATCGTGCAATAACGTGCAGAGTGATGGCTTTACTATATCGCTGAATGTAAACAATTTGGAAATTGAACATGCTTAATGGACTCAAACGGTTTTTGCTCTGGACGCTGGCAATTGCAGCTGTGGTCGCCACTGCGGCCATCGTTGCCGGGTTTTCCTTTCGTGCCGGTTTAGGGACGCCGACCGAACAGTTCCGCGAAAAGGCGGTCTATGCCCCCAACGGCGTGGTCAGCACCAGTCAGCCACTGGCCAGTCAGGCCGGTTTAGCAGTGCTGCAACGCGGCGGTAATGCGGTAGATGCGGCTGTGACCGCCGCAGCGGTATTAAGTGTGGTTGAGCCTTATATGACTGGCATCGGCGGCGACATGTTTGCCATGGTCTGGCTGGAAAAAGAGCAGCGGCTGGTTGGCATCAACGGCAGTGGCCATGCCGGCGCTTTAATGAGCTTTGAGACCATTGCCAAACGTGGACGTATTCCCGGTGAAGGCCCGCTGTCGATTACACTCCCCGGTGCTATATCCGGCTGGGCCAAACTGCTGGAAGCCCATGGCACTATCACCCTGCCAGAAGCGCTGGCGCCAGCCATCGCACTGGCTGAACAGGGCTTTCCGGTCTCCAAAGCCACAGCCAGTGAATGGGCTTTGTTTGCAGGACAAATCAACTGGGACCCAGGCGCCCGCGCCACTTTTCTCATCGACGGCAAACGGACGCCCGCAGCCGGCGAATGGTTTACCAACCCGGATTATGCCAACTCGCTGAAACTGATTGCGGCGCAGGGACCACAAGCGCTGTACGGCGGCGAGCTGGGCGACAGGATTGCCGCCGGTGTCCAGGCGCTGGGCGGCTTTTTAACCGCAGCGGATTTTGCCAATTACAGTGCAGAATGGGTCGAGCCGATGTCGGTATCCTTTCAGGGTTACCGCTTATGGGAATTACCACCGAATGGTCAGGGCATTGCAGCCTTAGAAATGCTGAAGATCTTAGAGTCTTATGATTTGGCCGCGATGCAGCACAACTCCGCCGCCTATCTGCACCACTTGATTGAAGCGAAAAAACTGGCCTACGCCGATTTGGAACATTTTGTCGGGGACCCGGCTTTTATGCAGATTAAGCCTGAGCAATTGCTGTCTGACGAAGTGATCGCTAAGCGCCGGGCATATCTGGATGCCAACAAAGCGCTGCCAAGAGCAGCACCGGAACCGTCGCTGACCACCAGTGATACCACCTATTTAACTGCCGCAGATAAAGACGGCAATATGGTGTCTTTTATTAACAGCCTGGCCGGCCCTTTTGGTTCAGGCATTGTGGTGCCGGGCACTGGTTTTGCGCTGCAAAACCGCGGCGTCGGCTTATCGGCGCAAGCGGGCAGAGCCAATACCGTCGCGCCGGGCAAGCGGCCCTTTCATACCATTATCCCTGGCTTCGTCACCAAAACTGATGCTCAGGGCAAACAGCAAGCCTGGTTAAGTTATGGCATTGTCGGCGGGCCACAGCAACCGCAGGCGCATGTCCAGGTGCTGCTGAATATGCTGTTGTTTGATATGGATATTCAGGAAGCTATCGATGCCCCGAGGTTCCGGCATTGGGAAGACAACAGAGTGAGTTTTGAACAGGCTATTCCGCAAAGTACCGTCGAACGTTTATATGCCATGGGACATGCACCGCAAAACCCGCTGATGGCTACAGCGCAGGGCTTTTTTCATGGCAATAGTCCTGGATTGATCTTTGGTGGTGGTCAGGGCGTGATGAAACTGGATAAAGGTTACGTCGCAGGTTCAGATTCGAGGCGCGACGGTATCGCCGCGGCGCACTGAAATATTGCCGGCGCTGGCGGCCAAAGCTGTCACAAAGTTTCGGCGCTGCCATCGTCCAACAGCCGGAAATACTGGCCGTCGCGGAACAACAAGCCCTCACTGCTGCGCGGTGGGATACTGCCGCGATAATCCCGCGGCTGACGTACGTTGATGGCAACAACCTTGCCGGCAAATAAACTCTGTACCCGCCGCTGTGGTGTATGACCAACCACCACGGCGCTGGCACCGAAGGTTGCCAAAGTCTTTTCTACTTCGGCCTGAGTTAAATCCGCTTCAAAATAACCCCGATACCAGGACGGGCCGTTGCGGGTGGATAACAGCAGGTCGTTGGCTTCGGCGTTTTTCTTCGGATAATAGGCCGTGCGGTAATGCGCCCGGACTATGGTATTTAAATCTTCCAGCGAATAATTCAGCGTGGCCAACTGAGGATGCAAACCGCCGTGCACAAACAGCTGGCCGTTGATCAGTTCCGCCGTGTTTTTGCTGGCCAGCCAGCGGCCAAGCAGGCTATTGTCGCCATATAAATCGGCTTGCTGTTTGCCCAGCACTGTCGCGACAAACTGATATTTTTTGTCCGCCGCCAGAAAATTACCCTGCAGGTTTTTAATCTCGTGATTGCCCAAAATGTAATGCACAGTGCCACCCTGCGCCCGTGCCGCCTGTTCCAGCTGATAAATCAGCCACAGCACCTGCGTGGTGGAAGGCCCGCGGTCGGTCATATCACCAAGCAGCACCAGATGGCCTTTGCCAAAGGTCCAGTTCAGCTTTGCATCGATGACCCGGTGCGCCTGCAAAAAATCGCGCAGTGTTTTATAGGCACTTTCAATATCGGAGATCGCCAGAATGGGTTCATTGTCCTGATAGCGCAGCGGCGGCGGGATAAAACTACCATCTGGCGCCCGGTCCGGGCTGCTGCCGTGAATGGTCAGGGCAAACTGGTTATCTTCCAGCGGAAAATACACCTGCGTCTGCACCGTTGCGGTTACAGGCTGACTTTGCTGCTCGAGGTAAAAGCCGGTTTCGCCATCACCGCGGATAAAGTTCAGCTGCATCTGATCGCCGGCCATAAAAACGTGCGGGCCTTCACCGCCGACTTTATAAGCGCGGCGGTCGTCGCCGTAATCAATATCGACACTGAACATCACCGCAAGGCCAAGCGCCAGCACCAGCAGCAGCGCGCTGGTGAGGCAAAAAATGTTTTAGATTGGTCCAGATGAATTTCATCACAAACTCCTTGTGCGGGATGGCATCACATATGTTGTTTCAACACCCGCAACACCCGGCGGGTCAGCAGCGTCACGCCCAGTGCCAGCAGGGTCGCAACCGGTACTATCCACCAGCCCAGCACCTCAGGCATGCCGGCCGGCGGCGCTGCAACAAAACCAACCACGATGCTGTTGCCATTTGCAGCAGACCAGACGCCGACCGCCTCGGGCAGCAGGAATTTCGCGCCGGCAACAAATAACAAACTCAGCGCCATACTGAAACCAAACACCGCCATGGCGAAATACAAACTGGCCGTAACACTTTTCTTCACGCTTTGAATAGCGCGAAAACCACGCGGCGGCGGCGCGCCTTCTTCGATATGAGCGACATACTGTGCCGCCAGCTGACGCGCATCGCCAAAACCTCGCAGAATTTCTGCCACGTCAGCGGCTTGACCATTCGCAGCCTGCTGGTCCAATACATCAAACAAATGGCTTTCAATTTCGCGGATCACTTCCTGCGATTCATGTGGTGCCAGACGCGCCAAATAGCGACGTAAGTCATTGAGATAACGATGGATCATCTCGTTATTGTGCAATTCTGCCTGGGACATCTCAGACTCCTGTGTTCGGTAGCGGTTGTGGACCCGGGTTGGCCAGCAGCCATTCGATATCGGTGACAGACTGGCGCCAGAGCCGGGTCAGATCGGTCAGCTTTTTGTTGCCAAGGGGGGTTAGCTGGTAGTACTTACGCGGTCGGGTCTCGCCTTCCTGTACCCACTGCGCATCAACCAGTTCGTCGCGCTTCAGCCGGTCCAGCAGCGGATATAAAGTGCCTTCGGTGATAGTCGTAGAAGGCAGGCTTTGCAGCAATTTCAGCAGTTCCAGCCCATATAAAGTGCGCTGCTGCAGCGCCGCCAGAATGGCCAGTTCCAGCGTGCCTTTGCGCAGCTGCACTTCCCATTTTTCCATCAGAGCTTCGGTTGAGTTCATCATTCACCTGTATCGGGCCAGGGTATTGGCTCGCTATGTATTAAACTATACTTTGCACTACAAGGTATAATGCTGAGCATAGTAATAGCCAGAACAAAGAGCAACAGGATAAAGACCAGAGATGAAAAAATAATCGGCAGGTAGAAAGCAAAAAGTCAGTGACAGCAACACTGCCACTGACTTTTTATGTCGTAAAACACCAGCGCTTAGCGGGCTGTAGTCGAAGTTGCACCTGCCTTCGGCATCGGTGCTTTAACACCAATCAGCACCGTCAGGCCACCAACGGTAATAAAAGACACAATACGGCTGAGCGAACCGGCATCCGCGAGGTCGACCAGAAACAGTTTCACCAGCACGACCGCCAGCAAAGCCGCGCCGGCTTGCCAGCGCAGCCGATGTGCCAGCAGATGACCGCGCAGCATCAATACCAGCGCCAGCAGCGTCCAGCCCACCGACAGGCCAAGCTGTACTTCGCTGAGATCGGAAGAGCGTCGTGTAGGGAAAGAGTGTAGATCTCGGTGGT
>CALJUX010000058.1 GCA_937978655.1 uncultured Chromatiaceae bacterium
CTCGTGACCTCGACCTTGGCAAGGTAGCGCTCTACCAACTGAGCTATGCCCGCATCCAGGCTGAAGGTTTTGGAGCGGGCAACGAGACTCGAACTCGTGACCTCGACCTTGGCAAGGTAGCGCTCTACCAACTGAGCTATGCCCGCAAAAACCTTCAGCAGCGCTGCTATCGCAAAGATGAACTTTGTGCAGCAAGCGCGGCGCATTTTACAAAATCACTCGATGTTTGCAAGCCTTTTATTCTGGCAAACGGAAAAAGTGCTGCTGATAGGTGACTAATTCAGCAATAGAATCACGAATATCGTCCAGCGCCAGGTGACTTGATGATTTATTCACCAGCTTGGTCACGGCCGGGTTCCAGCGTTTTGCCAGTTCTTTGACCGTGCTGACATCCAGGTTACGGTAGTGGAAAAATGCTTCCAGCTTCGGTGCGTATTTCACCAGAAAACGCCGGTCCTGACCGATGCTGTTGCCACACATCGGCGATTTGCCAGCTGACACATATTGCGACAGGAAGGCGATGGTCTGCTCCACTGCACTGTCTAAATCGGTCTGGCTGTCACGGCAACGCTGGGTTAAACCACTTTTGCCGTGTTGTTCAACACACCAGGCGCTCATGTTATCCAGAATGTCGTCCGATGTTTTGATGGCAAAGGTCGGGCCTTCCGCCAGAATATTCAGGTTGCTGTCGGTGACGATAGTCGCCATCTCCAGGATCACATCGGTGTCTGGTTCCAATCCGGTCATTTCCAGATCGATCCACACCAGATTGTTGTCATTCACTGCCATTTGCCGCCCCTTGAGCTTGATACTTTGTTAGTTTGCTGAATGCTAGTATGATACTACGCCCCGTGCCATCTGGAAAACGCCGCGCCTGTCGCCGCCGCTTCCACAGCAACAGACAGATAAAGCGTGACTAAAAAGAAACACCTGACGCAACGCCAGAATGACCGTATCGCCGGCAACCAGCAAAAACGCCTGGATCGGCTGGCGCAAAAAGCCGCCAAAGCTGACCAACAGCTGGAGCAGGCCGCTTTTGCCGATGCTGAGCCCGGCGTTGTCATTAGCCGTTTTGGCCAGCACGCCGATATTGAAGCCGCCGACGGCACTATCACCCGCTGTAATTTACGCCGGACTATCAGTTCTTTAGTCTGTGGCGACGCTGTGGTATTTCGCCGCGCGCTGCAATCGCAAGGCACTATTGATGGTGTGGTTGAAGCGGTGCACGAACGTAAATCGGTATTAAGCCGGCCGGATTTTTACGATGGCTTAAAACCAGTGGCCGCCAATATCGACTTATTAATTATCGTCTCGGCCGTGCTGCCGGCGCTGTCACTGAATATCATCGACCGTTATCTGGTTGCGGCTGAAACCATGCAAATCAAACCTTTGTTATTACTCAACAAAATTGATTTGCTTAGTGAAGCGCAGCGGGCAGAAGTTGAACAACAACTCGATATCTACCGCAAAATTGGCTACGCAACGCTGCTACTCAGTGCAAAATCCGGCGAAGGCATGGCGCAACTCGACCAGTATTTAAGCCAGGGCACCAGCATTTTTGTCGGTCAGTCCGGCGTTGGCAAATCGTCTTTATTGAATAATCTGATGCCAGAAATCGCTGCCGTGACACAAGAGGTTTCTGATGTATCAGGCCTTGGCCAACACACGACAACTGTGGCCCGGCTTTATCATCTGTCACAAGGCGGTCAGCTGATTGACTCTCCCGGCATTCGCGAATTTGCGCTCTGGCATTTATCCGACGATGAAGTCAGCTGGGGTTACCGCGAATTCCGCCCTTGGCTCGGCCGCTGTAAATTCCGCGATTGCAAACATGGCAATGACCCTGGCTGTGCTTTGCATCATGCTGTGGACACTGGTGATATCGCCGCAGAACGTTTTGACAACTATCATAAAATCCTGCTCAGCATGGCGCAGGACAAGCCTGCTTATCTTTAATCTCACGAGGTAATATCCCCGATGGACCAGCTTAAAATTACGCTGCAATACATTCTGCCTAAGCATCTGATCTCACGTCTGGTTGGTTTCCTTGCGGCCGCCCGCCTTGGTTTTATCAGTCATGCACTGATGAAACTGTTTATCCGCGCTTACGGTATTAACATGGCAGAAGCCAAGTATGAAAACGCCAGCGATTACGCCAGCTTTAATGAATTTTTCACCCGGCCATTAAAGGAAGGTGCCCGCCCTGTTGTTGCTGACGAGCAGACGCTGGCGCATCCGGTCGATGGCGCCGTCAGTCAGGCTGGTCCTATTGCCGGTGATCAGCTGATTCAGGCAAAAGGTCATTTTTATACTGTCAAAGCCTTGCTGGGTGGCGACGAAAACGCTGCGGCAGAATTTCAAGACGGTACTTTTGCCTGCATCTATCTGGCACCAAAAGATTATCACCGTATCCATATGCCGATTGCCGGCACCTTGCGCGAAATGATTTATGTCCCAGGTGAATTGTTTTCAGTAAATCCGCTGACAGCAGCGAATGTGCCAGGCTTGTTCGCCCGCAATGAGCGCGTCGTAACTATTTTTGACACAGAAGTTGGCCCGATGGCATTGGTGTTAGTCGGAGCCACTATTGTGGCCAGTATCGAAGCCGTCTGGGCCGGCACGGTTACACCACCAACCGGCAGTGAAGTGTTCCGCTGGCAATATCCTTCTGAAGGTCCAAATGCGGTCCGCTTGGAAAAAGGTGCCGAGATGGGCCGCTTTAAGCTGGGTTCAACCGTGGTGTTAACTTTTGCCAAAGACGCCATTGAATTACTGCCAACCAATTTCCCCGGCGCAGTGACACGGATGGGTACAGCTTTTGCTACTAAACTGAGCTAATCAACACAGCCGCTTTACAGGAACTCAGATGAAAATCTTTGCACACCGTGGTGTCAGTGGCCACTATCCGGAAAATACATTGCCGGCATTCACGGCGGCGCTGCAAACCGGTTGTCAGGGCATTGAACTGGATGTGTTCCTGCATTGTGGCGAATTGGTGGTGATCCATGATCAGCAGGTTGATCGCACCACCAACGGTCATGGGCTGCTGGCGGATTATACTCCGGCAGCGCTTTTTCAGCTTGATGCCGGTAACGGTCAGCCAATACCTACGCTGTGGCAAGTGCTGCAGTTGTGCGCCAACCGGCTGGAAATTAATATCGAACTAAAAGGCCATGATACGGCACCAGCCCTGGTTGAGCTTTTACGCCGTGCTCAGACCGAGTTAGCACTTTCTTTAGATTCTGTTCTGGTTTCGTCTTTTCATCACCCACTGCTGCAGCAACTGAAATCCCTGTTACCCGAAATTCGTATGGGTGTCTTGGTTGAGCGCAATACGCTCGAGGGTATCGAGATTGCCAAACAACTTGCGGCCGTATCGCTCAATTGTCACAAGGCGGCTGTCGATAAAACTCTGGTCACTCAGGTACATGAGGCAGAGCTGCAGCTTTATGTCTATACGGTCAACCGACAAAAGGAAATATTGGCATTGCGGGATATTGGCGTGGATGCGGTGTTTTGTAACTATCCGGCGGAAGCGCTGCAGTGGTTACAGGCGTAACGACCGCGTGTGACCCTCTAGTGGCTCTCGCAGCTATGGCATTGATTGCAGAGTCGGATGTTCAGTACGTGCGCTAACACGACAAAAGCAGCACCGACAATTAAGACAAAATGTTCATATTCATGCCCGAGTAAATCTTTTTGCCAGTAGATAAATCCACCTAAAAACAATGAGTAAAACGGATAAAGCTTACGGTGGTAACGATGAAAGCCGGCAAATAACGTGATAAAACCCAGCACCATCGTAATCAGCAGGATTATGCGCTCAAAAGCATGATTATGAACGGATGTCAGCCCAAGCAGCGGCAATACGGGTAACAATACCGGCAGCATAATGCAATGGATCGCACACAACGAGGTGACGGCGATACCTACTTTATCAAGCGTGCTGCGGATTTGATCAAACATTAGAATCACCTCAGATGAAGAAATGAGATGATATAACAATTCCGCGAAAATGAGAACCTCTGTCATATCGCATGTGACAAATCTTTCAGCAGAAGCGCCAGAATGGTGCCCGACAACATCCGGTGTCCTTGCTGCAGTGCTGCCGGTTCTGCGCTTGCTATGGCATAATAGGCTCTTTTGCGGAGAACACTGTGGAAACGTTACTGAACCAACTGGAACTCAATCTAAAAGAATTGTATCGCAAAGCCGTTGACGCGGACGCTACCCTGCAGCAGCTTCGCCAGCAAGGCCACGGCAAATACCAACAGGTTTTTGTCAACGATGGTCTGTTTCAGACCCAGAGTGAGTTTTTTATGCCTTATCTCAGCGAAACCGCAGAGCTGATTTATCTGATCCGGCAGTCCGGCCAGTTTAATACCGCAACACTGCAAAAAATTGTGCTGCAGCTGCAGACTTTGCATAAAACGCTGGCGGAGTTTCGCACAGCGCTCTGATCCGGGTTTATACTGGTGGCATAAGCCATTACGACACCGGAGGCATTATGGAGATCTCTGCAGGCGTCACTTCTGTTGATTCGCTGCGCCAAGCGGCAAAAAATGCCTCCGCAACAGTCACAAATCCGCTGAACAACAGCACAGCGCAGCGCCAGGTCACCCGACAGGCTGAGTTGGCGCAACAACAAAACCAACAGCAAATTCAACAGCAACTCAGTGCGCCACCCGTTGCAGAACCGGCACGCGACAGTATCCGGGTCAGCAGTTCCATCGGCAAATCCGCCAGCAGTGGCATGTTAACCCGCGACGAAGCGGTGGCGATTTACCAGCAAATTGCCGAGATGTTATAGCCAGCTGCAATTTCAGCACACTGCTGCGTCCAAGCCCGCTTCCCGGTAACCGCAACCGCAACCGCAACCGCAACCGCCAGTTATTTTGCGCCGAGTTTGATCAGTAAATCCCGCTGGAACCAATGTTTCAGCATTTGTTTCTCATAGGCAAACTCAGTACTGCCCATGCCGATCGGCGCGGAATTCATGAAACCGACATCTTTGACTTTGACATCCTGCTCCGCCAGCACAATGTGCCCGCTGGCATCCAGCACCTGATAGTCAAACGTCATTCTTGGAAAGTAGATTTCTTTGACCACCCGAATGTCGTTGTGATCAATGCGGTACATCGGATTCACATCTCCGGCTAAATCCAGATCTTTAACGGTGACCAGCAAGCGATGGCCTGCCGGCAGTTTCTCGCCAAAGTCAGCCCAGATCTTGTCAAAGGCACTGATCACCCGTTTCTGATAGGATTTTTTGCTGCCGGAAGACGGGCGGATATCACTGTACTTTTCCGGGTTTTGCCAGTGGACCTTCACTGTGGCTTCCTGCGCTTCGGCCAATACATTCGTGGATAACAGTACTCCCAGCATCAAAGGAAATAAGGTTCGCATCGCTCAACTCCTGAAATAACACTTTAACATCGACCACAGCGCCTGACAGGCGACTGCATGAACCAGTGCATCTGCCGCTAATATATCGCCAAACCTTTGCCTTTGCAGTGCAAAAATGTCAGAAGCTGTGGCGTTGTGTAATCCACACTTTACACGGTTTTGACACACTCAAAGCTCTGGCAACGGTTTTAATGGCAGATAACGGATCTGCCATTCGATCTGCAAGGCCTGGTACTGGCTGAGCCATTGCTGCAGTTGTTGTAGCTCGGCAATAGTTCCGCTGAAGCTCAGCACGCCGTCAGAAACAGCCAAGATCCTGATTTTACCTGTAAATTCAGCTGGTAGTACCGGCAAATTCGCCAGGCCCGCACCACTGACCAACAACTTGTTGTGCAATTGCGCCGATTGTGACAACTGCGGATCGTACAGCAACCAGAAATTGCGTTGACGCTGCAACACCCGGTATTTGGTTTTATTAAAGTAAGCACTGGGCTGGGCTGCAGGGGATGCTGTTGGCTCACCGCTACGTTGCGCGGCAGGTGCAGCCATACAACCCGCCACACTTAGCAGCAGGCATAATACGCAGCATTTCATCAGGCCTCCGGTGTTTAATTGTTTTTGCATTCAGGATCAGGAGTTTACAGTCACAGCAGCTAAACGCTGCAAACTCTTATTAATTAGTTATAAAACTTTGTTTGCCAAAAGGTAAAACGAAGAGTTATAAAACCCTTTGACACCACCATAACATTTAACAAAAAAAATCAAAGGAACATTCATGACTCAGTTTAAACACTCAGCCATCGCAGTATTTGTCAGTACTGCCCTCACGCTGCCTCTGACCGTTTATGCCGACGCAGACGCCCCACTCACCCGATCAGCCAGTCAGCCGCAGGCTGCGACAGTCTCTGGCATGGCCAGTCAATACGACGCGCAAACCGGTGAAGCCACGTTCAGCTGGGCGCCGGTGGGCCTTAAAACGCCAAATATCTCCGCGGTCGCCACAGAGTTTCAGCTCGAATTTGCGGCCAGCCACTATCTGAATGTCCTGACCGGCGCAGTCAGCAAAGGCCAGCTGGTCCAATTAAAACCAGTAATGGTCAGCTCATATCAGTCGGCCGACGGTGTTAAAACGGCAAAATTCCGCCAGGAATTTATGGGCACCGAAGTATTTAACAAAGAATATAACATTCTGATGGATGCCGAGTTTAATCTGGTGGCGGGTTCTGGTGGTCTCACCAAATCCAGCCTGGCAAAAACGGCCATCGCCGCAAATCCGCAATTCGGCAGCGCCGATGCCGCAATCCGTGTCGCTTTTGCCGATGCCGGCGGTGATGCACAAGCCCTGACACTGAACGAAACCGCAACGGCTGGCGCATTTACCGAATTCAGCACCAGCAGCGCTGACAAAGCCATTCTGGGCACGCCGCGTGCCAAGCCTGTGTTTTTTGAGAAAAAAGGCAAACTGATCGGCGCCCAGTATGTAGAAATTGAATCGCGAAATGCCAATGACACCGACTCTGATTATTTCAGTTATGTGATCAGTGACAGCGGCGAAATCCTGTTCAAAAACAATTTAAAAGCCCACGCCGCCAGCTTTGAATACCGCATTTATGCCGAACAGGACGGCACGCCATGGGATGGCCCGCATGGCAACGTGATCCCGGCAGAAAAACCAGATCAGGTTGACGCCACAGCATACCTCAGTGCCCCGCTGGTCAAACTCAGCCATGGCCCGATTAAATCAAAAGATGCCTGGTTAAAAGACGACGCCACCATCACATCAGGCAACAACGTGTTTGCTTATGTGGATGCCCTGGCACCGGATGGCTTCGGCACCGGTGATTACACTGCCCAAACCACTGGCCCTTTAGTTTTTGATTACAAATACCGGACGTCTGAGCCGGAATCGTCGATGAATAACCGCAAAGCGGCCATCGTCAACCTGTTTTATATGAACAACTATCTGCATGATTTATTTTATGATTATGGCTTTGATGAAAAATCGGGCAATGCGCAGTTAAGTAACTTTGGCCGTGGCGGTGCTGAAAATGACCCAATCAAAGCCGAAGTACAGGATAACTCAGGTTTTGATAACGCCAACATGAGCACACCAGCTGATGGCGGTTCGCCGCGCATGCAGATGTACCTGTGGGCGAGCAAAGACGCCAAATTCGGCAAAGACCTCGGGATCACCGCGACCACCGGCGACGGCCAGTCACTGGTGCTGACCAATATGCGCGGCGGCTCATTCGGCCCGGGTCAGTTTAATCTGACTGCCAGCGCCGTCACTTTTGTCGATACCACAGCGCCAACCCGGGATGGCTGCGAAGCCGCAGCTGCCGATGTCAAAGGCAAAATCGCTATTATTGACCGTGGCGTTTGCCCTTTCACTCAGAAAGTGAAAAACGCACAAAACGCCGGAGCCATCGGTGTGGTGATCGTCAATAACGTCGCACAGGACTTGCCCAGCATGGGCGGTACCGATGACAGCATCACCATTCCAGCGGTAGGCATCTCCAAAGCCGAGGGTGACGCCATATATGCCGCTCTGGCGGCAGGAAAAAGCGTGAACATGCATATGTTCAACAATAAGCCGTACAAAGACAGCTCATGGGACAACGCCATTGTTGCGCACGAATGGGGCCACTATATCAGTAACCGTCTGGTCGGTAATGCCAACGGTCTGTACAACAACCAGGGCCGCTCGATGGGCGAAGGCTGGGGCGACTTCCACGCCTTGCTGACCGTCGCTGACGCCAGCGATCTGAAGTTGCCGGGCAACGACAAGCTGCAGCGTCCATATGCTGCCAACAGTTATGTTGGCTCTTTCTACCACGGCATCCGCGAATTCCCGTACGCGCTGTCTAAAGACGATAACCCAAAAACATTTATCAATATTGAACTTGGCAAAGGTGTTGTTGAATATCCTGAGGGCGAAGCAGAGACCCACTCAGCCGGTGAAATCTGGGCACAAGTGCTGTGGCAGAGTTTCGTCAATCTGGTCAATCACCATAAAGACTTTGCCAAAGCCAAAGATCGGATGATGACTTATCTGGTCAACGGTTACAAACTGACCCCGGTCGGCCCGACTTATACCGAAGCCCGTGATGCGCTGCTCGCCGCGGCTTATGCCAAAGATCCGGAAGATTATAAACAGTTACTCAAAGCCTTTGCCGACCGCGGCATGGGGCTTGGCGCTGTGTCGCCACATCGCGAAGATCCAGGCCATAAGGGAGTTGTGGAATCTTACAAAACTGAGCTGAATACTTTTGACGTCAGCTCACACACCCTCAATACCGGCTTTGACAGCGCCACTGCCGGCTATTGCAGCAACAACAATATGCTCGATAACGGTGAAACCGCGACAGTGCAGTTTAAAGTCACCAACCGGGGCTCCAGCGTGCTCAAAGGTGTGAAGGGCAAAGTGGAAGTCACCAGCGGTCATAAAGTGACATTTGACAACGATGGGGCTATCACACTGCCAGACTTAAACCTGTTGTCGACAGCCAGCACCACGCCGTTAAAACTGAAACTGGAAGGGGCAAAACCAGGCGATCTGCTGGGACTGAAGCTGTCATTCCCAGGTCTTGATGCGTCGGTGGTCACCAGCGATTATCAGCTGAAAACGCTGGTAAACCTTGGTTATAAAGCGCAGGAGCCGGTCAATATGCAAAGCGTTGATAACGCTGAAACATTCGCTAACCTGCAGAACTTCAAAGAAAATATTCTGGCTGGTGGTGATCTGGCCAAAGATACCCGGCAGCTGGATAACGTCAATACTGCATTTTTCCGCAGTAAAGGCCATGACGTCGGGAATCAGCTGATGTGGATCGCCAACAATGGCTTTGCCTCAGACGTGGCATACGAAACCAAGCCATTTACCGTCGGTTATGCCGGTGATTTTGTGCTGAGTTTCTGGCACTACTATAACTTCGAGCAAAATTTCGACGGTGGTGTGATTGAGATCAGCATCAATGGCAGCAGCTGGACTGACGTGACCAAAGTGCAAAAAGGTGTCGTAAACGGCGCACCGGTCTATGCCAGCTTCAGTAACGGTGGCTATAACGCCGCGCTGGAGCAATTACTGCCAGGACGTAAAGCCTTCACCGGCGCGCTGGACAACAAGGAATATGGCCGTGTCGAATCGATTAACTTTGGTCCGGTTCTGAATGGCAACGAGGTCCGTCTGCGCTTCCGGGTCGTCGCTGACAGCAATACCAATGCTGACGGCTGGTTCATTGATAACGTGAAATTCAATAACCTGACCTCAGCGGTATTCCACGACGTCGTTCCTGCTGAATCCCTGGCTTGTGATAACCGCACGCCAATCATCAGTAAAGTTGAAGCCAGTGCAGCACAGGTCAACGAAACGGGTTCTGTGACATTAACAGCCACAGCCACAGATCGTGATCCTGCAACAAAACTGAGCTACAGCTGGAAACAGCTCAGTGGCACCGCGGCAACACTGGCCAACGCCAGCAGCGCCACAGCCACAGTGACAGCGCCGTCGATCAGCAGCGCGTCTGAAGATCTGGTATTTGAAGTCACCGTCTCTGACGGCACTGCCAGCGTCAAATCAACCGTGACGGTCAAAGTGAATGACGTACCAGTACCGGTTGAAGTCAAACCGGTGAAAAAAGGCGGCGGTAGCCTAGGTTGGTTTACCCTGCTGCTTGCCCCACTGGCGTTGTTGCGTCGTCGCAGCAAATAAACCTGCACCAGGCAGAACCGGGCACCGAAGGCAACTTCGGTGCCTGTTCAGCGCTGATGCTCCTGACCAATCCGCTGCGGCGATGCCGGTTCCTGTAAATCTTGTAAACCGACAAACCAGCAGCAACTGTGCATAAAAAAACCCGGCATCTGCCGGGTTTTTCCTTAAGAAACAATGATGTAAATAAATTACATCATGCCCCCCATACCACCCATGCCGCCCATATCTGGCATAGCTGGTGCGTCTTTCTTCGGCAGCTCTGTCACCATAGCTTCAGTGGTGATCATCAGCGAACCGACAGATGCAGCAAATTGCAGCGCAGAACGGGTTACTTTGGTTGGGTCCAGGATGCCCATTTCCAGCATGTCGCCGTATACGCCTGTGGCCGCATTGTAACCGTAGTTACCGCTGCCGCCTTTGACGTTGTTCACAACAACTGAAGGCTCTTCACCGGCGTTGTCGACGATTTGACGCAGCGGTGCTTCCATTGCGCGCAGCGCAATTTTGATACCGTGGTTCTGGTCTTCGTTGATACCACGCAGCTCGCCCAGTTTGGCCGCAACACGCACCAATGCGACACCACCGCCAGGCACCACGCCTTCTTCAACGGCAGCACGGGTCGCGTGCAGCGCGTCTTCCACGCGGGCTTTTTTCTCTTTCATTTCGATTTCAGTCGAAGCACCGACTTTGATCACTGCAACACCACCGGCCAGTTTCGCCAGACGTTCCTGCAGTTTTTCTTTGTCGTAATCAGAAGTGGCATCTTCCACTTGCTGACGGATTTGTTTGACGCGGGCGTCAATCGCTTCCTGGCTGCCAGCACCGTCGATGATAGTGGTGTTGTCTTTGGTGATCACCACACGTTTGGCAGTACCTAAATCTTCCAGCGTTGCTTTTTCCAGCTCCAGGCCGATTTCTTCAGAAATCACTACACCGCCAGTTAATACCGCGATGTCCTGCAGCATAGCTTTGCGACGGTCACCAAAACCTGGTGCTTTGACTGCAGATACTTTGACGATGCCGCGCATGTTGTTCACAACCAGCGTGGCTAAGGCTTCGCCTTCTAAATCTTCAGCGATGATCAGCAGTGGCTTGCCAGACTTGGCCACGCCTTCCAGTACTGGTAACAGTTCACGGATGTTGCTGATTTTCTTGTCCACAGTCAGGATAAACGGGTTATCCAGCTCAACCTGGCCGGCTTCAGCGTTGTTGATGAAGTACGGAGACAGGTAACCACGGTCAAACTGCATCCCTTCAACCACAGCCAGCTCGTTCGCCAGACCTTGGCCTTCTTCAACAGTAATAACGCCTTCTTTACCGACTTTGTCCATCGCGTCTGCAATGATTTGGCCGATTTCGTCATCAGAGTTGGCAGAAATAGTACCAACCTGCGCAATGGCTTTTGAATCGGTGCAAGGCTGTGACAGCGCTTTTAATTCAGCCACGGCAGCAATCACGGCTTTGTCGATACCGCGTTTTAAATCCATTGGATTCATGCCGGCAGCAACAGCTTTAACACCTTCGTTGATGATGTTTTGTGCCAGTACTGTCGCAGTGGTCGTACCGTCACCGGCTTCGTCGTTGGCTTTAGAAGCAACTTCTTTCACCATCTGCGCGCCCATATTTTCGAACTTGTCTTCCAGCTCGATTTCTTTGGCAACAGATACACCGTCTTTGGTGATCAGCGGAGCGCCGAAAGATTTATCCAGAATCACATTGCGGCCTTTCGGGCCTAAAGTAACGCGAACGGCATTTGCCAGAATGTTCACGCCTTTTAACATCTTGTTGCGGGCTTCATCGCCAAAACGTACGTCTTTTGCAGCCATTTTCTAATTACCTCAAATCAATTCAATGCGTGGGAAAAGTCATTACCGAAGATTATTCAGTGATGATGCCAAGGATGTTGTCTTCTTTGGTGATCACGTATTCCTGACCGTCGATTTTCTCAGTGCGCTCGACATAAGCACCAAAAATCACTTTATCACCCACTTTGACTTCCAGTGGACGCACGCTGCCGTTTTCCAGAATACGGCCCAAGCCAACTGCAACGACTTCACCGCGGGTCGACTTCTCAGCAGATGCGCCGGTCAGCACGATACCACCGGCTGATTTGCTCTCAGCTTCCAGACGCTTGATGATGACGCGATCATGTAATGGACGAATATTCATGTGTAAAGCTCCTGAACATGGTTGTGGATTTAATCCCGCAAGCGGGGTTAAAAAATTTTGTAACCGGGATATGGGGTAAACCCGCAAAAAAACCAAGGGGATTGATGGAAGTTTTTTTCTGGCCGGTGTGATTGATGACGTCACACAATAAATCACGCCGGCACAACACAGCGCAGGCTGAAAGAAACTGGCCACAAGCCCGGTCTGGTGTCGGCAGGACTGACTGCGTTACAGTAGCGCCACATGCATAAAGCTATTGTTTGACAATATCTGCCAGACCATTTGCCGGCAGCACCCGTATACTGTGCCGGAAATTATTGCCATCCCGGTTAGCCAGGGCTTTTTGCCTTACCTGCGCCGGGTCAATGAGGAATGTTTACTGAATGAATAACCGGAAATCCTTGCGCGCCGTCTTGCTTACGCTGGGTCTGACAATTTGCCTGCCGTGGCAAACCATCGCGGATCCTCTACAAAACAGTAGCGCCAGCCAAAATCCATTACCGGCCCAAAATATTCTGGCAGCCTTACAAAAACCACAATTTTTACCTGTAGATCAAGCCTTTAGTTTTGACTTCGCCCAAAGCGGTGAGTCGGTGCGGGTCAGCTTTCAAATCGCAGACGGTTATTACCTGTACAAACACAAGCTGAAAATTGCCGGCGTAGCGGTTAATTTCAGCAACCCGGTATTACCAGCTGGTTTGCCGCATGAAGATGAATATGTTGGCAAAACCGACATTTACCGCCATCAGTTGGTGTTTGACGTCAAGCTGGCCAATATCGATGCGGACGCCAAATTAAAAGTTCGTTATCAGGGCTGTGCCGACGCCGGCCTGTGTTATCCGGTAGAAACCCGCGAAATTCCGCTGGTTGGTGCAGCCAAGCCGGACAGCAGCGCGGCAGCGTCAGCTGAAGCAACTGAAACAGCGGCAACAACAGCAGCGCCAGTCTCCAACCAGATTGGTCTGGCTGAGCGTTTAAGCAGTGATAAAAGTCTGCTGACTTTAGGGCTGTTTTTCCTGCTGGGTTTAGGCCTGGCCTTCACGCCTTGTGTGTTTCCGATGTACCCGATCCTGACCAGTATTATTGTTGGCCAGGGCCAGCAACTGAGCCACGGCCGTGCGTTTCGCTTGTCTTTTGCTTATGTTCAGGGCATGGCACTGACCTACTCCGCTTTGGGTTTAGTGGTGGCAAGCGCCGGTGTGAAATTTCAGGCCGCGTTCCAGCATCCGGCGGTGTTAATCGGTATGAGTCTGCTGTTTGTGTTACTCGCCGGCGCGATGTTTGGCTGGATTAATCTGCAGTTACCGGCACGCTGGACAGAAAAACTCACTGCAACCAGCAACCGCCAGCAAGGTGGTTCCGTTAAAGGCGCACTGGTGATGGGCGCGTTATCTGGCCTGGTCGCCTCGCCTTGCACCACAGCGCCGCTGACCGGTGTGCTGTTGTATATCGCCCAAAGCGGTGATTTAGCTTATGGCGCGCTGGTGCTTTATATCCTGAGCCTCGGCATGGGCCTGCCGCTGTTAATCTTGGGCAGCAGCGGCGGCAAATGGCTGCCAAAACCCGGCGCCTGGATGGACGTGATTAAAGCTATATTTGGCTTCCTGTTGTTATCAGTGCCGCTGATGCTGTTATCACGCATTGTTGCAGTGGAAGTGCTGTTAGTGCTGGGTTCATTGTTAGCGCTGGGCTTTGCCCTTTATCTGCAGCAAGTACAACAATTGCTGAAAACAGCATTGGCCAGAAGCCTGTGCTGGTTGGTCGCCACATTGTTAGTCTGTGCAGTGGTGCTGGCAAATTATCAGCAATGGCTGGCGCCGGCGGTGCAAACGCAGCCTGCAGCAATCAGCATCGCCAGCAGCCCACAGGCTGGTCAGTTTATCGACATTAAGACCCTGGCCGATTTGGACGCACAGCTGGCAGAAGCCAAAGCGCAAAATCAATATGTGATGTTGGATTTATTCGCTGAATGGTGTGTTGCCTGCAAAGAATTTGAGCACATCACTTTTGCAGACGCCGGCGTCAAAACCGAAATGGCAAAAATTCGCTTATTACGCATCGATGTGACCAAAGCGACGGAGCAGGATCAGCAGGTTTTGGACAAATTTCAGGTGCTGGGTTTACCAACTTTATTGTTTTTTGCACCGAACGGCAGCGAATTAACGACATCGCGCATCACTGGTTTTATGGGGCCAGAGGATTTTAAAGCGCATCTGATGCAGCTGCAGCAATAAGGCTGCAGCTCCCGACTGGCGTGGTTTGGGAAACTGCTCAGACCACGCCTTTCCCGCCCCGTCCCCCCCGATACAACAACAGCGGCGAAAAGTTCCCATCTGCTGATAAGACCAGTATTTTGCTGCCATTTGCTGCGATTTCACTATAATGAGGCGCAAATCTGCAAATGCCCGCCAGATTTCCGCTGAAAAAGATTGTTTTTTCACCGACCTTTGGCAGGATGGAAGCAGATCCAGAATTATCAACGGAATAATCGACAAATGACTGCCAAATTACGGATTTTGCTGTTAAACGGTCCGAACCTGAATATGCTGGGGCAACGCGAGCCACATATTTATGGCGCGCAAACGCTGGCACAAATTGTCAGCGATCTGCAGCAAACCGCCGCTTCAATGCAGGTGGAATTAGCCCATCTGCAATCCAATGCCGAGCATGAACTGGTCGGCGCCATCCAGCAGAGTTTGGGCCAGCAGGATTTTATCATTATCAATCCGGGCGCTTTTACTCATACCAGTGTCGCCATCCGCGACGCCTTACTGGCGGTGGCCGTGCCATTTATTGAAGTGCATTTG
Source organism: uncultured Chromatiaceae bacterium (assembly GCA_937978655.1). Taxonomy (GTDB): domain Bacteria; phylum Pseudomonadota; class Gammaproteobacteria; order Enterobacterales; family Alteromonadaceae; genus Pararheinheimera. The sequence continues at coordinate 15,094 of CALJUX010000058.1, forward strand.
TCGAATGTTCACGCCCGCGAAGCATTTCGCCGGCATTCTTATTTATCCGATATCGCAAAGGGTGTGATCTGTGGTCTGGGGGCAAACGGTTACCGTTATGCACTGGACGCAGCGGTCAAAACGCTGACCAGCACGCCCGCTAACCCATAAATTCCAACCAAGTCAGGCGCAAACGTCATGGATATTAGAAAAATTAAAAAACTGATCGAACTTCTGGAAGAATCCGGCATTAACGAGCTGGAAATCACCGAAGGTGAAGAATCTGTGCGCATCAGCCGTGGTGGTCCGGTACAGCAATATGCTCCGGTACACTACACTGCTGCACCAGCTGCAGCTCCGGCACCAGCCGCAGCTCCGGCTGCTGCACCAGCCGCGGCAGCAGCTCCGGTTGTGACCGGTCATCAAATGCGCTCACCGATGGTCGGGACTTTCTACCGTGCTGCTTCACCAACGTCGAAGAACTTCGCCGAAGTGGGTCAAAGCGTCAAAGTCGGCGATACGCTGTGTATCGTGGAAGCGATGAAAATGATGAACCAGATCCAGGCAGATAAAGCCGGTACTATCACGGCCATTCTGGTGGAAAACGGCGAGCCGGTTGAATTTGACCAGCCTTTATTTGTGATCGAATAACCGAAAAGGCCGACACATGTTAGAAAAAGTGCTGATAGCCAACCGGGGCGAAATTGCGCTGCGTATTTTACGCGCCTGCAAAGAACTCGGGATTAAAACTGTCGCAGTGCATTCCACTGTAGACCGTAACCTCAAGCATGTGCTGCTGGCGGACGAGACCATCTGTATTGGCCCTGCCCCATCACCACAAAGCTACCTGAATATTCCGGCATTAATCGCCGCCGCCGAAGTCACCAACGCCCAGGCCATTCACCCGGGTTATGGTTTCCTCGCTGAGCGCGCAGATTTCGCCCAGCAAGTTGAAGACAGCGGCCTGGTCTTTATTGGCCCGCGTCCGGAATCCATCAGCCTGATGGGCGACAAAGTCTCCGCCATCGAAGCGATGAAAAAAGCCGGTGTGCCTTGTGTACCGGGCTCTGACGGTGCGGTCGGCGACGACGCCGACACCAACAAAGCCATCGCCAAACGTATTGGTTACCCAATCATCGTCAAAGCTGCTGGCGGCGGCGGTGGTCGTGGTATGCGTGTGGTGCGCGGTGAAGATGAGCTGGTGTCATCGATTGAAATGACCAAAGCCGAAGCCAAAGCCGCTTTTGGCAATGACATGGTGTACATGGAGAAATTCCTGGAAAACCCACGTCATATCGAAATTCAGGTCTTGGCCGACGGTCAGGGCAAAGCCATTCACTTGGGTGAGCGTGACTGTTCGATGCAGCGCCGTCACCAGAAAGTGGTCGAAGAAGCGCCGGCTCCTGGCATCACGCAGGAACAGCGTGACTTTATCGGTGGCCGTTGTGTGCAGGCTTGTATCGACCTGAACTATCGTGGTGCCGGTACTTTTGAATTCCTCTATGAAAACGGTGAGTTTTTCTTTATCGAGATGAACACCCGTATTCAGGTAGAACACCCGGTCACCGAGATGATCACCGGCGTGGATTTGATTAAAGAGCAGTTACGCATCGCCTCTGGTATGCCGCTGTCGATTAAACAATCCGACATCGTCATTCGCGGCCATGCCGTGGAATGCCGCATCAACGCCGAAGATCCAAAAACCTTTATCCCGTCGCCAGGCACTATCACCCGTTTCCATCCGCCAGGTGGCAATGGCGTGCGCTGGGATTCGCATATCTATGCCGATTACACTGTACCGCCAAACTACGACTCGATGGTCGGCAAGCTCATCACTTACGGTGAGAACCGCGCTATCGCCATTGCGCGGATGCGCAATGCGCTGGGCGAGCTGCTGGTCGGTGGCATCAAAACCAATATCGACCTGCATAAAGAGATTATGACGGATGCCAACTTTAATCAGGGCGGCACCAACATTCATTATCTTGAGCACAAACTCGGTATGAAATAGTAAAAAGGCCTCAACTGAGGCCTTTTTTAATGCTCACGACACCAGCATTCCGGCCGGCCATTTTGTGTCCGGCCGGTGTGAAGACCCAACAGCCACGCCCTGTGACAGTGATATTTGCGCCGGCGGCGGCACAGTGTCAGCTTCAGCCAACCAGCACACGACATCCTGTTGCCAGTCAATCGCAGTTAAATCCGCCGCCAGACTTTCCAGACGCTGCATCCGCAGTGGGTTTTCTTTGCCGATCTGGCGTAACAGCCATTTAAACCAGGCTTGCCGGCGCAGCCAGAAGGCGATAGTACCGTAGCCGGCGATTAATTCCTGGCGGGTGCTGGCGTCACAAAACTGCGACAAACTCTGCAATTGCAGGCTGTGCAGAAACCTGTGGCAATGCTGGCTGCGCTCAGGCTCGGCCAGATTGGCAAAGCCGTAGTCAGCTTTCAGATGCTTCAGATGACAATACAACACGCCAAGGTAACGTTTGGGCAACAGCGCTTTTTGCCGGCCGAATTGCAACGTCTCGAATTTTTCTGCCTGAACAAAATAAATTTCCGGGTGGACCGGAAAGAACATGATGTCGCCGGTCCCTACCAGCGGACAAGTCCGGTACACCTGAGGCATTGCCAGATCGCCGGCCAGATTCAGCCCGGAAAAACGAAATAATGCCGGTTTGCCTTGCGCACTGGCGGCGCGGACTGTGGCAACAGCACGTGCCATATTGGCCGTGATGGCCAGATGATCATCATCCAGTTTGACAGCCAGCTGATAGCGACACTGCGCCAGCGCAAAATTGTAGTAATTCGCCATGCTGTGCAGCGAAAAAGTGCCGGCACCGGCATGGGCGGCACTCAGGATCGGATACACCTGAGGTTCATAATGAAACACACGGATTTTGTCAGGAAACTCGCTGGCAAGCTGCAGCAGGATCTGCGGCGTCCGATCGCTGCAATCATTGTAACAAGCGACAATTTCGTCAAAAAAAGCTAAGTGACTGCGAATGGTGGCTTCAAGAAACTCGGCGCCATTTTTTATCCGCATCACCGCACTGATCCCCGGCAAGCGGGGACTGGCCAGCTGCTCTGGCCTGAAAAGGAAATCCTGCACGACTCTGGATCCGTCACAATGAGGTTTTATTCGTCTGAATCGGCATTCTACGAAAACAATGTGTCAGATTTGGTTCTTTTGTGTAAACAAATTGCATTTGCCCGCCACCTCGGCCGTTCAGGCTGCCCGGCGGCGAATCGCTGGCATGCCAAGACCGATAAAAACTGCTAAAATCGCCGCCCTTATTGTTTGCCAACCTCGCTGGAACTACTGATGCCCTGGATCCAACTGCGCGTTCACACCACAGAAAAACATGCTGAAACGGTCAGCGACATGCTGATGAGCTGGGGCGCACAGGCCGTGAGTTTTGTCGACGCACACGACACCCCGATTTATGAGCCGATGCCCGGCGAAGTGATTTACTGGGCCAATACCGTTGTGGTTGGCCTGTTTGACGCTGAACATCCGATGGACAAAGTGATCCGAAAACTGGAACAGGTCAGCCTGTTTAAACAGGGTGTACAGTACAAATTAGAACAGCTGGAAGACAAAGACTGGGAGCGCGAATGGATGGATAACTTCCACCCGATCCGCTTCGGCAAGCGCCTGTGGGTGTGTCCGAGCTGGCGCGATATTCCGGACCCTACCGCCGTCAACGTCATGCTGGACCCAGGCCTCGCTTTTGGTACCGGCACCCACCCCACCACAGCCCTTTGTATGGAATGGCTGGATGCACAGGATTTGACCGACAGTCTGGTGGTCGATTTTGGTTGTGGCTCTGGCATTTTGGGTATCGCCGCGCTGAAGCTCGGTGGTAAACGGGTGGTTGGCATCGACATTGACCCACAGGCCATTGAAGCCAGCACCGCCAATGCCGCGCGCAATAACGTCGCCGGCCAGATTGAACTGTACTTACCCAAAGACCAGCCGAAGTTGGAAGCAGACGTGGTGGTCGCCAATATCCTCGCCGGCCCGCTGGCTGAACTGAGTCAAATCATCAGTGCTTATGTCCGGCCCGGCGGGCTGCTGGCACTGTCCGGTATTCTGCAAAGCCAGGCGCAGTCGGTGATGGACGCTTACAGCGCTGAATTTGAGTTTGATGCAGTTGCCGTCAAGGATGAATGGGTGCGCCTCAGTGCGCGGAAAAAAGTGCTCTGAACCGCTACCGCATTCAGCGCTGAGCCGGCCGGCGCCGGACACTGGTTAACACTTGAACCAGCGCGGCCTCACACTGATACTCCAGGGTGATCTCACTGCCACAGCGCCAACCCGCCGACCAGTCGGTACACAGCACCAAACTCAGCTGTGTTGCGGATATTTCGCGGACCTCTGCGGCACTGAACTCCATGATCCGCCGGCAATCCGGATACAATGCTTTATATAACGCCTCTTTGGCGGCAAACAACAACGTCAGCAACTGCGCTTCAGACCAGTGCCCGCTCCGGGCTTGCTGCACCAGCCATTGCTGCTCTGCCGTGCTGGCAATAAAAGGCCGCAGCCCCATCAGCTGCGCCGGCTCCAGATAATGTTCCAAATCCAGACCCAGACTATATTCCGGTCTGGCACAGAGCCCCACCAGAACCTCACCCCCACTGTGCGAGATGGCACCACTTTGCCCGGCCGGCCATTGTGGACTGCGATCGGCAGCTGGTAACACTTGGTCGCAGGCCAAACCCAGTTCCTGCTGCAAGTGACGCACTAACATGCGCCCGGCCAGGTATTCACTCTGACGCTTGGAAACGGCCTGACCGATCCCGGCCGGCAGTACAATGCCAGACTGTGCCGCCAGCGCCGGTACATTGGCTGCGCGCTGAAACGTCGCCCGGCACAGTGCAAAGCCCTGCCAGCGCCAGCGTTGCGGCTGCAGCATAAACTGCTCTGGCGTTAATATGTCAGTGCACTGACCATCCATGCCTGGTTTATCCTGTCAGCGACTAAGCTGTTGCAGCAACAACACACTTTGCTGTGCGTGCGCGTCTGGTTCATAAGGCGTCCGGCTCAACGCCTGTGGGTTAAAATCGCCCAGTGCGACCGCGCTGGCCAGCGGCCGGCCGTAGCCGGTACTGTCACCTGGCCGCGGCGGCGCCAGTTCCAGCTGCAACTGACTGAGCAGTGCATCAAACGGCTGCTCCGGCAGCACCGAATAATGCGCACGCAATGTAACAGGCTGGCGGCCTGCCTCAAGTTGAAATTCGCCCTGCAGGATCGCCAACGGACGCGCCGACGGCTGTTCCATCGCCAATACCGCCTGAACCCGATACAAACCGGCTTTTTCTACCTGCAATTGCAACGGGATCAGCAGATCGGTGTCGTCAGCCTCCAGTGCTCCCGTCTCTGCCAACCAGGCCACTGGCTGGCTATAACTCAGCCGTGCCAAAGCTCCCAGCCCCGGTTCACTCTCAACACTCAGCTCCAGCTCAGCCGGAAAATCCGCCTGGCCTGGGATCTCCAGCACATACTGACCGGTCGGATCGGCAGCCACCACCCCACTGGCATACAGCTGCTGATCAAGTCCGCGCAGCTGATAACGCAACAATGCCGGCGCCGTCCCTTCGATCTGAAGATGCGCCTGTACCGGCTCCGGAAAACTAAAACGATAACGCGCCAGTGCCAGTTGCCAGCTGCTGCCGTCATCTTGCGGCACCGTTACTGCCGCGACCGTTGCGGCCTGAGTTTGCGCCAGATTGGCGGCCGTGACCGGCTGGGAATACGGCGGTGACAACAGCAAGGCCGTCAACTGCTGCAAAGGTTCGGTGACCGGTGTCGCCACTGTCGTTGCTCCATTGCTGACAGGCGAGTCTTGCTGTGGCACTGCTACTGCGGCATTTTGCTGCGCTGGCGCCGGCCACCACCAATAAACAGCAGCGGCTAACGCCAGTGCTGCCAACATCATTTTGTACATCTGCTCACTCCGATCTCGCTGAGTAAACCCGGCCCCAGGGCCGGGCGCCCGTTCCGCACGACGACGTCAGATCTGCGGCTTATTGCGCTTTTCTCTGCACCATGACGGCCGGAGATAACAACGCAGAATCCACCACAAACCGATAGTTTCCGCTCATCGGCCACGGCGCTTTTTCGTCCTGTGTGGCGATGTTCAGCTGACCCGTGCCAAAACGGACTTGATTGCTGGCGGTGGTATAACGCCCAATGGTTTTGGTATTCAGCAACGCCGAATGTGAGTAGCCTGACGCCATCAGCAGCGGAATATGATTTGGCATCAAACTGGTCACCGCATCTTTTGCACTGCCAACTTTGCCGTCTAAATCAATCGCCGTACTGCAACTGACAAAAGCCCCGGCAGACGCGGCACCGCAGGAGGAGTGGCTGGCAACCACGCCATCGTCATGGCCCGGTAAAAAACCGCTGGTGAGCCAGTAAAAATCCGTGCCACCACCGACAAAGCGGATACGTGGTACCCGGTTTTGTGGCGCACTGACCAAGGCCCGGGCGGTATTGACTGACAAATCATTCAGGACGCCGACCCGGGCGCGGGTCGGTTCAAAGCCCAACCAGGCCTGTACTGCGGCTTTTGCGACAGATCCGGCTTTGCCATCCGCCACATTTAACGCCAAATCAGCCAGCTCAGAACCGCCGCCGGCACCGGCAAAATCAAAAGTTGCGATGATATTCAACGGTTGCAGGCCAGCATTACGCAGCCAGTTCGCCTGATTTTCGAGCAGATAGCGCGCGACCAGATCGCCGGTTGAATGCGTCACTAACACACAGCCGGTGGCACAAACGTTGTCCCGCGACAGTTGTTGTAACTTCGGCCACAAATAATCGGTGGCAATTTTGCCTTCGATCCGTTGGTGAGAAGGCCAGTCGATCCGGGCCCGGGCATGCTGTAACCAGAATTCCTGCCAGTATTTCTCGCCGTTTGCGGTGACGGCAGCCGCATCAGGCTGACTTTGCAACTGTGACGGCTGGAAACCGTGCAGCAGGATATATTGGTGATTCGCAGCCTGTGCGGTTCCCAGCGTGGTTGCCAATGCCAACACCAGCATCTGTTTTTTCATTGTGAAAGTCCTTTAATTCCATGAATTTTTTAGCGCCTGGCCGGATTCAGACAGGCGGCCTTAAGATAAAAAAAACACAGGTAAATTCAATGACAACACGATGTAAAAATCTCATAAATTTCTGATATTTCATCCGATCAGGCCGAAGCCGCAATCACAGCACGGCTGAACCCAACGGCTTTGTGCCAGTTCAGCGCGAAGCCTGCAGCCGCTGCGCAACTGAACTGCTGATTTGCGCCGTTAACCGCAACTCGGTAGTTTGCGCTGTGCAGAACAAGAGATATGTTATACTATCACATTTACGAGTTGTGATTGCAGGCTCATACAACTCTGTTCTGCCAAAACCATGTTCCTGGGATTTTCGCCTGCGGCACCTGTTGATCAGGTGCCTTTTTTTATTCGCGCCACCAATCAGACAGAGCGCCGCGTAAATCCGGCACATTTGACAGCAGACCACTGGTGACAAATTCAACAGCAGTACAATTATCTGCGTTAAATCTTGGCGCCAGACCGCATTCTAAATTCCGATAAGTCCAGTTTTCAGCCGTTTAGCGATTGTCAACCCGCCAACCCCGGATAAATTTGCTTTTTTGTTTAAATATTAGCCTTTGCATTGTGGGCAAAAATCCGTAAACTTAGCGCCCCTTGAGGGTAGACCCCAGAGATGAAGCGGTGCGCATCGGTCCTTATCAACTTGACAACAATGTGATTTGTGCCCCGATGGCTGGTGTAACGGATTTCACTTTTCGTGAGCTGTGCCGCCGGTTTGGTGCCGGTTTAGCTGTATCAGAAATGATGTCCAGCAATCCTTTGGTCTGGCAAAGCGAAAAGTCACTGAAACGGATGACGCATGCAGATGAATCGGGTTTACGCTCGGTACAAATTGCCGGTGCGGACCCGCAACAGATGGCAGAAGCTGCCCGATTTAACGTCGAACATGGCGCCCAGATCATTGATATCAATATGGGTTGTCCGGCGAAGAAAGTGAATAAGAAGCTGGCCGGTTCGGCACTGTTACAGTACCCGGATTTAGTCAAGCAGATTATTCAGGCGGTGGTCGGTGCAGTGGATGTGCCGGTGACACTGAAAATCCGTACTGGCTGGGACCCGGACCACAAAAACGGGGTTCAGATAGCACGGATCGCTGAGGATAACGGCATTCAGGCCTTAGCGGTACACGGCCGTACCAAAGCCTGTATGTATAAAGGTGAAGCCGAATACGACACTATCCGCGCCATCAAGCAGGCGGTGTCGATGCCGGTGGTTGCCAACGGTGATATCACCAGCGCACAAAAAGCCCGGTTTGTGCTCGATTATACCGGTGCCGACGCCATTATGATTGGCCGTGCGGCGCAGGGCCGGCCCTGGATTTTCCGGGAAGTGGTGCACTATCTGGCCACAGGACAAGCGCTTCCCCCACCTGCGATGCAGGAGATCGGGGGGATTATGCTGGAGCATGTCCGCGGTCTGCACCAGCTTTATGGTGAGTTGCTTGGTCCCAGAGTTGCCCGTAAGCATGTCGGGTGGTATCTGGCCGAGCAAGACAGCGCGGGACTGTTCCGCAGTGAATTTAATGGCATTGAGGATGCTTCACAGCAACTCGATGCTTTAAATCAGTATTTCGAACAACTAGCAGCAACCTAACGTAAAAGAGACTAGGCAATGTTTAATCAAAACGTGACTTCGCCATTTATTACCAACGCCCATGTACAGACTCAGGAAAAACCGCAGCCTTTAAGTAACGCGGTGCAAAAAGCGGTGGCGAATTACCTGCAACAGCTGAACGGTCAGGACGTCAACGACCTGTATGAACTGGTCCTGTCAGAGCTGGAGCGCCCTTTGCTGGAAGAAGTGATGAAATATACCCGCGGCAACCAGACCCGGGCCGCCAACCTGATGGGCATCAACCGCGGTACGCTGCGCAAGAAGCTGAAACAATACGGCATGAGTTAATGCCCCCCGCGGGAGGAGTCCCGCCAGAAAGCACCTTCGGGTGCTTTTTTGTTTCTCAAAGCCTGGTTTTTGCTGCGACCAGCTTTGACAGGACAAGCCAGGTTTCCCCGACTATTCTTCTGCAACCCTTGGCTGTCCCGACCCGGATTTTTATTTAACAGAAGAGACTGAAGATGAGCTCAAACTTACCCATCCGCCGCGCCTTGTTAAGTGTGTCAGACAAAACCGGCATTCTGGAATTTGCCAAAGCCTTGGCTGCGCAGGGCGTTGAACTGCTGTCAACCGGTGGTACGGCCAAACTGCTGGCCGATGCCGGCATTGCGGTCACTGAAGTATCCGATTACACCGGTCACCCGGAAATCATGGACGGCCGGGTCAAAACTCTGCACCCTAAAGTGCACGGCGGCATTTTAGGTCGTCGCGGCACTGACGAAGGCGTGATGGACACTCACAGTATTAAACCAATCGATTTAGTCGTGGTGAACCTGTATCCATTTGCGCAAACTGTGGCGAAAGCCGGGTGCACACTGGAAGATGCAGTCGAGAACATCGACATCGGCGGCCCGACGATGGTGCGCGCCGCGGCGAAGAACCACAAAGACGTGACTATTGTGGTGAACGCAGCTGACTACGACAAAGTCCTGGCAGAAATGGCGGCCAACAATGGCGCCACGACTCATGCCACCCGTTTCAGCCTAGCTATCAGCGCTTATGAGCATACCGCCCAGTATGACGGCATGATTGCTAACTACTTCGGCACTATGCTGAGCGCTTACGACACACCAGAAGCGGCGCCAAGCAAGTTCCCGCGGACCTTCAACGCTCAGTTCACTAAAAAACAAGACCTGCGTTATGGTGAAAACAGCCATCAGGCCGCTGCTTTTTATGTGGAAAACAGCATTCAGGAAGCGTCAGTTGCAAGCGCGACCCAGCTGCAGGGCAAAGAGCTGTCGTACAACAATATTGCTGACACTGATGCAGCGCTGGAATGTGTGAAAGAATTCGCCGAGCCGGCCTGTGTTATCGTCAAACACGCTAACCCTTGTGGTGTGGCGATTGGCGACGACATCCTGGCTGCGTACAACCGCGCTTATCAGACCGACCCGACTTCAGCCTTCGGCGGCATCATCGCTTTTAACCGCGAATTAGATGCAACAACGGCCGAAGCCATTGTCAGCCGTCAGTTTGTTGAAGTCATTATCGCGCCGACCGCAACGGCTGACGCAGCAGCTGTCGTGGCGAAAAAGCCAAACGTGCGCCTGCTGGTGTGTGGCCAGTGGTCAGACAAAACCACCGGTTTTGACATCAAACGCGTCAACGGCGGTGTGTTGGTACAGGACCGCGACCAGAAAATGGTGGGCCTGGACGATTTAACAGTCGTGACTAAACGTCAGCCATCGGCTGAGGAACTGCGTGATTTGTTGTTCTGCTGGAAAGTGGCCAAGTACGTTAAATCCAACGCCATTGTATACGCCAAAGATTCGATGACCATTGGTGTTGGCGCCGGCCAGATGAGCCGCGTCTACAGTGCGAAAATCGCCGGCATTAAAGCCGCCGACGAAAATCTGGAAGTCAAAGGCTCAGTGATGGCGTCTGATGCGTTTTTCCCGTTCCGCGACGGTATCGACGCAGCCGCTGCGGCCGGTATCAAAGCCGTGATCCAGCCAGGTGGTTCGATGCGTGATGCTGAAGTCATCGCTGCGGCAGACGAGCATGGTATGACTATGGTGTTCACTGGCGTGCGGCATTTCCGCCACTAACAGGCGTGAGGCCCGCATAGGTGTAAAACAACGGCAGCTTCGGCTGCCGTTATTATTTGTCGCGGCTACGCTGGCCTGTCAAAGTTTGTCGCGACAGCACCAGGTCTTTTCGCTAGCTTGAGCCATAGCATCTCAGTAACAGAGGAAAACCAACGTATGCACAATATCCGCTTTCCGGTTTTATTGGTCTATGCCGGCAGTGACGAGTTGTTGGCACTGCCAGATTTACCGGCGTTGCAGCAATTTTTCGCCGAGCCACAGCTGTTGGTCTATGGCGCAGATACACTGATGGACAGCGCCGGGCAACAGTGGAACTTTGACCCTCAGCACAGGCTGAGCCCGACCGGGCGAGTCTGGTCACTGCCTGAAGCCACAGCACTGGTGCAACGTCATTTTTTTGCTCAGGACCAATGCTGCGTCAGTAAAATAGCCGCAGCGGATTTAGCGGCGCTGATCGCTCTGGTACAACAGGATGCAGAGACCAATACGCACTAAAACCCGATGTAAATCTCAGGTTCTGCTGTATGTGATAATAAACTGCGCTGGCGGGGCATAAAGATTGGTGAAAACAGCGTTTCAGGCTAAATAAGATTAAAAAAACGAAAAACATATCTATTTGTTTTAATTGAAAAATAAATATTTATCACGATAAATACTGAATTATTTATTGAAAATTAAGCCTAACGCCTGCATTTTTAATGCTATGACCATTGTCTGCGCAGTGTAGAGCGAGTACAGGAGACCCCTCATGGACGCTACCACCATCAATAATTTGTTCCTGTTGGGTGCAGTCCTGGTTGCCGCTGCCATCATGATGAGTTCGGTAGCCAGCAAAATCGGCGTGCCGATCCTGGTGATTTTTCTCGCCGTCGGCATGTTTGCCGGGGTGGATGGCCCGGGCGGTATCGTGTTTGACGACTATTCGCTGGCTTATCTGGTCGGCAACCTGGCGCTGGCGGTTATTTTGCTCGACGGCGGCATGCGCACCAACGTCAAAAGTTTCCGGGTCGCTTTAGGCCCTTCATTATCGCTGGCAACTGTCGGTGTGGTGATCACGGCCGGCCTCACTGGTCTTGCCGCGGCCTGGCTGTTTGATTTGACCACGCTTGAAGGCCTGCTGATAGGTGCTATCGTCGGGTCGACCGATGCGGCCGTGGTGTTTAATTTACTCAACGGCAAAGGCCTGAACGAGCGGGTTGGCGCCACGCTGGAAATTGAATCCGGCAGTAACGACCCGATGGCGATGTTTTTAACCGTCACGCTGATTTCGATGCTGGCCGCCGGCCAGACCAGCTTTGATTTAAAAGTCATTGCCAGTTTATTTCAGCAATTTGGTGTCGGGATTTTGCTGGGTCTTGCCGGTGGTTGGGTACTGCTGCAACTGATCAATAAAATTCATATTGCCGACGGTCTTTATCCATTATTGGCGGTCAGTGGCGGCCTGTTTCTGTATGCGGTATCAGGCTCGGTCGGTGGCAGTGGTATTTTAAGTGTCTATGTCTGTGGTCTGGTGCTCGGCAATCAGCCAATTCGCAGCCGTCATGGCATTTTACATATGTTTGATGGCCTGGCCTGGCTCAGTCAAATCGGCATGTTCTTAGTGCTTGGCCTGCTGTTGACACCAAGCGAGTTACTGCCGATCGCCGTGCCGGCGCTGTTGTTGTCGCTGTGGATGATTTTATTTGCCCGCCCGCTGTCGGTATTTATCGGTTTACTGCCGTTTAAGAGCTTCACGCTGCGTGAGCGCACTTTCATTTCCTGGGTTGGTTTGCGTGGCGCGGTGCCGGTGATTCTTGCCGTGTTTCCGTTGATGGCCGGTTTACCCAATGCCCAGCTGTTTTTTAATGTCGCGTTTTTCATCGTGCTGGTGTCGTTGCTGTTGCAAGGCACTACCTTAGGCTTTTTTGCGAAAAAAGCGCATGTGGTGGTACCGCCGATGCCATCGCCAATCTCGCGCGCCGGTATTGAAGTTGAACTCGCCAGTCAGTGGGAAATGTTTGTCTACAAACTGAGCCCGGATAAATGGTGTATTGGCAGTGAATTAAAACAGCTGAACATGCCGGAGAATACCCGGATTGTCGCGCTGTTTCGCGATAATCAGCTGCTGCACCCGTCAGGCAGCAGTAAGCTGATGGCTGGCGATGTGCTGTGTATCATTGGCCATGACGCCGATTTACCGGTGTTGGGCCGGATGTTCAGTGAAACACCGCAGCGCAACTTCGACTTTGAGTTCTTCGGCGACTTTATGCTCGACGGCGCGGCCCGGCTGGAAGATTTAGCCATGTTCTATGCGCTGGATCTGTCCGTCTGCGGCGATGCGGTCACTTTATCTGATCATCTCGGCAAAAAGCTCGGTGGCAAACCTGTGGTCGGCGACATTCTGCAGTGGTCCGGCATGAGCTGGATAGTGGCAGAGCTGGATGGTCAGCGCATCCGCAAAGTCGGCGTAAAAGTGCAGGAAGACGCCAGTCATCAGGCCGGTTAAGCCGCCGGTAAACGCCATGCTGCCGGCGGCCTCAGGCGCTGGCAGTAACGCAAAATTGCTTTACTTTTACCGCCCAACGGCTACAATACGCGCCGCTCTTTTGACTGTTCTTTATACAATAAGGTATTCACCCTATGCATCCGATGTTAAACATCGCTGTTCGTGCTGCGCGTGGCGCAGGCAATATTATCGCCCGGGCTTGTGGTCAGCTCGACATGGTTCAGACCAGCCAGAAAGGCACCAACGACTTTGTCACCAACGTCGACAAAGAAGCAGAACAGGCCATAGTGCAGATCCTGCGTAAATCCTACCCGACTCACGATATCATCGGTGAAGAAGGCGGCGATTACGGCAGCTTCAATAGTGAATACCAATGGATCATCGACCCGCTCGATGGTACCGCCAACTTCATCAAAGGTATCCCCCACTTCGCCGTCTCTATTGCGCTGCGTCACAATGGCAAGCTCGATCAGGCAGTCATTTATGACCCGTTGCGTGGCGAAGTCTTCACCGCCAGCCGTGGTGGTGGTGCCCAGTTAAACGGCCGCCGTATTCGTGTAACCAATGCGACCGATTTAAGTGGCACTATCCTGGCGACAGGTTTCCCATTTAAGCAAAAACATCAGCTCGATGCCTACACCGAAACCTTCAAGACCTTCTTCACCACTGCAGCGGACATCCGTCGCACCGGTTCAGCTGCGCTCGATTTAGCTTATGTCGCTGCAGGTCGTTTAGACGGTTTCTGGGAAATTGGCTTAAAACCATGGGATATCGCAGCAGGCGAGCTGATTGTGCGCGAAGCCGGTGGCCTGGTCAGCGATTTCGTTGGCGGCAATAACCAGCTGAAAAGCGGCAACATCGTGGCGGGCAATCCAAAAGTGCTGGCCGCTATGTTAAAAGGCATGCGCCCGCATCTGCCTGAATCGCTGATGCGCTAAGCACTGAGACAAAAACGCCGGCTGATGCCGGCGTTTTTATGTACAGGATGTACGGTACGGTGAATCAGGACATTCGTAACGCCAATCAGTTGGCGTTACGCCTGATGAACGCCATGAGCTCCGCGAATGGCCGGCGCAAATGCAGGCACTTGGTGCCCAGAGCTTTGTGGCGATTTTCAGTTTTTTATCGCTTAATCCTGCACCACAGGCAAACCGGCATTGACCCAAGCCGTGTAACCACCAGCCAGACTCAGCACATCGCTGTAGCCCATCTGCTGTAACGCATCCGCCGCTAAGGCCGAACGAAAACCACCACCACAATACAAGATCAATGTTTGTTGTTTATCCTGCACTTTGCTTTCGATATCGCGCTCTATCACACCTTTACCAATATGCATCGCTTGCGGTAAATGACCTTTTTGCCATTCCAGATCCTCGCGCACGTCAATCAGCACACAAGGTGCCTGATGGGCATTGTATTGCTCGATGGTGATTTCCCGCACCCGGCTTTTGGCTGCATCGACCATGGCCAGAAAACCGGCATTATGTTGTTTACTCATAAATGACTCCTTCAAATACGTTGCCTGCAGAATGGTGCTCGCCAAAGATAACTGCACATCGCCACAAGCGGCTCCTGCACTTACGGCAGACCATCCATCCCCGGATATAAAAAATTGCCCGGAGCAATTTTTAACAACGCAAAGCGTTGGCCTGAAAGGTAAGCGCTATGGATGGCGCGCATAAAAAAGCCAGTCATCGACTGGCTTTTGGCATCATAAAGATGGCGTATCCGCCCCTTCTTTTTCAATGACAGTTGGCATCAAATCCTCGCGGCTGGCGCCGAGGATCACCGCCAGGCCACTGGCGACGAATACTGACGAGTATGTCCCGATAGCGATACCAAACAGCAGCGAGGCCGCAAAACCATGGATCATCGCACCGCCGATAAAAAACAGCACAATCAGTGTTAATGCGGTGGTAAATGACGTCATGGTCGTACGGCTTAACGTCGAGGTAATGGCTTCGTTCACCGTTTCATCCACTGTCGCATCACGTAATTTGCGGAAAGTTTCCCTAATCCGGTCAAATACGACGATGGTATCGTTAATGGAATAACCAATCAGCGCCAGCACACCGGCTAACACTGTCAGGTCAAATTCCATGCCGGTGATAGAAAACATCCCGAGCGTAATGATGACGTCGTGTAACAGCGATGCCACGGCACCCACAGAAAAACGCCATTCAAAGCGGGCTGCGACATAAATCAGTATCCCGACCAAGGCGCATAACACGGCGAGGAAACCATCTTCTTTCAGGTCATCACCGACCGCAGAACCAACCACGTCGACCTTGCGAACCGTCACCTGCTCCTGCGATGCTTCATTTGCAGCTGCAACGATTTGCTCGCCGATAGTCTTTTGTTCGACACCGGTGCGTGGTGCGATGCGAATCATCACATCCTGGCTGCTGCCAAAATATTGCACCTGCGCATCAGCAAAGCCGGCGGCAGTCAGTGACTGACGGACTTTATCTAAATCAGCCTGTTGCGGAAACTGCAGTTCAATCACAGTACCGCCGGTGAAATCCAGCCCCAGATTCAGGCCCTTGATAAACAAGCTGCCAAGGGACGCCAACACCAGTACAGTGGATACAATCAGACAAATCCATTTGTACTTCATAAAGTTAATGGCGTCTTTAAAAATAAATAACCGCATACTTCTGCTCCTTACACCGGCAGTTCATTACCGCGTTTCTGGCCCCAGATCACATTCACGATCAGGCGGGTCACGACAACGGCGGTGAAAATAGAAGTCAGAATGCCGAGTGCCAGTGTGACGGCGAAGCCTTTCACCGGGCCAGTCCCGACACCAAACAGAATGAGCGCAACCAGCAAAGTCGTGATGTTGGAGTCAGCAATAGTGGCAAAGGCCCGGTCATAACCTTCGTGAATGGCCTGTATCGCCGAACGGCCGTTGGCCAGCTCTTCGCGAATACGCTCGTTAATCAGCACGTTCGCGTCAACCGCCATACCAACTGTCAGCAGAATACCCGCCATGCCCGGTAACGTCAGAGTGGCGCCCGGGATCATTGCCAGCAAGCCGACTAACAATACCAGGTTACAAGCCAGCGCCACATTGGCGACCACACCAAACCATTTGTAGTACAACACCATAAAAGCAACAACGGCTATCATGCCCCACATAATGGCGTTCATACCGAGATCGATGTTTTCCTGTCCGAGGCTTGGACCGATGGTACGTTCTTCCACGATTTGAATAGGAGCAATCAGCGCACCGGCCCGCAGTAACACCGCCAGATTTTGTGCTTCACCTGGCGCATCCAGACCGGTGATACGGAAGCTGCGGCCTAAACGCGCCTGAATAGTGGCAACCGACACCACTTCTTCCTTTTTCTCCAGCAGCGATTTACCGTCCGCGTCTTTTTTACCTGTTGGTTTGTACTCGATAAACACAGTCGCCATCGCTTTACCAATGGCATCTTTTGTGGCCAGTGAGAAGCTGTTACCACCTTTGGCATCAAGGTCGATATTAACCTGTGGCCGGCTGTATTCATCAAAACCAGCGTTCGCACCAACAATATGGTTGCCGGTCAGCATGATGCGTTTTTGCAGCACCACTGGCGCACCGCTGCGATCATAAAACAGCTGGGCAGAGGGTGGCAGGCGGCCTGCGACCGCACTGGCCACATCTGCCGTTTCATCGACTAAACGAAATTCGAGAGTCGCTGTTGCACCAAGAATTTCTTTGGCACGGGCAGTATCCTGTACGCCTGGCAACTGCACCACAATGCGCTCAGCGCCCTGACGTTGCACCAGTGGCTCGGCCACACCAATCGCATTAACGCGGTTACGGATAATCGTAATGTTCTGTGCCACAGCGTCTTCACGCAGCGCTTTGACTTTTGCTTCGCTGAATGTCACCACTAAGCTGTTGTCAGCGCCTTCGGTATACAGCATGTCGCGGTCTTTTTCCGACAGCACTTTTTGCGCTGCCTTGACGTCTTCCGGCGTACGGAAGGTCAGTACTACAGCTTGCTTCGGCAGGTCTGCTGTGACTGAGCGGTAGCGCACTTTGGCTTCGCGAAGGTCAGTCCGGTACGTCTGGACCAAATCATTGATGTTTTTGTCCATCGCGGTTTTCATGTCAATTTCCATCAGGAAATGCACGCCACCGCGTAAGTCCAGGCCCAGTTTCATTGGCGCAGCGCCAATGGTGTCCATCCAGGCCGGTGTGGCCGGCGCCAGATTCAGCGCTGTGACATATTTATCACCCAGCAACTGTTCAATCACTTCACGGGCTTTAAGCTGGTCTTCAGTCGTCAGAAAACGAGCCAGTACCTGGCCATCTTCTAATGCAACACTTTTGCTGCTGATGTGTTTGGCTGTCAGCTCAGTGTTGATTTTTTCGACGACTTCCGCCGTGACTTCAGCCCCACGGGTCGCATTGATTTGCAGCGATGGATCGCTGGGGTACATATTGGGTAAGGCGTAGATAAAACTGACCACCATCACCACTACCACCAGCAGATAACGCCAGATTGAGTTCTGATTTAACACGCTAAATTCCTTCCGGGCTGCTTACAGCGATTTCATCGTGCCTTTCGGCAGTACGGCACTGATTGAGCCTTTTTGTACAGTGACTTCAGTCGTGTCATTCAGCGCAATCACGACAAAATCTTTGTCTTCGGCGATTTTCGCGATACGACCAACCAGGCCGCCCTGTGTTAACACTTCGTCGCCTTTGGCCAAAGACGCCATCAGGTTTTTGTGGTCTTTCATCCGTTTACTTTGCGGACGGAAAATCATGAAGTAAAAAATCAGACCAAACGCGGCCAGCATGATCACCAGATCTAAGCCACCACCCGGCTGACCGGCACCAGCCGTTTGCGCATGTGCATCAGAAATAAAAAAACTCATGGTTATCCCCTTAATTTTTAAAGTTTAATTTTAAATTTTATTCAGCAGTGGCTACGTCAGCCGGCATCACCGGCACTGGTGCATCCAAGGCCGGCACCGTCAGACCACGACGCGCGTAAAAATCTGCGACAAAGGCGTCCAGTGTGCCTTGTTCAATCGCATTACGTAACCCTTGCATTAATTTTTGGTAATGATGCAGGTTGTGAATAGTGTTCAGCCGCGCGCCTAAAATCTCATTACAACGGTCGAGATGATGGAGATATGCCCGCGAATAGTTTTTACAAGTGTAACAGTCGCAATTTTCGTCCAAAGGCGTGATATCGTCTTTGTATTTGGCATTGCGGATCTTTATCACGCCGTTACTGACGAACAAATGACCGTTACGGGCGTTACGGGTTGGCATCACACAATCGAACATATCGATGCCCCGACGCACCCCTTCCACCAGATCTTCCGGTTTCCCCACACCCATCAGATAACGCGGTTTATGTGCCGGCATTTTGTCAGTGGTGTGATTGAGGATTTTGATCATTTCGTGTTTTGGCTCACCGACCGACAAACCGCCGATGGCGTAGCCATCAAAGCCGATGTCTTCGAGGCCATTTAACGACACATCGCGCAGGTTCGGATACATACCACCCTGGATAATGCCAAACAATGCAGACGGGTTGTCGCCGTGGGCGTCTTTGCTGCGTTTGGCCCAGCGCAGCGACATCTCCATCGACTTTTTCGCCTGCTGTTCTGTCGCCGGGTACGGCGTACATTCGTCGAAAATCATCACGATATCTGAGCCTAAATCCCGCTGCACCTGCATCGAGCGCTCCGGTGTCAGCTGGATTTTTTCGCCGTTCAGCGGCGAGCGGAAAGTCACGCCTTCTTCTTTGATTTTGCGCAGCTCACCGAGGCTAAACACCTGAAAACCACCGGAGTCGGTCAGGATTGGTTTATCCCAGTGCATAAAATCATGCAGGTCGCCATGCTTGCGGATGATTTCCGTGCCGGGGCGCAACATCAGGTGAAAGGTATTGCCAAGGCAAATCTGCGCGCCGGTATCGGCCAGTTCTTCCGGCGTCATGCCTTTTACAGTGCCGTAAGTGCCGACCGGCATAAAGGCCGGAGTATCGACGACGCCACGGGCAAATGTCATACGACCGCGCCGGGCTTTGCCGTCAGTTTTGATTAATTCAAATTTCATGGTGACCTCTATTGGCCGGAAAAACAGTCCAGCCTTTTTAAAAACGCCCGATTGTAGCAGAAAGCCGGCCTGATGTTGACAGCCCGGCCCTTGGCAATCAGAGGATTAACATCGCATCGCCATAGGAATAAAACCGATACTGCTCGGCGATGGCTTCCTGGTAAGCATGCATAATAATATCGCGGCTACACAACGCCGATACCAGCATAATCAGCGTCGATTCCGGCAAATGGAAATTAGTGATAAGCCCGTCGACCACGGCAAACTGATAACCCGGATAGATAAAAATCTGCGTGTCGCCATAATAAGGCTGCAACGGCTGCTCGGCCTTTTTGGCAAATTGCGCCGCCGATTCCAGCGAGCGCACCGACGTTGTGCCAACCGCAATGACCCGCTTGCCACGGGCTTTACAGGCTTCGACCGCCGCCACCACTTCCGGCGGCACTTCGATATATTCGGCGTGCATCTGATGCTCGAGAATATTGTCGACCCGCACCGGCTGAAAAGTGCCGGCACCGACGTGCAGGGTAACAAACGCAAACTCCACGCCTTTGGCTTTGAGTGCGGCCAATAGCGGCTCATCAAAATGTAAACCAGCGGTCGGCGCGGCCACAGCGCCAGGTTTGGCGTTGTAGACTGTCTGATAACGTTCGCGGTCGCTCTCTGCATCGGGTCTGTCGATATAAGGCGGCAGTGGCATATGGCCGAGCCGCTCCAGCATCGCCAGCACCGGCTCGTCGGATAACAGCGTGAGTTCAAATAACTCACCGTGGCGGCAGGTCATTTCAACTTCGGCGTCCTGCTCCAGGATTAAACGGTTGCCCGGCTTTGGCGCTTTGCTGGCGCGGATATGCGCCAGAAAACGTTTATCATCGAGCAACCGCTCGACTAATACTTCCACCTTGCCACCGGAAGCCTTCTGGCCAAATAGCCGGGCCGGGATCACACGGGTATTGTTAAACACTAACAAGTCGCCCGGATGGATGGCATCAAGCACCGCTTTAAACTGGGTGTGCTCGATAGCACCAGTCTGACGCTGCAATCTCAGCAGCCGGCTGGCAGAGCGTTCTGGTTGGGGGAAACGGGCGATCAGCTGCTCAGGCAGCTCAAAAGAAAAATCTGATTTTTGCATAGCAGGTCCGCTTTACTGACAAACGCTGGAATTGATGGGCTCGCGCCCGGCCGCACAGTCTACTGATCCGGCCACAGTTTCTCAATGACTCTCAGGCTTTTGGCTTACAGAAATAACGGCCAAAATCGTCAGAGATCCGCTGGAAGCTGCTCTATAATCGACATTGGCGCAGGACGCGCGTTGCAGCCCATCTGAGTTTACAGGGAGTCATTATGGATATCTGGTTTAGTCTGATTTTGTTCACCGCCAGTCAGCTGATCCTGAGCTGGTACAGTTATCAGCTGGCCATCGAAAAAGGTTATTCACCCCGCCTGTTTGCGTTGACCGGCTTGCTGCCGGTTTTTAACCTGCTTGCCCTGATGTTGCTGCTGTTGTTGCCGGACCGCCGGCTGGCAGAACATCAACTGTATTTCAGTAAATTCCGCCAGCGACCATAGCGCCGCCTGTTGTTTACAGGAACACTCAGAGGCCTGCGTGATCGGCACATTTTTGCTGCAACACTTCGGCAATCAGTGTCGCCATCAGGCGGTAATTCCGCGATTTGCTGGATGTCGGCCGCCACGCGACACCGATATCCCGGGCGGCACCATTGTTCGATGGCGCCTGAGTGATGAGTTCAGTGCCCTGCAATAAACCGCTGTTAATCGCCATCTGCGGCATAAAAGTGACACCGAGTTTGTTGTTCACCATCTGCGTTAAGGTATGCAGGCTGGTAGCAAAAAACGGATTCACTTTGCGCGAGTCTTCCAGCTCACAGGCTTTCACCGCATGACCGGTCAGACAATGTTCGCGTTCCAGCAAAAAAATACTCTCATCCGGCCACTGTGAAATATCCTGGCTAAAACCACGGTGTTGCCAGTCTTTATGTAACACCAGTTTAAAACCGTCCTGCGCCAGCACTTCGGTATGCAAAGCGCCAGTCTCATAGGGCAAAGCCAGCAGCACCATATCCAGCCTGCCTTCCGTTAAGGCCCGCAGCGAATTCTCTGAGGTATCTTCGCGCAGCAGCAATTGCAGTTCTGGATAGCGCACACGGCATAACGCCATCACTTCACTGAGGACAAAAGGTGCAATAGTCGGAATACAGCCAAGGCGAAACTGCCCCGTCATTGGTTTGCCCTGATTGCGGGCAAAGTCTGCCAGCTCTTCACATTGTTCGATGATATAACGGGCCTGGCGCACCACATCTTCGCCAAGCGGGGTGAAAATAAAGGTCTTGTGGTCCCGCTCCAGCAACTGTGCGTCGATGGTTTCTTCCAGATTGGCGATAGCCGCACTTAAAGTCGACTGACCGATATAACAGGCATCCGCAGCACGACCAAAATGCTGATGTTCATGCAGAGCGAGTAAATATTGCAGCTGTTTTACACTGGGCAGTCGTTTCATCATAAATTCCGTTGTATCGATTGAATTATCTGCGAAGATAGCGATGACGATGCTAGTCCAGCGCTTCGCATGCTGCAACCTAAATGCGCCGGATACCGCTGATACTTTGGTCTGGATCAATCACAGCTCGCCAGCTGAACAAGGTTGCAGCAACAGGGAATAAAAAAACCGCCCGAAGGCGGTTTTTTAAACAGCGCAGACTCAGGCAGCGCCTACAGCTAACTTTATGATATAGAAAAAGATAATTGACAAAAGCGCACCGATTGGCAATGTCACCACCCAGGAAATGAAGATATTGCGGATCACACTTAAATTCAGTGCCGCAATACCGCGAGCCATACCAACACCAAGAACAGCACCCACCAGAGTCTGTGTGGTGGAGATAGGCAAACCAAGGCCTGAGGAAATGACGACGGTACTGGCTGCCGCAATTTCAGCAGCAAAACCACGGCTTGGTGTCAGATGAGTGATATTGGAACCAATAGTTTCAATAACCCGGGCGCCAAAAGTCATCAGACCGATGACAATGCCAACGGCACCCAGCGGCAGAATCCACCAAGCCAGCGAAACTTTATCCAATACCTGACCACCGGATTCAATCACACCAACAACTGCAGCCAAAGGCCCAATCGCATTGGCGACATCATTAGAACCGTGTGCAAATGCCATACAACATGCGGTGAAAATCATCAGAATACCAAAGATTTTTTCCACATTCGTGAAATGCATCTCTTTGTCGGCTTCCGGGTCAATCTGCAGCCGGCTGATCGCAATTTTACCAATAAGACCGACCACCACAGCAATGGCCACACACAACAAAAAACCTTCCGAAGACGTCAGGTGTAAACCTACGTGTTTCAGGCCTTTAGTGACGGTGACAAATGCCATAATAAATGCGGCAAACACCATATAAAACGGCACAAATTTTTTCGCCGCGGCCAGTGGGTTTTCAGTATCGAAAATAAGGCGCTGGGCACTCATAAACAGTAAGTATGCCAGGACCCCCGCCAGCATCGGTGTCACCACCCAGCTGCCGACAATACTGCCAACTTCATCCCACTTCACCGATTCAATGCCAACACCTACGGCTGCGAAACCGATGATAGCGCCAACGATAGAGTGCGTTGTTGAAACCGGCCAGCCAAAGTAGGTAGCAACCAATAACCAGGTGCCGGCGGCCAGTAATGAGGCAATCATGCCATACGCCAAAAGCTCCGGAACCTCAACAAAGACTTTGGAATCAACAATACCGTTCCGAATAGTTGAAGTGACTTCCCCACCGGCGAAGAATGCACCAGTGAATTCAAAAATTGCAGCAATAACAATCGCTTGCTTTATTGTTAACGCTTTAGAACCGACAGAGGTCCCCATTGCATTGGCAACGTCATTCGCGCCAACGCCATATGCCATGATAAAGCCAAACAGTGCGGCAACAAACACCAGCACCTGGCCATGTTGAGCCAGAATTTCCATAATTAATTACCCTTAACGCTTAACGTGCCAGCATGATTTCAAGACGAGAACCCACCCGCAGCGCGGTGTCTGCCAGATCCCCGACCCACTCCAGCGTGCGGTACAGGAACATCACATCAACCGGGTTCAGCGTATTTTCGGCTTTACGGACATATTTGCGCAGACTGATTTGCATCTGGTCGGTGTCGTGTTCAATCTCGTCGATTTTTTCGACCATCTTGACCACCAAATCCACCTCACGGCCACGGAAACCAGTTTCCAGCAGCTCGTCCAGCTCGTTGATCGCTTCACACGCCAGGGCGACGGCATCGATACAACGTTGCAAATAGGCATTAAATTCTTGTTGGATAGGCGCCGGGATCTCCAGCTCACGACCTAACACACGGCCGGTGATGTCTTTGGCCTTGTTGGCGATTTTATCCTGCTGAGACACCAGTTCGAGAATGTCGGTGCGGTCAACCGGCAGGAACAAACCTCTTGGCAGGTGGACACGAATATCACGTTTTAAATTGTCAGCTTCTTTTTCCAGACTGACGATAACTTTTCTTACTTCCGCTGCAGTAGTCCAATCCTTGATGTATACCGCCGCGAAAAACGGCAGTAACTGCTCGCTGGCCGCCAGGACCTTACGAATGTGCTCTTCAATTGGTTTAATTGGAGATTTTGCGAAAACAGCCAAAAATGCACTTGGCATAGCTTTGCCTCTTGGTTTTGTAGTGGACGAAAGTCGGCGCGTATTTTACTGCAACCATGCAGTAATAAAAACGCAGTTACACAGATAAAACAGCAAAGCCGACAGGTATTTTACGCCCTGTCGGCTTGACTTCCATGAATATCAGCACTAATTCGGCGATTATTCAGCTCCGGGCGTTTTGCTCCAGACTGTCTTCATCACTGTGGCGCACATCGCGGCCTTTGACAAAAGAAATCACATATTCAGAAATGTTTTTGCAGCGATCGCCAATACGCTCCAGCGACCGGGCTGACCACAACACATTCATGATTTTTGGGATAGACCGTGGATCTTCCATCATATACGTCATCAGCTGACGGGTAATGGCTTCGTACTCACGGTCCACTTTTTTATCTTCTTTGTAGACCGCCAGCGCCGCTTCCACGTCCATCCGGGCAAAGGCATCCAGCACGTCGTGCAGCATCTGTGCGACATGGCGGCCCATATTTTCCAGATTCACCAGCAAATCCTGCTGCGCACTGCTGAACGACTCCAGCGCGACCTTGGCAATACGCTCGGCTTCATCGCCAATGCGTTCTAAATCAGAAATGGCCTTGATAATGGTCAGGATTAAACGCAGGTCACTGGCTGCCGGCTGACGCTTGGCGATGATGCGCGTGCACTCAGCATCAATCTTGATTTCCCAGTCGTTGACCAGTAAATCGTTGGCGATAACCTGCTGCGCCAGCTCCGGATTGCTGCCGGCGATGGCATTTAACGCATCGGACAGCTGCTGCTCAATCAGGCCACCCATCGCCATAATATGGTTACGGATCTGCTCAATTTCGTCATTGAACTGGCTGGAAATGTGTTTGGTTAAATTCAGTTTATCCATAAAAACCTCTGCTTAAGTCGGGTGATTAACCAAAACGGCCAGTGATGTAATCTTCGGTTTGTTGTTGCGACGGATTGGTGAACATCTTGTTGGTCGCATCATATTCCACCAGATTGCCCATATACATAAAGGCAGTATAGTCGGACACCCGTGCCGCCTGTTGCATGTTGTGGGTCACGATGACAATGGTGAAACGCTCTTTCAGCTCGTTGATCAGCTCTTCAATTTTTAACGTCGAAATAGGGTCTAATGCTGAAGCAGGTTCATCCAGCAGCAACACTTCCGGCTCAATTGCAATGGCGCGGGCGATCACCAGACGCTGCTGCTGTCCGCCGGACAAACCAAAGGCATTGTCATGCAACCGATCTTTGACTTCATTCCAAAGTGCAGCACCTTTGAGTGACGTTTCCACCACTTCGTCCAGCACCCGCCGGTCGTTCACGCCTTGCAGACGCAGACCATAAGCAACGTTTTCATAAATAGTTTTCGGGAATGGGTTCGGCTTTTGGAACACCATACCGACCTGACGGCGCAGTTCGGCCACATCAACCGCTTTGTCGTAAATATTCTGGCCATCCAACAGGATTTGCCCTTCAATCCGGCAAATATCAACCAGGTCATTCATCCGGTTAAAACAACGCAACAGCGTCGATTTACCACAACCAGAAGGGCCGATAAAAGCCGTCACGCGCTTTTCCGGGATCTGCATATTGATGGTTTTCAGCGCTTGCGATTCGCCGTAATACAGGCGTAAATCATTGACCTGCAATTTGATTTTTTCTTTTGCCAGGTCCAGCTCGTTATCGCCGTGCAGAATGTGTTGTGTAGTCATACGTCAGTTCACTCTTAAAATTCAGTTCAGGTTCTGTGCGGGACGCTTTGCATCCCGCCTCAGGTGCCGCCGGGCACCGGTCAGTGCTTTGGCTGCTAGTCAGATTCGCTGCGATACTTTTCCCGCAGTTTGTTACGCAGATGAATGGCCGCCATATTCAGCACCACAATCAGCAGCACCAGCACCAGTGCCGTGGCATACAGCAGCGGACGCGACGCCTCCACGTTCGGGCTCTGGAAACCGACGTCATAAACGTGGAAGCCTAAGTGCATGATTTTCTGGTCCAGATGCACAAAGGGGAAGCTGCCATCAACCGGCAAAGTCGGTGCCAGTTTCACTACGCCAACCAACATCAGCGGCGCCACTTCACCAGCGGCACGGGCAATCGACAAAATCAGACCTGTCATCATCGCCGGCGTCGCCAGCGGCACGACCACTTTCCACAAAGTCTCAGATTTAGTAGCGCCAAGCGCCAGACTGCCCATCCGGATAGTGCTTGGAATACGGGATAAACCTTCTTCAGTCGATACAATCACCACCGGCAGCGTTAATAACGCCAGCGTCAGCGAGGCCCAGAACAAACCTGGCGTACCGAAAGTCGGCGCTGGTAATTTTTCCGGATAAAACAGCGCATCGATGTTGCCGCCCATGATGTAAACAAAGAAGCCCAGACCAAACACACCGTAAACAATCGACGGCACGCCGGCCAGGTTGTAAACCGAGATGCGGATGATTTTCAGCATGGTGCCTTGTTTGGCATATTCACGCAGGTAAATCGCCGCCAGCACACCAAAAGGCGTGACGATAATCGACATCAGGATCACCATCGTGATAGTGCCGAAAATGGCCGGGAAAATACCGCCTTCAGTGTTGGCTTCACGCGGGTCGTCACTTAAGAAGTTCCAAATCGACACCACGTAATGCACCGACTTGTCCAGCAACGACATCTGGTTTGGCATATGCGCATGCACGATGTTGGACAAGCTGATAGTCAGTTCTTTGCCTTCAGCGGTGACCACTTTTAAGCTGTCGCGTTTGGCATCACTGTACAGCGTTTCGAGTTTTTGCTGCAGATCGGCATATTGCGCATCCAAAGCGGCCTGGTCTTCGGCAGATTGTTGCGTATAGGCACTGAGTTCTGCGGCGCTTGCACCTTGTAATTCCAGGGTGCGCTTGCCAAGACGCAAGGCCTCTAACGCTTTGTTAATTTTGCCGATATCGCCTTTTTCAATATCGGTGATTTCATCATGCAACGCATTAGCCCGCGCCATTGCCTGCTTTAATGCCGGCCACAACGCCTCGCCTTCGGCGATCACTTTATCCTGGTGCAGTAACTGCAGCGGAAAGCCCTGAAAATTACCCCATTCGCGCCGTTCAATCACAATCGCGTTTTGCGGTTTTTCCCAGCCGGATAAATCGTGTTGCAGAAACCAGGCAAAATCCCGGCCGTACACGTCACGGTTCGCCAGTTTAAGCAAATGACGGGCATAAAACTCGGCGTTGTCCGGCACTGCCACGCCGGAATCTTTCAGCGTAACCGCGCTGACCTGTTCGGTGCGCACATGCTCCGCCAGCAAGGTTTTTTTACTGCCGTCAGCCTGCACCGCCTGGACCTGCTGCAAATCCGCCGGCCAGAAATGGCTGCCACCCTGTACCGCAATTAACCCCAGCACCCCGATCACCATCACCAGACACAACGCGATAGCACCGGCGTTTAACCAAATCCACGGAGTTCCCGTTTTAAACCAAGCTCTCATGCCGTTTACTCCGAATTACAGATTACTGAAGCGTTGACGTAACCGCTGACGGATCACTTCAGCCAACGTATTAAAAATAAAGGTAAAGACAAACAGCACCAGCGCGGCCAGGAACAGCACGCGGAAGTGGGTACTGCCAACCGCCGTTTCCGGTAATTCCACCGCGATATTGGCGGATAAAGTGCGCATGCCTTCAAACAGGTTAAAGTTCACCACCGGGCTGTTCCCGGTCGCCATCAGCACAATCATGGTTTCGCCAACGGCGCGGCCAAAACCAACCATCACGGCAGCAAAAATACCCGGACTTGCGGTTGGTAACACCACACCCATCATGGTTTGCCAAGGCGTGGCACCCAGTGCTAACGAGCCTTGGGTTAAATGGCGTGGCACGTTAAACACCGCATCTTCAGCAATCGAAAAGATATTCGGAATGACAGCAAAACCCATCGCAATCCCCACCACCAACGCATTGCGCTGGTCGTAAGTAATGCCGTTGTCGGTAAACCACTGGCGCAGGCTGCCGTTGAAAAACAGCTGGTCGACGGCCGGGCTTAAACTGACGCACAACCAGATAAAGCCGATGATCATCGGGATCAGGATTAACACTTCCCAGCCAAGGCCAAAACGCTCGCGCCAGCTGCGCGGCATAAAGCGCCACAGATACGCCGTCAGTAACATCATCAGCGGCAACAACAGCAGGATGGCAAACACCGCGCTTAAGTATTTTTCGACAAAAGGCGCCAGCCATAAACCGGCGAGAAAACCCAAAATAACGGTGGGCAGTGCCGCCATAATTTCAATGGTTGGTTTGACCTTGCCGCGTAATTTTGGCGTCATGAAATAGGCGGTATAAAGCGCACTCATAATCGCCAGCGGCGTGGCGAACAGCATCGCAAACAATGCAGCTTTTAACGTCCCGAGCGCCAGCGGCACCAGGCTCATTTTCGCTTCAAATTCATCAGAGCCTGACGACGCCTGCCAGATATAGTCTTTTTCACTGCGGCCTTCATACCAGACTTCATTCCACATCGCTTTCCAGCTGACGTCCGGGTGGGCGTTTTCCAGCGCAAAACGCTGCACTTTGCCGTCCGCAGCAAACGCCAGTAACGCTGTGTTGATAGGACTAATGGCAATGCGCTCGAAGTTCACACCTTCCGCCAGCGGTTCCAGCGACAGAGTGCGCGCTGACGTCCCGTAGTGAATACCTAAATGCCCTGAGGTATCCAGCACCAGGAAGCCTTTGCGCGAATACTCAGGCTCAATCTGGCGAATGGCCGCCGGGTGCTGCGCAAAATCGCGGATATGTTTTAAATGGAAGTTGTTGTGCTCGTCGCGCACCAGGAACCACTGACTCAGGCTGCCGTCTGAGCCGCCAACAATCAGCGACACCGCACCAACCAGAAACTCCACTGCCGTAACCTGCTGGCCAGCAGCAACGGCACTGACCGCTTCGACATAACGCGCCTGCGCCGGATCTGTCACATCGTAGTAGTGAATTTTTTCGTTACCTTCGGCAATAAACAGATTGTGCAGTGTGGTATCCAGCAAAATCCGGCTGACGTCTTTCGGGGCGTCCGGCAACGGATAATCGCTGCGCACTAAAGTGGTTTCACCGGTCATAAATTCGGTTTGTGCTTCAAACACGTGGTAGCTCAGCCGGCCATCAGCGGCAAATGCCACCAGTGCCGTACCGGCGCTGCCTTCCTGCACCGCCAGGCTTTTGATCGCCTGACCCGGGTTTAAATCCAGCGGCGCCTCGCCAAGTGGATAAGTCACCACCGGCACAACCTGGCGTTTGTCATCCGGGTAACTGAGGTTGTACTCGTGTTTAATCACCAGCGCCTGGCCATTGGACAAGCCCAGCGCCAGCAAACCAGAGCGCGGTTCACCGCGGGCAAAAGCTGAAATCGTCGTATTCGCAGGCAATGCCAGCCGGACTTTTTCGCCAGCGGCGCCGGTCATGGCATCAAAGAACTGCAGCTCACCACTGGCAGACACGTTCAAACCAACTTCGCTGTAACGTTCCAGGTTGGTATACAGCGGTTTATCGCTGTTGATTTGGTAACTCTGCTCTGGCTCGACGCTGGCTGAGGAAAAAATCGGCCCGACTTCAGAGAACAGATAAATGAAAATAGTCGCAAAGGCTGCGACCACACTGATCCCCGCAAAGGCGATACCATAAGTGGACATTTTGTCTTTAAAACTGCGCCAGCGGCGCAGACGGGCCCGTTTCTCACCGCTTGGCAATAAAGATTGCTTGGCGGTGACCGGGGCTGGCGTGGAGGTCTGTTGCATGTTTACACATCCAGGACTGACTTTTCGGATGCTGCAAATCTTAGATGAGATTTATGGCAGAAATATTACAACGGCAATTTTTGTCATAAATCAGCAATAATCAAAGCGCAGCACCGGCGCAGCGCATACCAGTGGGCGTGTTCGCCGCAAACGACAAAAGGCGCCCGCAGGCGCCTTGATAAAAGTCCGATAATTATTTGATGCCCAGCTCAGCCAGCACTTTCGCCGCTACTTTGTTTGGTACTGGGACATAACCGTCCCGCACGACAATTTCCTGACCACGTTTTGACAACACCAGTTTGATAAACTCGCGTTCCATCGGCGTCAGATCTTTATTCGGGTGTTTGTTGACATAAACAAACAGGAAACGTGACAGCGGGTACTTTCCATCCAGCGCATGGTCAGCGGTCGGTTCAACAAAAGGCTGACCGTCTTTTTTCGCTAAAGGCAGTGCCCGTACGCCAGATGTCACATAACCGATCCCTGAGTAACCAATGCCATTGATAGACTCGCTGACGCCCTGTACCACAGAGGCCGAACCCGGTTGCTCGTTGATGCTGGACTTAAAATCGCCTTTACATAAGGCGTGTTCTTTAAAATAACCGTAAGTACCGGATACCGCATTGCGGCTGTAAATGGTGAAATCACGATTGTCCCATGCGCCATCCAGGCCGAGCTGTCCCCAGCGGGTGACATCTTCTTTGTAACCACATTTGCGGGTAGCAGAGAACACGGCATCAACCTGCGCCAGTGTCATCCCTTTGATTGGGTTATCTTTGTTGACATAAACCGCCAGTAAATCCACCGCAACTGGCACCGCCGTTGGTTTATAACCAAATTTGGCTTCAAATGCCTGGATTTCGCTTGGCTTCATCGCACGGCTCATCGGGCCAAAGTTTGACGTGCCTTCAGTCAGCGCCGTTGGTGCTGTGGATGAACCGGCGCCCTGGATCTGAATATTCACATTTGGGTACAGCTTGCGGTAATCTTCAGCCCACAACGTCATCAGGTTGTTCAGCGTGTCAGAACCGATACTGGAAATGTTGCCTGAAACGCCAGAGGCTTTCTGGTACTCAGGTAATGCCGGGTCAACTTTCGTCACCGCAGCGGCTTGAAAACTGAAAGTGGCAGCCACGATGGCAGCAGTAGATAAAATGTTAAAAGCTTTCACCTTAAAGTCCTCTTGTTGGCGTTCGCAGGCCTGTGCCTGCAGTTCACGATCCGCATCATATGGCGACAATATGACACTATTATGACGAATATTAACGCCCCGGAAATTCCCGGCAAAATCGACCAACAGTGTTGTGTTTTTACTCCAGCTGGCTATAGTTTCGGCAGGCTGGGCGCCCGGATGGTTACAGATTCAAGGATGGGTCAAGCCCAACTGATAACAAAAAAAAGATGTAAATGTGATATATTTTTTACGCTGAACCTGGTTGGTTTCGGGTTTTCAGCGAGCTATTAAAACAAGGAAATGCGCTATGAAGCAGTTGGTTTTAACGCTGATCGGTCAGGATAAAGCCGGCCTGGTCGAACAGCTTGCGACGTTAATTGCCGAATACCACGGCAACTGGACCGCCAGTAACCTCAGCCATCTGGCCGGTTACTTTGCCGGGATTTTACAGATTGAAGTAGCTGAAGAAAATGTTGCAGCGCTGACCACTGCGCTGCAACAAATGAAGGATCTGGATATCCGCGTACACCATGGGGTGGACTCCCGCGTCAACGAACACAAGCTGCTGCGTTTTGTGATCACCGGTAACGACAGGCCCGGCATCGTGCGGGAACTGTCCTCGGTGATCAAACATAAAGGGACTAATATCATTCACTTCGAAAGTTCAAAACAAAGTGCGCCCAACTGGGGCGTGCCATTGTTTAATGCCATCGCGACGGTCGAGCTGCCGGATGGTCTGAACAAGGACGAAGTGGTGCATGCGCTTGAAGATATTGCCTCTGATGTCATCGTGGACGTCGAAAATCTGAACTGATGCAGTTCAGCCCAACAATAGCCCGTGCATCTTCTGACGCGACGGGCTATCTTATTCATAAATCTTTCATCAAATTGCCATAGATTAGTGCCGAAGTCCCCTCCCCCGCAGTGATGGAATTGGTATGGAATTACAAAACAATTCAGAACACCCGATGCATTTTTTCCCGAAAGAACTGAGCTGGCTCGCGTTTAACGAACGCGTACTGCAGGAAGCTGCAGATGAGCGCAACCCGCTGATTGAGCGGCTGCGCTTTCTCGGCATTTATTCCAATAACATGGACGAGTTTTATCGGGTGCGGGTAGCCGACGTCAAAAGACGCATTATGCTGCAGAAATATCATCAGGATGACGCCAGCCAGACCGAAGAATTACTACGGCAAATTCAACAATTTGTACTGCGTCTTGGCGCCAAATTTAATGCCATTCACATGGATTTGCAGCTGGGATTGCGCAAACACAATATTGAATTTATCGATCAGCACAAACTGAACGAATCGCAAAGCGCCTGGATTAAATCTTATTTCAAAGAAAAAGTACTGCGGCATATTTCGCCGGTCCTGTTGTCGAATGAACATCTGCAGCTGTCGAAGCGGCTGGAAGACAACGCCACCTATCTGATGGTCGAAATGACCGGCCAGGGCAAGCCGGAATACGCCATAGTGCAGGTACCCACAGACGATGTGTCACGTTTTCTCGAACTGCCGATTGCGCTCAACCGCACCAAACGCAAAGGCCGCTACCGCCATCAGTTTATGATGCTGGACGATGTGATTATCCACTGCCTGCGCGACCTGTTTGTTGGTTTCTTTGATTTTTGTGACATCCAGGCGTATTCGATGAAACTGACCAAAGACGCCGAATACGATTTAAGCGAATCGCTTGACCAGAGCCTGCTTGATAAGATGTCACATGGCATCCGGCAACGGCTGGAATCCGAGCCGGTGCGGCTGGTCTACGATGTGTCGATGCCAGAGCATATGCTGAAAATTCTGCGCAAGCTGCTCGGTGCCAACACGCTGGACGCACTCATTCCCGGTGGCCGCTACCGCAACTTTAAAGATTTCATCAACTTCCCATATACCGGCCACGCCAGTCTGGAATTTCCGCCACTGCCGCCGTTGCCAAGCCCGGACTTTGAACAATACAACACGACCTTTGATGCGATCCGAAGTCATGATGTGCTGCTGCATTACCCGTATCACAACTTCACCTATTTCACCGAATGGGTGCGTCAGGCGTCTTTTGACCCGAAAGTGAAGTCGATCAAGATGACGATGTACCGGGTCGCCAAAAATTCACGGGTCATCCATTCGCTGCTCGATGCGGTGCGAAATGGCAAAAAAGTCACAGTAGTGGTCGAGCTGAAAGCGCGCTTTGACGAAGAAAACAACATTCAGTGGGCGCGCCGGATGACGCAGGCCGGTGTGCAGGTGGTGTTTGGCCTGACTACGCTGAAGATCCATTCCAAACTTTGTATTATCAGCCGCGAAGAAAAAAGCGGGCTGGTCAAGTACGCCCATATCGGCACCGGCAATTTCAACGAAAAAACCGCCCGCATCTACACCGACATGAGCCTGTTCACCTGCCACAATGAAATTTGTGATGAAGTGGATCAGGTGTTTGAGTTTGTCGAATACAGCTATAAGCCATTTGTATTCAAACACTTAATCGTTTCCCCTACCTGGAGCCGGCCAAAGCTCAACAGCTTAATTCAGCGTGAAATTGACTTTGCTTTGAGCGGGCGCAAGGCTGAGATCCTGCTGAAACTGAATAATCTGGTCGACGATCCGGTCGTTGAGATGTTGTATAAGGCCAGTCAGGCCGGGGTGAAAATCCGCATCATAGTACGGGGCATGTGTTCGCTGATCCCGGGCATTGCCGGTAAGAGTCACAATATTAAAGTGATCAGTGTGCTGGACCGTTATCTGGAGCACGCCCGGGTGTACCAGTTTTTTAATGGCGGTGACATTGATTTGTATCTGTCATCGGCCGACTGGATGACCCGGAATATCGAACAACGGGTGGAAGTTGGCGTACCGATTTACGACGCGCGGATAAAACAACAGATTATGACGATCCTCGATTTGCAGTGGAATGACAATGTCAAAGCCCGCCTTATCGATAAAGATCAGAGCAACCCTTATGTCAAAAGGGGTAACCGAAAAAGTATCAGGTCCCAGCAGGCGATTTATGACTATCTCGCCAGCCAGCAGCTGGGGCCGACAATTCAGGCAGAGTTATGACCCATCTGACGCCCAATGCGTTGTCCGCCGCGGAACTGATAGCCGCAGTAGACTTAGGCTCCAACAGTTTTCATCTGGTGATCGCGCGGATTGTTGACGGCGCTTTACAGCTGTTACACCGCGAAAAGCAGAAAGTACAGCTGGCCGACGGCCTGGATGAACAGCAGATGCTCAGCGATGAAGCGATGCAACGCGGCCTGACCGTGTTGCGTCAGTTTGCCGATACGCTCAAAGATATGCCGCCGCAGTCGGTGCGGGTGATAGCCACTTATACCCTGCGCCGGGCGAAAAACAGTGCCAGTTTCCTGCGCCAGGCGCAGGACGTATTCCCGTTTCCGATTGAAGTGATCGCCGGCCAGGAAGAGGCACGGCTGATTTATCAGGGCGTGGCGCATTTTGAGACTTATACCGGCCAGCGTCTGGTCATCGACATTGGCGGCGGCAGCACTGAATTTGCCATTGGCGTGGATTTTCAGCCACTGAGACTGGCCAGCCGCAATATGGGTTGTGTCAGCTTTGCCAAGTTCTATTTCCCCAAAGGCCGGCTCAGCCCGAAGCGCTTTGAACGGGCGATGTTGCATGCAGAACAGGAACTGGAAAATATCTATACCGGCTATAAAAGTACCGGCTGGCAACAGGCGGTGGGCACCTCCGGCACTATCAAAACCATTAAAGACATCGTCAGCGGACTTGGCTGGCATCCGCATGTGATCCGCCTCGAACATCTGGAAAAACTGCAACAGCTGTTAGCCGGTGTGGAACACTGTGACGCGTTGGATTTGCCTGGCCTGACTGAAGATCGCAAGCAATTGCTGGCGCCTGGCCTCGCTATCCTGCTGGCGTCGTTTCGCATGCTGGGCATTGACGAGATGGTTTATGTTGATGCCGCGCTGCGCGAGGGGGTGTTGTATGAAATGAGCGACCGGCTACAACATCAGGATATTCGCCAGCATACCATCCAGAGTCTGATCAAAAGATACGCCGTCGATGCGGAGCAAGCGAGCCGGGTCAGCCAGACCGTACAAAGTTTATGGGCGCAAACCCGTCACAGCTGGCAGCTCAGTGACGAATGGCGACAGCTGTTGCAGTTTGCCTGTTATGTCTATGAAATCGGCCTGCAGATTAACTCTTCCAGTGTGCAGCGCCACAGCGCTTATATCCTGAATAATGCCAACTTACCGGGATTTAATCAGGAGCAACAACGGGTGCTGGCATGCCTGGTGCGGTACCACAGACGTAAAATCAAACCCGACGACATCACGCCGTTTTATCTGTACCGCCAGCAGGACTTTTATCATGCGCTCTGCCTGTTCCGGCTCGCGGTACTGCTGAACCAAAAACGTCGCGATGATATTCTGCCGGAAGTGAAACTGAGCGCCAGTGGCGCGCAGCTGACGCTGCAGCTACCGGAGCTGTGGTATCAGCAGCACACGGTGTTGGCGGCAGATTTGGTCACAGAACAATTTTTTCTAAAACGCATTCAGCTAGAACTGCTTTGCCCCGGCCTGCTGACACTGCAGGACGATAACGCCTGAAGCGACAGCTGAGGCGCTGTCGCTGCTTTGGTTTAATTGCCGGATTTATCTTCTGACTGAGGCGCTGCGGCCGGTGCTTTTTCCGCAGCCTCTGCTCCCGTCAAATCGGTGACTGTCACCACGCCGCCACGATTTTCATGGTTGAATTTCAGCTCTTTCAGTTTTTGTACCTGATCCGCTGAAAAACGGCCATAAGTCACTGATTTAGCCTGCACTGCGTTAGCCATCAGTTCCAGATTGGCCACTTCCTCCGAGCCCGCCATCGTCGCGCCCTGCGCAAAAGCACCTAATAACGCGGCATCATTGGTCGCAGCACCACCGCCATAGTTGCGGCTGGTGCCGTAGATGTCCGTGACGGTCCAGTCGTCGATATCGGCCACCAGCTGCTGCGCCTCGTCAAGCAATGGAATCTCGTCTTCGCGCAGATATTCACGCAGATGACTGCGCAGGTCGGTGGCAAAATCCGGGAAATAACTGGCATTACGCTGATAAAAACCAGCGACCCGGAAGGTTTTGCCATTGGGGTAAGTGCCACGGTTGGTATTGATAAAATCATTGGCATTAAACTGCAACGAACGATTCAGATTGGCGCCGGTATAGGCATATTTCCGGATACTGGGGCTGCCGATATACCCCTGATACAAACCGTACATCACCAACACTTCATCCGGGTACTTTTGCTGCAGCACCCCATACTGAATGTCATTCAGACTCAGCTCTACCCCACCGACATTAATAATTTTGCGCGTCAGTAGCCCATCTTTGGCTGTGACAAAATCCTGTAAATTTTTCAGTGGGTAGACTTTGTTAATTTCATCAATGACCACGACGTTATACAGATTCAGCCAATAGGCGATTTGCTCTTTTTTACTCAGCGCGTTCAGCGGAATTTCCGCCGGCACAGCCTGCAAACTGTTGCGGATCCGGCTGACAATTGCCGCCATATCCGGTCTTTTTTTAAACTCCTCAAAAAAGATCCGGTTGCCGGCGTTGGTGGTCAGCTGGTTGTAGTTGTTTTTCAGCCGGGTGTTGACGCTCGCCGCCGAGGCTTTGGATTTTTTCCGGCTCGGCGGGCCGGACATCAGCACCGCCGCATTCAGCACGAAATCCAGATCAGCATAATCAATGGTGATAGTGCTGTCCGGCGTCTCGCCCTGCCAGGCTTCAGGCACAGTGAAATCGCTGGCGGCTGCCGCCACTGCGCTGCAACATACCCAAATCATTAATCCTAATTTCCGCCACATGATGATGCTCCTTGTCTCGTTCCCTGCACCACATTAGGTGAATTTTTACCCATTCTCAACTGCACTGGCACTGCGCAGGCGGCGGATATTGCGCGGGCCTTTTGACGCATTGAGCAGAAGGTGCGCGCTATCTGACCTATTGCTTTGAACCACTGTCCCAATCTGTGGTATTACTCGACATCTGAGCGCTGTATTTTTAACTACCGGAGTCATTTATGCGCATGCTGCTGTCTACCCTTGCTTTGGCCTGCACCACGTTGCCAGGCACCTGTATCGCCGATATCAAAGCTGATCTCACGCCCGCTATCAGCGCCGTGATGCCACAGGTTGTCACCTGGCGTCGTGATTTGCACCAGCACCCGGAACTGTCGAACCGGGAAAAACGTACCGGTGCGCTGGTGGCGGCTGAGCTGAAAAAACTCGGCCTGGAAGTACAAACCGGTATTGCCCATACCGGCGTGGTGGCGATTTTAAAAGGTGGCAAACCGGGCAAACTGGTGGCGCTGCGCGCCGATATGGACGCGTTACCGGTTAAAGAGCAAGTCGACCTGCCTTTTGCCTCCAAAGTTATGGCTGAATTTAACGGTCAGCAGGTCGGTGTGATGCACGCCTGTGGCCATGATGCGCACGTGGCGATGTTGCTGGGTGCTGCGACGGTGCTGAGCAAACACAAAGCGCAGCTGGCCGGCGATGTGATGTTTATTTTCCAGCCAGCCGAAGAAGGCCCGCCGCCAGGTGAAGAAGGTGGCGCCAAGCTGATGCTCAAAGAAGGTATTTTTGCCAAACGTAAACCCGATGCGATTTTTGGTGTGCACGTCTGGCCGGGGCCAGCCGGCCAGTTGCAGGTCAAACCTGAAGGTATTATGGCGGCAGCCGACAGCTTTGAAATCACCGTCAAAGGCGTGCAGGTGCACGGTTCCAGCCCGTGGCGCGGCATTGACCCGGTTGCAGTCACAGGTCAGCTGATTACGGCGTTGCATCAAATTCCGGCGCGGCAGCTGGATGTAACCCAGGCGCCAGCCGTGATGTCGATTGGTCAGGTGCACGGCGGCGTGCGCTGGAACATTATTCCGGATGAAGTCAAACTGGGCGGCACTATTCGCACTTTTGACCCGGTGATGCGCGAGCAGCTCATCAGTAAAATGCAGCACACCAGCGAGCATATCGCAGCAGCGAGCGGCGCCACCGCACATTTCCATTCTCAGAGCTTTGCGGCAGTGACCTGGAACCATGCGGGCCTCACGGAATGGGCAATGCCGTCGCTGAACTGGGCCGGCGCCAAAGCTGGTGTCAGCCCGATTAAACCTATCACCGCCTCAGAGGATTTTTCCTTTTTTCAACAGGAAATACCGGGCGTGTTTTTATTCCTCGGTATTGCTGAACCGGGCCAGCCACTGGATAAAACCGCACCGAATCACTCACCGTTTTTCCGCGTCTATGAACCGGCGATGGAAAACGGCGTCAGGGCTTTAGCAGGGTTAGCAGCAGATTTTCTGGCGCAGGCGCCGGATTTGAAGTAATCCCGGGCAGCGTACGGCGGCGCTTGCGCTTGCCGTACCTACCGGACTCCATTCTAACACCAGAGTAGCAAGCAGATTATTTGAGCTTTTTCGGTAACTTCGGCTGGGTCGCCGTCAGCGCCCCGACCACCAGCTCCGGCGGCAGCGCAAAAGAAAACGAACTGCCGCGTTTCGGTTCGCTGAAAATCATCAGCCGGCTTTGATGGCGTGACAATACGTGCTTCACGATGGCAAGGCCAAGGCCAGTGCCGCCGGTGGTGCGCGCCCGCGCCTGATCGACCCGGTAAAAGCGTTCGGTTAAACGTTTGACGTGTTGCGGGGCGATACCTTCACCGTTGTCAGTCACGGTAAACACCGCTTTATGATGTTCCCGCCGCCAGCTGACTTTAATCTCGCCGCCGTCCGGCGTGTATTTAATCGCGTTAGTGACCAGATTAGAAAAGGCGCTGCGCAGCTCTTCGGTGATGGCATTAACACGCAAATCAGGGTCAATCTCAAATTGGATATGATGCTGCTTCTCGCGGTTCAGGCTATGCGCTTCCTGTTCCAGCAACAGCAGCATCGCCGGCGCATCGACGTTATCGTCATAATGCACTTTGGCAGCGGCCTCAATGCGCGACAGGGTCAGCAGTTGCTGCACCAGATTGTCCATGCGTTTGGTCTGATCCAGCATCACGGCATGGGCTTTTTGCCAAATAGCCTGCTGTGGCAGATGCTCGGGCTCCATCATTTCCAGGTAACCCTGCAACACGGTCAACGGTGTGCGCAGCTCGTGTGACACGTTGGCGACAAAGTCTTTGCGGATTTGCTCCAGCTGTTTGAGCTGAGTGATATCGCGGATGATCAGCAGATACTGTTTTTCACCATACTGCAGCACACGGTATTCCAGCGTCAGATCTTCGGTCAGCGGTGAAGGTAACTCGATGGCCTGTTCGAAATTATGCTGCTGCAGATATTGCTGAAATTCTGGGTTACGAATCAGGTTATCTATTCGCTGACGCTCATCCATTGGCCAGCGTAAACCGGCCAGCTGCTGCGCCAGCTTGTTGCACCAGACGATGGTCCAGTCCAGGCTCAACACCACAATGGCATCTGGCAGCGCTTCGGCACCGTCGCGAAAGCGTCGCACCAGGCCACGTAATTCTTTGTTTTTCTTGCGTGCTTTGCGCTGACGATAGTAAATACCGTCAAATACCTGCTGCCAGCTGCCATCACCGGCCGGTGGCGACAACTTGCGGTCACGCCAAAGCCATTTATCCAGTAAAAACAGATGCTTGTAGTGCCAGGCGATAATACCTGCGGCCAGTAACAACAAGAATTCAGCAGTCAGGCCGAACAGCCAGCCCAGTGCGGCAGCGAGCAATGCCAGCCCGGCTAGCCGGCTGACAATCACCCGTTTGGACAGTAATAAACGCATAACACCTACTTGGTTGCGGCGACCTGTCTCAGCCACAGGTCGCGCGGCGGTCTGAGGTTATTTTACCGAAAAACGATAACCGGAGCCACGGACGGTTTGCACTAAACGGTCATGGCCGCCATGCGAAATCGCCTTGCGCAGGCGACGGATATGCACATCGACCGTGCGGTCTTCAACATACACATTAGTGCCCCAGACGTGGTCAAGCAGTTGTTCTCGACTGTACACCCGCTCCGGGTGGGTCATAAAAAAGTGCAGCAGGCGGAATTCGGTCGGGCCCATATCCAGCGGCTGGTCGATGGCGGTAACACGGTGCGACACCGGGTCCAGTTTTAAACCTTGTACTTCAATCACTTCATCCAGACTGGTCGGTGCAACGCGGCGGATCACCGCCTTAATCCGCGCCATCAGTTCTTTCGGTGAGAATGGCTTGGTGACATAGTCGTCGGCACCCACTTCAAGGCCGCGCACTTTGTCTTCTTCTTCGCCGCGAGCCGTGATCATGATGATCGGAATGCTGCGGGTCAGTTCATGTTGTTTCATCTTTTTGGCAATTTGAATGCCGCTGCCACCAGGCAGCATCCAGTCTAACAACACTAAATCCGGGTAAGGTTCCACCAGCTGATTAATTGCGCTGTCAAAATCTGCCGCTGTGCTGGCCTGATATCCATTTTGTTCCAGCACAAAACACAACATATCGCGAATTGGTGCTTCATCTTCCACTATCAGAATTCGTCTTGACATAGCCTGTTACCATCATCCGAGGTTTTGGGTACTGCGCTCAGTATCCCGCCTTATTATGACAATTTTATGAAAGCCGGCACATCCAATGCTGACTTTGTCACAACTCATTTGCATACATGACAGTTGTATGCCGTTTTCTTATCAGGTGCTGCCAAAAAGGCTGCCGCCCTGGCGTGAAAATATTGCGGACGGGTAAGACATTTCCGTGACAGTTTTCTGAACATTTTTTGACAGCATCTGCGCCAGCTGGCGTCCTTGCTGGATCGATCTGCGTTGTCATCTGCCTGCCAACATTCTGTCATAAAACAGTCACGCCGGCGATTTACCGTCTGTGCAGTTTTTTTATGACCCACAGCATCGACGGAGAATATGATGGCTTTTGGTAAGATTTTAAAGTTAAGCGCGATTTCGACTGCTTTGTTCCTGGCCGGCTGCGGCGGCGGCGACATTGTGATTAACACCAGCACCGGCACAACCACCCCGACCAACCCGACGAATCCGACCAACCCAACCACACCAACCAGCAAGTGCCCGGCTTTTGCCAAAGAAGGCGCTGCTGTGGGTGGCATCAGCAAAACCATTTGTGAAGTCACAGGCACGCTGACTGCAGACGCCACTTTTACTTCCGGCATCGTCTGGGCGTTAAGCGGTAAAGTACAAGTCGGTAACGACAACGCTAACAGCGCCACGCTGACGATTGAACCTGGCACTACAGTGTTCGGTAAATCTGGCGCCGACTTCTTAGTCGTTGCCCGCGGTTCGAAAATCAGCGCAGTCGGCTCTGCCAACGCGCCAATCGTGTTTACCTCAGTCAACGACATGATTGGCACTGCCAACGACGCATCTGCCGGCCAATGGGGCGGTATCGTGTTACTGGGTAAAGCGCCAACCAACAAGTGTGACGCGGCAGCCCTCGCCAACTGTAAAATTGAAGCTGAAGGCAACGCCGGCCCTTACGGTGGCGACCGCCCAACCGACAGCAGCGGTATTCTGAAATTTGTTCAGGTCAAATACGCTGGTTATGAAGTTATCAAAGACAACGAATTAAACGGCGTGACTTTCGCTGGTGTCGGTTCAGGCACAGTGGTGGATTACCTGCAAGTGCATAACAACTCAGACGACGGCGTCGAATTCTTCGGCGGTACTGTTGACCTGAAACACTTAGTGCTGACCGGTAACCGCGATGACTCACTGGACTGGGCGGACGGCTGGACCGGCCGTGTACAACACGTGCTTATTCGTCACAACCCGAATAACCTGGAAGCCAACCGCGCCATCGAAGCCGACAACCAGTCGTCGAAGTTTGACGCGACGCCGGTGTCAAAACCACGCATTTCCAACATGACCATTATCGGTAACGCCTTTACCTCAGCCGCGGCCGATTCTGAAGGTATCCTGCTGCGCGCCGGTACCGCCGGTGAGATTTACAACACCATCATCACCGGGCCAAAAGGCATGGGCGAGTGTTTTGAAATCGAAACACCGGAATCTGTTGCCAACGCCAACAGCGGCAAAATCATCTTCCGCAACTCCATTGTGAACTGCCCGGAAAACTTCAAATCGCCAAAAGATGCAGCCGGTAACACGCTGTTAGACGTGGCGAAATGGTTTGCTGCCCAGCCAGACAACAGCATCGCCGACCCGTTATTAGGCGGTTACATGCCAGCGGCCACTTCACCGGCGCTTGGCAAAGGCTACAACATGCAAAACTTTGTCGACCCATGGTTCGACAACGTCACTTACATCGGCGCTTTTGATGGCATCACCGATTGGACCAAAGGCTGGACGCACGGTTTACATGCCAGCAATGCTGCGCTGACCGCCTGCCCGGCTGGTACGACAGAAGTTGCGTCTTTGACCGGCAAACTGAACTGTGAAGTTAAAGGCACATTAACCAGCAACGTGGCATTAAAAGCCGGTGCGGAT
The DNA here is from genome assembly GCA_937978655.1 of uncultured Chromatiaceae bacterium. Classification (GTDB taxonomy): domain Bacteria; phylum Pseudomonadota; class Gammaproteobacteria; order Enterobacterales; family Alteromonadaceae; genus Pararheinheimera. The sequence goes on from CALJUX010000058.1 coordinate 57,471, forward strand.
TATGTGTTAAACGGCAAAGTCACAGTCGGTGGCGACAACACCACGCCAGCCACGCTCAGCATCGACCCGGGTGTGCGGGTGTACGGTAAATCTGGTCAGGATTATTTAGTGGTTGCCCGCGGCAGCAAACTGATGGCGGAAGGTTCGCCAACAGCGCCAATTATCTTCACTTCACTGCAAGACGTGATTGGCTCTGCCACCCGCGCCGGCCAGTGGGGCGGTATTGTGGTGCTGGGTAACGCGCCAAGCAACAAGTGTGAGCAGGCGGCAACCACCTGCTCTATCGAAGCTGAAGGCAACGCCGGCCCATACGGCGGTTACAAAGCCGACGACAACTCTGGTGTGATCAAATACGTGCAAATCCGTAACGCCGGTTACGAAGTCATCAAAGACAACGAATTAAACGGTCTGACGCTGGCTGGCGTGGGTAAAGGCACTGTGATTGACCACATCCAAATCCACAAAAACCTCGACGACGGTCTGGAACTGTTCGGCGGTACTGTCAACGTCAAATATGTGGTGTTGACCGGTAACGAAGACGATTCACTGGACTGGACTGACGGTTGGAACGGTAAAGCCCAGTTCCTGCTGGTAAAACACGATGCAGCGAACACAGTCACTAACCGTGGTATCGAAGCGGACAACCAAGCGACCAATTTCTCAGCCACGCCACTGTCTGAGCCGACAGTTGCCAACATGACCATCATCGGTAACACCTTTAAGTCTGCCGACATGGATTCAGAAGGCATTCTGCTGCGCGCCGGCACCTCGGCCAAGCTGCATAACATCCTGATCGCCGGGCCAAAAACCGACACTGGCGCGATGGGCGAATGTCTGGAAATTGAATCGACACAATCTCAGGCTTTAGCGGCAAGCGCACGTCTGGTGATGACGCACTCAGTGTTGGGTTGCCCGGAACCATTCAAAGGCACTGTGTCAGCCACACAAACCGTCAAACAATGGTTTGAAGGCCAGCAAGGCAACAAAACAGCGGCCGACCAGGCTGCTGTGCTGAACGGTCTTTACACCATCGATACTACTGTCGCCAAAGATATGTCAGCAGTAGACAGCTTCTTTACCAAGACCACCTTTGTCGGCGCCATGGATGCGGCCAACGACTGGACCAAAGGCTGGACCACTGGTTTAGGCAACTAAGCACTATCAAGCGCCGGCTTTTGCCCAAGCAAAAGCCGGCTTTGTGCTGACAACAACTTTTGCGCAGAACCCGGCCATGACCGGGCAGATAAAAACTCTGGCTGAAATGAACAGCCGACAGGACACCGAAAAAATGAGTAGCTTGCACCCATTTGGCCCATTTCAATTAAACCCGAACCGCGTCACCCGCGCTGTGCTGCTGGCCTTAACCGCCAGTACTGCCCTGCCGTTGACTGCGACTGTTGCCCAGGAAGCCGCGCAGCAAAAAGCACCGCAAGCCGCCGCAGCAAAAAGTGAAACGCAGGCGGTTGAACGGATTAACGTGTCAGGCCGGTTATTAAGTTCCGCCGCCGCCACGGCAGAAGAACGCCGGCAGCAGCCATTTGTCGCTGAACTGCTCGGCATGGACCAAATCTCCCGCGCCGGCGACGGTAACGCTGCCGCTGCGCTGCGCCGTGTCACCGGCCTCACGCTGGTGAAAGACAAGTTTATTTACGTACGTGGTCTTGGCGAGCGTTACTCATCCACCTTGTTAAACGGCGCTCAGGTACCAAGCCCGGACCCGACACGTAACGTCGTGCCAATGGATATGTTCCCGGCCGGCATTATCGAAAGTATGGTGGTACAGAAGTCTTATTCGCCGGAATTACCGGCCGCTTTTGGTGGCGGTAATATCAATATCCGCACCAGCAGCATTCCTTTAGACCAGGTATTCAGCTTCTCAGTCGGGACTGAATACAACAGCCTCAGCAGCGATAATGGCCTCGAATATAGCGGCGGTGGCGATGACTGGCGTGGCCGCGACGACGGCACCCGCGGTTTATCGGCGCCGTTCCGTGCCGCTGTGGCGCAATACGGCTCGCTGGACCTGGTGAAAATTGCCCAGGGCCTGGGTGGTGTCAACGCCGACAATCTGGCCAAAGCCGAGCTGATTAACCGCAATCTTGGCCTCGAAATGAACCGTCAGCTGGACGTGAATGAGAAAAGCCTGGGCCCGGCTTATGATGCCAGCATGTCCTGGGGCAACCGCTTTGATATCGGCGAGCGCGTATTTGGTGTGATGGCTGGCGTCAGCTACGACCAGTCGAGCGAAAACAGCAAAGACCAGGAACGGTATTATTCCATCACCACCGGCAGTGAACTGACGCCGCTGAACCGCTACGATGACATTCTGCGCACCGAGCATCAGGTCAAACTGTCCGGCATGCTGAACTTTGGTTTTGAATGGGACAACAACAACCGCTTCGAAACCTCCAGCATCTACCTGCAGGACACCAAAGATCGGATCAAACGCAAAATCGGTGATTCGATTGAAACCATCAACGAAGCCAACCGCGAAAACGAATTTTATAACATTCTGTACGAAGAGCGTTCGATGCTCAGCAACCAGATCCGCGGTAAACACACGCTGGACTGGGCTGGTGACTTAAACATCGACTGGCAATACACCGACGCCAAAGCCGAGCGCCGCGCGCCGGGTGAAGTGGAATATCTGTATGTCCGCTCGCTGGACGATGCCGGCAAACTGCAAAGCAAAACCATGCGCCGCAGCGACAACGCGGTGATTTATCAGTTCGGCGACATGGAAGACAACACTGAAAACGTCAGCTGGAATGCCAAATATCCGCTGTCGACCGAAAAAACTGAATGGTCTTTCAGCACCGGTTACAGCTACTTCGAACGCCAGCGCGACGCCTCAACTGCGCGTTATAAGTTTGATACCCGTGGTTTTAGCAACGCCGATTTAAGCCAGGCTTACAGCCAGATTTTTGCCGACGCCAATATCCAGAACGCCGCCAAGCGTTTCCAAATCTCTGATGTAACTGGTGACGCCGACGATTACAAAGCCGCACAGATGATTGACGCGGTGTACGCGGCGATGGAAGCGACTTACGACTACACCTGGCGGGTGAACCTCGGTGTACGTTACGAAGACTTCCGTCAGGTCTCTGTACCGCTGAATCCATCCACTGGCGCGGCACAAGGCGATGTCAGCAAGATGCTGATCCAGCAGGATGATTTATACCCTGCCCTGTCGGTGACCTGGATGCGCACCGAAGAAACCCAACTGCGCTTTGGTTTCAGTGAAACTGTAGTGCGGCCGGATTTACGCGAAGTCACACCAGTGCTGTTTATCGACCCAATCACTGACTTTAAAGTGATGGGTTTTGCTGACCTCAAGAGCACCGACATCAAAGGCTACGACCTGCGCTTTGAATCTTATTTAGATTCTGGCAGCAACTACAGCATCGGCGTGTTCTACAAAGACATGGTCAACCCGATTGAAGCCATTGAACTCAAAGGCTCAGACGGTAACCTGCTGATGTCATTCCGTAACGCCTTAGCCGGTGAAGTGTACGGTGTCGAAGCCGAAGCGCTGCAAAAACTCGATATGTTCGAAGGCGACTTTGGCCAGTTTGTTGATAACTTCTTTATCAACAGCAACGTGACTTTCAGTAAATCTGAAATTGAAATGCAGGCGCTGGGTGAATCGAACCTGACCAATCTGGTGCGGCCGCTGACCGGCCACAGCAAATACGTGGTGAACTTCCAGCTCGGTTACGATTCCGACAACGAAGACCACACGGCGACTTTGACCTACAACGTGTTTGGCAAACGCATCGCCTTCGCCGGTATTGACGGCAAAGACGACGCCTACGAGCAGCCATTTAACTCGCTGGATTTCACTTACAGCTACACAGTGCTGCCGGAAGGCAACCTGAAGTTCTCGGTGAAAAACCTGCTGAATGAAGAAACTGAAATTCTGCAGCAAGGCGAAATTCTGCAAAAACGCGAAGAAGGCGTCAGCGTAGGGTTAAGCTACAGCCAGAAATTTTAAGCCGCAAATGCGGCGCTACCCCGCGTAAAAGGCAGGGCGGTGTGACCAGGGAGGTCCATCGCCTTGTTGTTTCTGCGCCTTGGCGAGACTTAATCGCACAGCCAGTGGTGCCAGCGCAGTTGTGTCAGCGCCTTGGCCTAATCAGCAATAATCGCTGCCGTCTGCACTGGTGTTCGCGGCGGCTGCTTCAGCAACAGCACCAGTGGCAGCCCAGCCAGCGCCAAAAACATCATAAAACGAAAGTCCTGCAGATAAGCCAGAGTGACCGCCTGCCGGGTGACTTCGCTATTTAACTGCAACACCCCGGCGCTGGTTTCCAGACTATAAATGCCCTGCTCCAGCGCTTGTTGCAGCGCAAGATTATCCGGGCGCAGCAAACCGGCTAATGCTTCGTGATTGAGCTGCCCGTGCTGCGTCAGATAAGTCACTACCACTGAAATGCCGATGCTGCTGCCGATATTACGGAACAGGCTGAACAGCGCCGAACCGTCAGTGCGATAATGCGGTGCCAGCGTGGTAAACGCGATGGTGGTCAGGGGCACAAAGGTAAAACCGAGGCCAAACCCCTGCGCGATGCCAGTCCAGATAATCTCAGATTGGCTAATATCCAGCGAAAACTTCGTCATATGATGCAGTGACAGGCTAATCAGCACCAACCCAAACACAATGAGTTTGCGCGCGTCGACCCGAGTCCCTAATTTGCCACAGATCATCATCGCCACCATGGTGCCAAGCCCACGTGGCGCCAGCACCAGGCCGACATCAATCACCGGATAGCCCATCAGGTTTTGCAAAAACGGCGGCAACAGCGCCATAGTCGCCAGCAGAATCACCCCCACACAAAAAATCAGCAGCAAACCGACACTAAAATTCCGATCGCGGAAAATATGCGGGTCCAGATAAGGCGCCCGGGCGGTCAGGATGTGGGCGACAAACAGATAAAATGCTAAAACCGCAATAGAAGTTTCAATGACCACTTCGCGGCTGTGGAACCAATCCAGACTTTCACCACGGTCCAGCATCATTTGCAAAGCGCCGATGGCTACACTCAGCAGCCAAAAACCCAGCCAGTCAAAGCGCCGGCTTTTGTCGATAACGGTTTCCCGGACAAAACTGCTGATCCCCAAAAACGCCAGAATGCCAAAAGGCAGATTGATATAAAACACCCAGCGCCAGTTGTAATATTCGGTCAGATAACCGCCGAGCGAAGGCCCAAGGATAGGCCCTACCATCACACCGACACCCCACATCGCCATCGCAGCGCCATGTTTTTCTTTTGGATACGCATCCAACAGCACCGACTGAGACAGCGGCACCAGGCTGGCGCCGAACACGCCCTGCAGCAACCGGAACATCACCAGCTGCTGTAAATCTTGTGCAGCGCCGCATAACATCGAAGCGACAGTAAAACCAATCACCGACCAGACAAACACATTTTTGCGACCAAAGCGCGCACTGACAAATCCGGTCAGTGGCATACAGATCGCGGCCGCGACTATGTACGACGTCAGCACCCAGGAGATTTGGTCCTGCGTCGCGCCCACAGCCCCTTGCATATGTGGTAACGCCACATTGGCAATGGTGGTATCAAGCGCTTGCATAATAGTGGCCAGCATCACGGATAAGGTGATCCAGAGTCGCCGGCCGGCGTCCGGTAAGCTGGCTACTGCCGGCGACGCCGCTGCAGCAGAGGCTGAAGCCTGACTCATAACCGCCAGCCGAGAATATCGCGTTGATGACCGGTGTCGACCGAAACTACGGCACTGAGGCCAGCCAGCAGCAACTGCTCAGGGCTGCTGGCGGTTTGTAGTTTGATCCGTACCGGTACACGCTGACTGATTTTGACCCAGTTACCGGTTGCATTTTGTGCCGGGATCACCGAAAACTCGGTGCCGGTGCCTGGGCTAAAACTTTCAACGACGCCGCTAAATTGTTGGTCGGGGATGCGGTCAATCGCGATACTGACCTGCTGACCCGTGCGCATATAAGCCAGTTCAGCTTCAGTAAAATTGGCTTCCACCCACAAGTTGTCGCTGGCAACCAATACAGCGCTGCTGCGCCCTGCCGTCAAATACTGACCGACTTTGGGCAGGTTGCTGACAGTGCCGTCGGCACTGGCAGTCACTTTGATATATTGCAGGTCCAGCGCGGCCCGCTCCTGCTCGGCCAATGCCGCCAGGTATGACGGATGCTGTTCCAGCGGTTTATTTAAATCACCACCCAAGCTTTGTAAAATGCGCTGCAAATCGCGCTCTAAGGTGACAATTTGTTGCGCCGACAGCTGCAAGCCCTGCTCTGCATCATCCAGCGCATTGGCGGAGACAAAATGCTGACGCGCCAAATCGCGCTGACGTTTCAGTGTTTTGGCGGCAAAACTATAACGGGTTTCTGCCAAAGTGATTTCCGCCTGTTTTTCCTGATAGGCTGCTTTTAATGCCAATAAATCGGTCTGAACCTTAGCAAGGTTGGCCTGCGCTTTTTGCAGCGCAACCCGATACGGCTCAGCGTCCAGTTCAAACAGCAACTGCCCGGTTTTTACCGCGCTATTTTCACTGACATAAACCTGCCTGACCGGACCACTCACCTGAGCACTCAGCGGGATTTTATCGGCTTTGATATAAGCATTGTCCGTCTCGACAAATCGGCCGCCATGCAGATAAATGCCTGCGGTCACAGTCAATACCAGTGCCGGCACCACGGCCAATAACACAATGCGCTTAAGATCCAGACGGGCCATCTTCAGACTCCTGACGTAATGCTGTTAAATTTTGACGTAATTGCAATAACATGGCGCGGACGGCGGTTTCATCCAGCCCCTGCAGCGCTTGTTGTTGCAGAAAAATCCCGCAATCGCGAAAGCGCGCCAGCTCAGGTTCGGCCGCCTGCGCCAGATAGATCCGGAACGCCCGGCGATCGCTGGGATCCGGGCGACGTTCGACACACTGATGCTCAACCAGCGTGTCAATCAAACGTGCCATCGTGATGGGCTGCACTTCAGCCAGCGCCGCCAGTTCAACCTGCCGCGCCCCTTCAAATCGAGCCACGATAATAAGCGCCCGCGCTTCCGCAAAAGTCAGCGGGCTGCCGGTTAATAAGGTGGCGAAATGGCCACGCATCAGGCGGGCGATGTCGGCAATCAAAAAACCCAGCGGATCGGCAGACACTAAACAATCAGACATCTTTTCGGCCTTAAATTAGTAAGCATTGCTCATTATATGCCTTACACACGTTTTAAATCAAGACGGGAACAAGGCGGTGGCGACCAGCGGCAAATCAGCTCTGGTCAGCAAGGCGGGCTGTCGTTTCACGGTGGTTCGCTGGTATCAGCTGTTCTGACCAGCTTTACCTTGACCTGAGCTATGCGGGTTCTTTAAGATCGACCTAACTTTTTGCCAGAGGCTGCATTTCCTTGGACATACCCAGTCGACCTTCTTTGTTGTAATTCAGTCTGTCACCTCTCCCCCTGTTGTTTGGCCGGGTCAGTTGCAGTCTGACCGGCGTATCGCCACCTCAAAGTATTTTCTCGCGCTGTGTCGTCCCGGGATCTTCCGGCTAGATTAACGGAGTCACCTGATGCTGCGGATCTTTACCGTACAACAACAAAAACTGGAACGGCTCGAGCTGCAAAGCGCTGAGCAGGTACAGCAGGCCATCTGGCTGGATTTGCAGGAACCGGACGACGCCGAACGAAGTTTTATCAGCGACCAGTTTGGCCAGCAGCTGGCGCTGCGCGCGGAACTGGATGATATCGAAGCGTCGGCGCGGTTTTTCGAAGACGAAGACGGCCTGCACGTGCACTCATTGTTTTTTTATCAGGAAGAACGCGCCGCCACCACGACTGTGGCTTTTACCATCCGCGACGGCCGGCTGTTTACGCTGCGTGAACGCGAACTGCCGGTATTTCGGCTGTACCGGATGCGCGCGCGCAACGCCCATTTGCAAAGCAGCAGTGCCTTTGAGCTGTTACTGGATTTGTTTGAAGTCAAAATCGAACAGCTGGCCGACAGCATCGAAGAAATTTCGCTGGCGCTGGAAGCCATCAGCCAGGTGATTTTACAGGGCAAACAAAACGAGGCTTTTCAGGAATCGCTGTCAAAACTGACGGAACTGGAGGATATGAGCTGGAAAGTGCGGCTTTGTCTGATGGATACGCAGCGCGCCATCAGCTTTTTACTGCGTAAAGCGCGGTTACCGGCCGACCAGCTGGAGCAGGCGCGCGACGTGTTACGCGACGTCGAATCGTTGCTGCCACACAACGAATCCTTTTCGCAGCGCGTCAACTTTTTACTGCAATCGGCGATGGGTTTTATCAATATCGAACAAAACCGCATCATCAAAATCTTCTCAGTGGTATCGGTGATTTTCCTGCCACCGACGTTGGTTGCCAGCAGCTACGGCATGAACTTCGCGCATATGCCGGAGCTGAATCTGACCTACGGCTACCCGCTGGCGCTGGGCCTGATGCTGCTCGCCGGCATTACGCCTTATCTGTTTTTTAAGCGAAAGGGTTGGCTCTGAACACAAAAAAACCGGCAAAGCCGGTTTTTTTGTGTTTGAGTGCAGATCAGAACTTATGTTCGATGCCCACTGCCAGATAATCAGTATCGGCTTTGTTATAAAAATCAAAAGTGCTGTACCAGGCAAATAACTTGGTCTCTTTGCCGATTTTGTAATCAGCGCCCAAGCTATAGCCATCGTGGTCTTCCAGCGTCTGGTATTGCGCTTTTAACTCAAACTTTTTCAGCGGATAAGCCGCGTTTAACAGGTAACCATCTTCTTTGGTGCCGCCTGTCATCACTTCTTGCTGCTGCAAACCGGCGCCTAATTTGATGCCGGCGACTTTGCCCTGCACAAATAAGCGGCTGCTGTCGTAGCCATTGACATCGTTATCCATCGACACAGAGGCAAATATCGGGCTGTCTTTGAGGCTGTCATCGCCATACATCAGCGCCACAGACTGACCGTCCTGACCTTTTTCTGAGTCTTCCATGATATGGGTCACCATCAGGGAAAAACCGGCAAACTTTGGCGTGATATAAGCCAAAGTATTGCTCATGCGGTTTTCACCTTTCCACAGCGTGCGGATATCGCCTTCGTAGTCGTTAAACAGGTCCATTTTACCCTGCGACATTTTCAGCGCGGTATCAGTACGGCCTGCTTTGAGTGTACCGAAGCTGCCGGTCAGCCCGATAAACTGTTCACGGGCTTTAATATTCTTCTCATTGGCTTCGTCGGTCAGGTCGACTTCCCATTCCAGCTGATAAATCAGCGTCAGGTCATCTTCCAGTTTGTAATCACCTTTAACACCAAATCGGGAGGCATTGCTTTTTAATTCGGAGAAACGGCCGGCGCCATCATCCGAACTTTGTGCCGTTACGTTGATTTTACCGTACACCGTCAGTGGATCAGCCTGAGCAGCACCCACCAGCCCCAACAACATGGCAACGACCACAGCTTTTTTTGCGAACATGGTTAAATCCTTCTTTTTTATGAAGAACATCTTTCTTTGCAACAGTTTGGCTTCAGTATAAACAGTGTCAGCCAATTGCAAGGAATGAAGAGGTAAAAACCGGTATTTTTATGACGCAATGACAGTTTCATGAAGTTTTACAGTATTTTTCATGGCATTGTCATGTCGGTTGGATGGCTATTTTATGTCGTATTTATGACAACATCATGACAGTCATTCATTTGAAGCTGCAGAGGCTTGCCCTTGCGGCAGCTGCCGGCATTGGCCGGTTTTGGTCGCCTGGTCAAAATCAACGCCGGTCCAGAGCAATCGCGGCTGCGGCTTAAAGACCGCACTGGCAAAACTCAGCTCGCGCTGCTGCGTTGGATAATGAATATCTGCCAGCTGCAGCATGGTGTGAAAGGTCTGACTGGTCAGTAACGGCTGCCGCGCGGCCAGGTTCAGTTGCCGGGTTTTCTCTGGAAACTGCTGGTTAAACAGCTCAGAGCCCCACCACACCGCCCCAACCCGATAATCACGCTCGGTATTGTGACCATGGCCGCTTTTATCGCAATCGCCATCAAAGATGTTTTCGCCATGATCAGACACCAGTAACAGACTGGCGATGGCCTGCTGCTGTTGCAGCTGGCGGATAAGCCCGGCGACGATAAAATCGGTGTAAAGCACTGTATTGTCGTAAGCGTTGCTCAGCAGCTCACGATTGGCCTTGTCATGCATGCCAATCTTTTGGCCTTTGCCTGAGGGCAAAAAGCGGTCAAAGGCCGGGGGGTAACGGTCGGTGTAGCTGAAATGACTGCCGAGCGTATGCAGCACAATCAGTTGTTTTTGTTCCTGTTTTGCCAGTACGCGTTTAAAAGCGTCCAGCAATACTTCGTCATAAAAACCTTCTTTTTTATAGCCAACCGGATTTAAGTACTGCACTTCGTCTGCTTCACTGGCATGTAAAGCCACCGAAGAGTCATGCACTCCCAGCGGGCTTTGCGTCGATAACCAATAAGTGCGAAAGCCAGCTTCGCCAAAAGCGGCAACCAAGGACTTTTCATCAAAGAAATAACTGTGATTGGCGGCAGTTTTGCGCGAAATAATCACCGGCACCGACATCCGCGTCCAGGCCCAAGGACTGACCATATCTTTAAAACTGACCACGCCTGGAATACTGGCCAGTTCCGGCGTGGTGGCGCGGCCGTAACCATTCAGTTGCAACCGGTCCGGTCGCAGCGTTTCGCCTATCACCAACACATAGATTTGCCGTTCACCGAATACTTCTGGCTGCGCCGCGCCAAAGTGAAAATTGCGGCTTTTCGCGGCGACCTGACTAAGCGCCTGTTGCTGCACCCGGTATTCATTGCCGGCCAGCAGCAGATTGAGCGGAAAACTCTGATAAAACAGATTGTGGCTTTGCGGTAATGGCCGCCGGCTCAAGGCTGTCTGGGTAGCATCCGCCGCCGCAGCGACCGGGTAGTCGACTGCATATTGCCGTTCCTGCAGCCCGACCCAGCCAATGCCGCCCAGACTCAGCAGCCAAATCAGCGGCCGGACATAACGCGGAAACAGCACGTTTTTTGCCAACAACACGCTGCTGACCATCGCAAAAATCAGTAAAATCAATAACAAAGCGGCAAATAACACCCAGCCAATACCGGATAAATACCCCGCGGCTTCGGCCAGGTCGGTCTCGAAGATAATCGCCATCGCATGCGCATCTGTCGCCTTGCCATAAGTCAGCTGATAAAACCATTCCTGCGGCACTAACAGCGCCAGTGGCAGCCATAACCAGACGGACCGGCCTGGCGCCCGTTGCAAAGACAGTAATAACAGCAACAATAGCAGCGCCGGCACCATGCCATATTGCAGCCAGGGCAGCAGTGCCTGGCCACGGCTCAACACCAGCCACTGCGGTGACAGCAACAGCAAGGTCAGACACAGCAGCAATACCACTGCCAGAATACGGCTTTGCAGCAGTTTATTGATCATGCGCGGTTAAATCCTCATCGCAGCAAATCACCGGCAGTCCGGTCACGCGGCGGCATTAGTCATAAATTCAGATTGTTACACAACTGTGAGCAACTGCGGTCCGTCCGGCCTGCCACTGACCGGCGTTTTTTCTGCAGAACGACGCTGGCATTCTGTCATATTTTTATAGTATGGTGCTGCGGACGTTTAAAAAAGCCGGCCGCATAACGTGGCTTTTCACCAATGCCGGCCCCCAGACAAGATCCAAAGGAAGTAACATGCTCGCTCAACCAGTCGCTCTGACCCAGGACCAACACAAAGACCTGCGTATTCTGCCAAAATTCTCTGTTGAAATTCTGGAAAACCGCCATGTCGCGCCATTAATGTTGCAGGAGTTTACTGCGGCTGCGCCTTTTTATCCGATTTTCTTTTTAAAAGCCGGTGATGCCGAAGTGTACAACCCGGTTGCGGTGTTTGGCCTGCAGGAATCGCAAAACCTGTTTTTAGAAAATGGCGAATGGAAAGGTGAATATGTGCCAGCCGGCATCCGTGCCTATCCATTTACTTTAGCCCAGGCGTCGGATGAACAGCTGGTGCTGTGCATCAACGAACAGGCCGACAATGTCAGCCGCACTGAAGGACAGGCGCTGTTTGACGCCGAAGGCAAAGCCACTGAGTTCTTCGACGGCATTAATTCATTCTTCAAAGATTACATTGATGCCAACGGCGTCAGCCGTAATATCCTGAATCAAATCACTGAGATGGGTCTGTTTAAAGCCGACGGTCTGCAATATCGCGACCTGGCTGGTAACGAACGTCGCCTGAATGGTTTTTATGTAATTGACCGCGAAAAATTCGACGCATTAAGTGACGAACAATTCCTGCAGTTACGTAAGTTTGGTGTACTGCCAGCCATTTATGCCCATTTCAGTTCACTGGAACGCATTGGCGTGCTGATCGCCCGTTTACCGGCAGCCACTGCCGCTTAACGAATGGATTGCAAAAAGAAGGCGGCATAAAGCCGCCTTTTTTATGCCTGAAATTCAGGCAAACTCGCTGGCCAGTTGCACACAGTTTTTGCCGGCGGCTTTGGCGTCATACATCGCCCGATCTGCGGCGTCAATCAGCGCTTCGGCGGCTGTTTCTCCGCCACTGCTGATCGCCACGCCAATACTGACACCGAGATTGATCTGTTCGACACCGTGATAAAACGGTTGTTGCATCTGTTTGAGCAGGCGCTGTGTCAGCTGGACCAGCACAGTCCCCCGGCTCAGACCTTCACAGATCAGTAAAAATTCATCGCCGCCAATGCGGCAAATCACATCAGACTCGCGCATCACATCGCGTAAACGCTCACTGACCTCATACAATATTTTGTCGCCAGCCAGATGACCGAGCTGGTCATTCACCGTTTTAAAGCCATCCAGATCCAGGTACAGCAGCGCCAGGCTGCTGCGCTGACGTTTGGCCCGTGCAATCGCCTGATGCAGTTGCTGATACATCGCATTGCGGTTGGCAAGCCCGGTGAGCGGATCTGTGGTGGCCAGCAACTGCAGTTTTTCGTTCATCGTTTCCAGTGCAGCTGTCCGCTCTGTCACCTTCAGCGCCAGTTGATTTTCGTGTTCACGCAGCTGTGCGACCAGTTGCTGCTGCGCATCCAGCGCTTGTTGCTGCATCATACTGTGCTGAATTTTCAGCTGATTAAACCGGGCGGCCAAACCAAAAGATACCAGCAGCATCTCCAGCGCCGACCCGAGCTGCATGGCATTAATGGTAAAAAAATTCGACGGCAAGGCGCCAAGATTACGCAGTGACATCACCACAGTACCCAGCAACAACATAGCCCAGGCCAGCGCAAACAGCCGGGCACCGGGCGCCCGGTTCAGCACACTCTGGATGGCGCACAAGGTCAGCACCAGCACAATTAAAATACCGATCAGCGACATCACGATCAGCGCCTGCTGCACCGACATGACAAAAATCGCCAGCACCGCGCCACTCATCAGCCAGGTCATTGGCCGCAGAAAACGATCCCAAAACGGACTAAAACGCGCGGTATCAAGAAAAGCCCGGGTAAATAACACCGCCATCAGGCTGGCGCCGGTAAATCCAAGCGGCAACATCTGGTTGGACAATTGCGGCAGACCCGGCCACAGGTAAATAGCGCCAAGGCCGTTTAACGAAGCAGAGCCTGCGCCAAAACACAGCACAAACAATACATACCAGAGGAATACTTTTTCGCGCAGCACTAGAAATAACAACAGGTTATAACCGGCTAATGCCAGCAAAGCGCCAAAATATAACGCCGGTGCCAGATAACTTTGCGCCGTGCTGAGCACAAAACGGCTGTTGGGCAGCAGTTCACTTTGCAAGGTCATACTGCCCTGGCTTTCAACACGCAGCCATAAGGTGGTGACTTCCCCGGCGGTTAAATCAAGTGGAAAGACCGGCTGGCGGTGTACCAGCGCCCGCTGCGCCAATGGCACCATGTCGCCGCTATGCAATTGCTGCACGCCCTGTTCATCTTCCAGGTACAGCGTCAGTTTGTCCAGCGAAGGATAGGTAAACTGCCACCACCAGCGATCACTGTGTTGCGGCGTGACCTGCAGCAACAGCCAAATCGCTCCGCTGCGATAGCCATAACTGAGGTCGTCCCGCAGCGGCATGCGGAAGCTCGATTGCTGAGCACGGACCTGCGCAAAACTCAGTTGCCCTTGCGGGTCAAACAACACCCGCACACTCTGACGAACCTCACAGCAGTTTTGCTGCTGCAGCAGTAATGGCTCCGCCACTGCCGGTAATGTCAGCAGAAAAATTATCAGGCTCAGCCATCCACTGCGCATCACTGCCCTCTCCGTTGTATGTCGTGCGATCCAGATACTGACGACTCTAACCGGCAGCGCCACAGTGGTCAATCTGGCGCCGCAGTGCTGGCGCAATGGCTGCACTTCAGGCAGCATAAAGCGATGCACTCAGCAGATGATCAGGCGGGCAACAACGAAGATGGCAACAATGCGGCGATTTGGCGTCTGTCTGCTGGGGCTGGGTTTATTGCACCAGACCGCAGCTGCACCGGCGTATTGGTATAAATGGCAGAGTAAGGTCACAGGCAACTATATTTGCAAACAGACGGAGCCCGGACCTGGCTGGGTCCGGCACAGTGGTCCTTATATCGACGGCGGCTGTCGCACCTTGCTGCCGCCGCCGCGGGCGTTTTAACTTTGCGGCGCCGGAAAGGCTTTAAGTGCCGTACGTGCGATGTTATGCAGCTGCTCGGTACAGGCGCCATTGGTGGCCTGCACCGATAACCCTTGTAACACTGTGATGATAAAACCGGCCAGGCCTTGCGGGTCGGCATCGGGTGGTAAATCACCGGCCATTTTAGCCTGCTCAAAACGCTGTACTAACTGTTCAAAACCGGCTTTGCGCCGTGCAATCAACGCATCTTTAACCGACTGACCGCTGTCACTGCAGGCCAAAGCGCCCTGCACCATCAGACATCCCGGCGGATGCAACGGGTTACTGTGTTCGGCCGCCGCACCAAGCAGAATACGTTCCGCCACCCGATAAGCGGTGGGTTCGGTCATCGACGGATAAAAAAACGCGCTCGGGCGATTTTCATAGCGTTCAATCGCTTTGAGAAATAACTGCTCTTTATTGCCAAACGCGGCATAGAGACTGGGTTTATTGATGCCCATGGCTTCAGTCAGATCGGGCAAAGACGCGCCTTCATACCCTTTTTGCCAGAACACTTCGAGCGCTTTTTGCAGCGCAGTTTCCAAATCAAATGCCCGTGGCCGGCCAACCGGCGCACTGTTATTGCATGTTGTGCTGTTCAGCGTGTTTGCACTCATTACTACCTCTGTGCGGCCTCTATGGCGACCTGTCGAACGATCACTGCCGCCCTTTATCTGCATGGGCCAGAGCATAACGCAGCGGCCCGGCCTGGTAAACAGTCCGGCGCTGTCACCGCGGCGCAGGCCAGGCAGCCACTGCTGCGGTGTTGATGCACTGACAGCTTTTTTCTGCTTATAACCAACAGAATCGCAGCCCTGCGAAAAAGTTCCAAAGTATTTTACCAATCAGTACAAAATTAAATTGACTCTGCGTTGCTTTTCTATATATTTACCGACCAGTACATTATACCAATCAGTACAGAAGTCAACAAATACCGACTCTCACAGCGTGTAATGCCAGAACCTTCCAGCCACCGACCCCGAATAAGAGGAATTTCCGATCATGGCCAGACCCCAGTTAAAACTGCCCCGTCGCCTGCTGCTCAGCAGCCTGGCAGCATTTGTGCTTGCCGCCTGCCAACCCGCAGCACCTGCCGCCAGCGGACCGGCTGCAATCAAAGTCGATGTGGCGACCGTGCTCAGCCAGCAAATCAGCGAAACGGACGAATACACCGGCCGGTTACAGGCGCCGGAATCGGTCAGTCTGATGCCACGCGTCTCCGGTTACCTTGCCAAAGTACATTTCAGCGAAGGTGCCAAGGTTGCTGCCGGTGATTTGTTATTTAGTCTCGACAATGCGCCTTTTGCCGCTGAAGTGGCGCGCCTCAGTGCCAGCCAGAGCGAAGCCAAAAGCGCTTTAGCGCTGGCCGACCGTGAATATCAGCGCGCGCTGAGCTTAAAAAAACAAAATGCCATTGCGACAGAATTACTCGACAGCCGCTTCAGCCGCTATGAGCAAGCCAAAGCGCAGTTGGCCGCCACGACTGCCGCGCTGAAAAAAGCTGAGCTGGATTTGTCTTATACCGAAATTCGCGCGCCAATCGCCGGTGTGGTGTCGAATGCCTTTATCACGGCCGGTAACTATGTGCATGCCGGCCAGTCGGTGCTGACCAGTCTGGTGTCCTCCGGCCGCATTTACGCTTGGTTTGATGCTGACGAACAAAGCCTGCTGCGTTATTTGGGCCTCGACAGTGCCACTGGCACCGCCAGCCAGCTGCAGCAACAACAGCGGCCTGTGCTGCTGGCCTTAAGCGGCAGCACTGAGTTCCGCCATCAGGGCACTATTGATTTTATCGACAACCAGTTAAACGCCGCCACCGGCACCATCCGCATCCGCGCCAGCTTTGACAATAGTGACAACAGCCTGCTGCCCGGCTTGTTTGCCCGGCTGAAACTGACCGGCAGCGCGCCTTATCAGGCAGTACTGGTCGACGACAAAGCCATTGGCACTGATTTGGCCAGCCGTTTTGTGCTGGTAGTCGACGCCAAAGGCACGCTGCAATATCGCCCGGTCACGCTGGGTGAAAAAACCGGTGGCCTGCGCATCATCAAAACCGGCCTGAAACCAGCCGAGCAAGTGGTAGTGAATGGTCTGCAACGGGTGCGCCCTGGCGTGGTGATTGAACCGAACCGGGTCGAAATGGCGACGCCACAACAGCTGGCTGCGCTTGCCACTGAACAACAACCCTTTCGCATCGCACAGCAACCCGCGTCCTCACAAGGTACCGGCAGCAGTGTGACCGGCGCCGGCCAATAAGAGAGCACAGTTATGTTATCGAATTATTTTTTACGCCGGCCCATCTTTGCCGCCGTGCTGTCGCTGCTGTTTGTCATCAGCGGCGCCATTGCGGTCTGGCAATTGCCGATCACTGAATACCCGGAAGTGGTGCCGCCGACAGTCGTGGTCACCGCCAGCTATCCGGGTGCCAACCCGAAAGTCATCGCCGACACTGTCGCCAGCCCGCTGGAGCAGGAAATTAATGGCGTGGAAAACATGCTGTATATGTCCTCGCAGGCGACCAGCGACGGCCGCATGACGCTGACCATCACTTTTGCCATCGGCAGCGATGTCGACAAAGCGCAGTCACAGGTGCAGGCCCGGGTGGACCGCGCCAAACCACGTCTGCCGCAGGAAGTGCAGCGGCTTGGCATTGTCACCGAAAAATCCTCGCCGGATTTAACCATGGTGGTGCATTTAACTTCGCCGGATAACCGCTACGACATGCTGTATCTGTCGAACTATGCCGCGCAAAACATCAAAGACGAACTGGCGCGGATTGACGGTGTCGGTGCGGTGCGTTTGTTTGGCGCCAGCGAATACAGCATGCGCGTCTGGTTAGATCCGAATAAAGTTGCTGCGCTGAACCTGACGCCACCGCAAATCGTCAGCGCCATTCGCGAGCAAAACCAGCAGGCCGCCGCCGGTAGCCTCGGTGCACAACCGTCCGGTAGCAGTGAATTCCAGCTGTTAATCAATGTGAAAGGCCGGCTGACCTCCACCGAGGAATTCGGCAATATCATTATCAAAACCGGCGCTAACGGCGAGCTGAGTTACCTCAAAAACGTGGCGCGGCAGATCGGAAGAGCGTCGTGTAGGGAAAGAGTGTAGATCTCGGTGGT
>CALJUX010000059.1 GCA_937978655.1 uncultured Chromatiaceae bacterium
TGATTCTGCAACGCAGGCACCAGCAGTTCCGCATGGTCTTTGTCGAGTGGTGCGGGCAGCCAGTCCGGCAGAGGGGTGGCAGCGGCCACATGCAGTTTGTCCTCTTCCTGCAAGCGTTGGTTAATCCAAAGACGTTGCACGCCTTCAATGGTGTTGCCGAGCAGGCCGTCATCCAGCTGGCAAAAATCGACAATCTGTACTTGCGTAACCAGCGGGAAAACCCGTGCCGGGTGCTGCTGATGGACATAAGGATTCAACAGCGCACTGGCAAAAGGTCGTTGTTGCGCCTCCCGCACCAGCCGCTGATAACGCGGTTCAAATACACGAAGTTCCATCCGGCCTTGTGGTAACACAATCTGACTGAGCGGAAATAAAGCGATAGTGGCTGACATCTGGATACACTCTGAAACCTGCTGTCTGATCTTACGCCTGAACCATGCGTCTGGTTTTGTCTGCGCCGGCTGAAACTTGGCGGATTATTTGTTATGTTGAAACCACAGGCGTCAGTAGAGGTTTTGCCCGTCATGCCAGATTATGCTGTTTTACTTCGTCGCGGCCGATGTTTGCGGGCGCTCGCCCTGTTATTGGGTATTGCCGCTGCGGCCGCACAGGCTGAAGGGATCCAGTCGCTGAATGTGTTGTCGCCACCGTTAAAAGCCGCGGTCAGTGATACCAACGCGGTGCCTTTTGCCATTTTTGCCAGTGCCGGCCAGCTGTCAGGCGGTTTGGCAAAGGACCTGCTGGATTTAGTGGGGACTGATCTGCGCAGTCAGGTGATGTATCTGGATATTCCCCGGGCCCGGCTGGAGCCATGGCTGGTCAGCGGTCAGGCCGAAGTGGGCTGCTTTTTGAATCCGCAATGGGTCAGTGAATCCAAGCGCTTTGACTGGACAGATACACTATTTTTCAGCCGCCAGCTGATCATCCGCCGCCGCGACAGTGCGCCAGTCCGACAGCTGGCTGACCTATATTACAAAAGGGTCGGGACCACTTTTGGTTTTGTCTATCCGGAGCTGCAGCAGGCCTTTGTTGAGCGGTTGATCACGCGGGATGATGCGCACTCATTGCAAAGTAATCTGCAGCGGCTTGCACAACAACGGCTGGACGCGGTCATGACCGTGGACCTGAGCTTTTTTTATCTGATGCAGCACCAGCAATTTGATGCTGATTTTGTTGCAGAGCCCATGTGGAGCGACGCGCCGGGCGTGTTTTGCGCGGTCAGCCAGCAATCACCGCGCCGTCAGGCGATTTTGCGCGCCTTCAGCCGGCTGAAAGCCGAAGGCGTGATTGACCGGCTGTTGCAAAAATACCAAGGCCCGGCCGGCTGAACAGGCTCAGTGGCCGACTGGGTCGTCTTTCAGTTTGGGGATCTTCAGACCCAGTTCTTTGCCGCGGTCCCTGGCGTAGTAGGTGCAGCCATAAAACATCAGGCAGGCAAACAGCACTTCGGCCAGCGCCAGATAAAATGTCAGGCCCTGGCTGACCCACAAGTGGGTCAGGCCATGCACAAAATAGATCATCACGATAAAATTGGCCCAGGCAAAGGTATACGCCTTTCCTTGCCAGATCCCTTTAAGCGGCAACCATAACGGCCCCCACAACAGTGCCAGCAACACACGCGGACTGCCCATTTCCGGTGGGGACAACCATAACACCCATAGCGGGATCAGGATAAATAACGCCAGGTAACCCAACTGGCCAATACGCAGTAAACGCCAGGTTGAGTCGGCCAGCGGTGCTTGTTGTGCAAATAACGGTTTCATTGTAATTTCCGGGCAAAACGCGCCAGGCGTTTGCCAAATTCCAGACATAAAGTTGTTTCATGAGCGCTCAGCAGGCCTGAGCCCTGCGCTGTGCTGACATGGGTCGGGCCATAAGGCGTACCGCCACTTTGGGTTTGGTGTAATGCCGGGGCGTCATAAGGTTGCCCAAGCAGCACCATGCCGTGGTGTAACAGCGGCAGCATCATCCCAAGCAGATTCGCTTCCTGACCACCGTGCATTGACGATGATGCAGTAAACACGCCGGCGGGTTTATCAATCAGCGCGCCTTGTAGCCATAAATCCGTGGTTTGTTCCCAGAAATATTTCATTTCTGCGCTCATCTGACCAAATCGGACCGGACTGCCAATAGCCATCGCATCGGCGTTTACCAGTTCGGCTTTGTCGACCACCGGATGAGCCTGTGCGATGTCAGATGGTGCCAGCGCGGCGACAGTCCGCACTAAGGCTTCTGCACCGGCGCTCTGGACACCGACCGCGATTTTTTCCGCCAGCATCTGGACCGAGCCGTGGCGCGAATGATACAGGATCAGCACCCGTGCAGCCATCAGAGCAGATCCTGCAGTTGCACCGGTGGCCGTGCGATCACGGCTTTATCTGGCCATTCGATGATTGGGCGTTCAATGAGTTTGGGCGTTTGTACCATCGCAGCAATCAATGCCGCTTCACTGAGCGACGGGTCATCCAGCCCAAGTGCGCTACATTCCGCTTCTTTACTGCGCAGCAACTGGCGGGCACTGTAGCCGAGTTTTTGCAGCAACAGCGCCAGTGTTGCCGCGTCTGGCGGCGTGTCGAGGTAATGGATAACTTCAACCGCCAGTCCGCGTTCGTTCAGCAGAGCCAGCGCTTCGCGGCTTTTTGAACAGCGGTTGTTATGATAAATCTTCAGCATCAGGGACTCAGTTTAATTGTTTCAGGCGGCTGAATTCGGCCTGCCATTGTTTTTTCTTTGCTTCCAGCCTGCGGCTTTCCAGTTTGTCGGATTCAGCCAGCTGATTCAGCGCTTCATTGATGTCGTCAATCGCTTTGGGATAGATCGCCAGCTGATAATACAGATCCGCGCGGGACTCGAAATATTTTGACATATCTTTCAATGATTTATACACATCAATCAGCATTTCATACGCAAGATAGGTATCTGGCTTGAAATACAGCAGGTTTTTCAGCAGATGCAGTGCCAGCCGCTCTGATTTGGCCGCCATTGCCGCATTGGCGTAGTTCAGCGTGATCACCTGATTATTCGGCCGCAGTAAATATTCCTGCTCCAGCATCTGCAGCGCTTTGCCGGTTTGTTTGGTCTGGATATAAACGTCCGTGATTGCGTCGATATAAAACAGATTCTTGTCATCATGCGCCCGCAGTTTCAGCAGGATTTGTTCAGCTGCGCCGGCGTCGCCGTTGTCAAACAACGCTAGCGCCAGGCCATATTGATTGGCCTTGGTATTGCCGCCGGGCGTGGCTACTTTTTTCTGGAAATAGGCCAGGGCATCTTTGCCTTTGAGCTGATATCGCGCCCAGACCCGCGCTTTGGCCAGGGCAAAATCACTGCTGTCCGGTACAAAACGCCGGTCAAACTGCTCAGCGCGGACCCTTGAATCGCTGATGCGCGCCTGCGACAGCGGGTGTGTGTATAAAAAAGCCAGCTGCGTGTTGCTAAAACGGGTTTTTTCACTGAGCTTATTAAAAAACTCCGGCATGGCGTAGGGGTCGTAGCCGCCTTTAGCCAACAGCTGGATGCCGATGCGGTCTGCTTCCTGCTCGTTGCTGCGGGTGAAGTTAATGGCCTGTTGCGCCGCCACGCCCTGAGTCGCCATTAACCCCGCCATGCCCGCTTCGGGATTGGCGATAGTCAGCAAAATCGACCCCAACAGCGATGCCATCGTCAATGGCGCATTTTGCGATTTTGCTTCAACGGCCCGGGCGATATGACGCTGTGTCACGTGGACTATTTCGTGCGAGATCACCGAGGCGAATTCGCTTTCGCTGTCAGCAACAGCCAGCGTGCCTGTATTGGATACTATATTGCCACCCAGCATGGCAAAGGCGTTAATATCGGGGCTGTTGACCCAGGAAAAGCTGAACGGAAAGCGTACACTGTCGGCTTTGGCAACCAGGCCTTGCCCCAGGGTATGCAGATATTCATCCAGCAGTGGATCGTTGACCATCGGCAACTGAGCGCGGGTCTGGCGTAACATCATATCGCCGATCAGTTTTTCTTTGTCTGGCGACAGACTGGAGAAAGCATTAGTGCCCAAATCTGGCAACGCGGTGGAACTGACCGCGGTCGCGGCGATGGGCCATGCAAGTACGGAACAAAACGCGATTTTCAGGAGATACGTCATCTACTTCTTCTGCTCACCTTGTATACCGGATCTCAGTCCCTGCAACTGCAATGCGTCGGCATCCGCCTGACCCAGACGTTTTTCCTGGGCTTCAAAAAAGGCCTTGATGGTCATGCCTTCGACTTTGGTCACTTGCAGATGCTGTTGCATGAACTGAATAACTTTGTGCACTGTTTTATGCGCATGCAGGATCAAGGCAAAATCTGCATCGTCGCCGTGTTCAAAATAGTATCCGATAAATTTATGTAACTGATTGACCCGCAATAACAAACGCATCGAAACGGGGTCCCACAGATTGAACTCCATCAGCCGGTTGCCTTTGACATACTGGTCAATCTCCTGGTCTTTGGCATATGGGATGGCGTGAAGTTCAAAGCCGCGTTCAGAAAAAACCTGATACAACGCAATCCGCGGTTTGTTGTCGCAGTGGATCTCATTGTTGTCGTCGATATAACCGCCGAGTAACTGCAGATTCCAGTTGCGCTTATCAATGATTTTTTTCACCGCCGTATCAAAACCG
The DNA here is from genome assembly GCA_937978655.1 of uncultured Chromatiaceae bacterium. Taxonomy (GTDB): domain Bacteria; phylum Pseudomonadota; class Gammaproteobacteria; order Enterobacterales; family Alteromonadaceae; genus Pararheinheimera. Next base: position 4,644 of record CALJUX010000059.1, read on the forward strand.
TGAGTCAGCATCCCTTCGGACTCGCCGAGCGACTGCGACACCATGTGGTAAAACGGCGGTAACTCGCCCCAGTTGATTTGTTTTTTGTACCAGTTGATGTCTTTGAGTGACGGATTCGCCGGTAGTTTGTGTCTGTTGTCGCTTGGAGACATAGCGGTTTCCTCAATTCCGGTCGGTTTTGGCTGGTGTGTGCTGTGGGATTTCTTTGCGCACATCCGCCATCCACGCCGGCAAAAGCCTGAGTTTTGTCATAGAGTTAAAATGTATCACAACTTATCCGGCTGTTGACCCTCCGCCTGAAGATTTGCCGCAGATTGACCGGCAATTTCGCCGTAAAGCCGGGAACGCTGCGCCGGCGACCTGCTGCATCATCAACTGACGGTGGCTGGCCCAATTCAGGAGCGCCGTATGGCTGATCCGTTCCGCGTCTGGTGCCGTGTCTTTGCGCACTACCCACAGCAGCTGTGGCTGGCGTTTTATCTGAGCTTAGTCCTGCTGTGCACGCTCTGGCTTGGTGAAATCTTATTGCCGTTATGGCTGGCGCTGATTGGTGCCTACCTGCTGGAACGTCCGGTGCAATGGCTGGAAAGTGCCGGACTGGCCCGCAGCGGCGCAGTGGCGCTTTGCATGACGGGGGTGGGATTGCTGCTGTGGTGGTTTATCGCCACTTTGTCACCGTTGTTGTGGCATGAGGGCCAAGCTTTTCTCAGTGCCTTGCCGGATCTTGCGGTAAACGGACAACAATACCTGGACCGGCTCTGGTCGGCGCAAAATCATTGGATCAGTGATCGGCAGCTGATGTTGTTGCTGCAGCGCCTTGAAGCGCAAAGTCTGAATTTTCTCAATACACTGCTGGCATCCTCGCTCGACGGTGTGGCCGGGGTGTTTTATTTGCTGGTGTATCTGGTGTTGTTACCGATGATGGTCTTTTTTCTGCTCAAAGATAAAGTGCGCCTGATCGCATCGCTGCAACCGCTGTTACCGGGCAGCGGACCTTTATTGCGTTCAGCCTGGCAGGAGCTGGACCATCAGCTGCTGGGCTACCTGCAAGGCAAGCTGCTGGAGCTGGTATTGCTGGCGTTGGCCTGCTTTGTGCTTTTTAGTGCCTTTGCATTGCCTTATGCATTGTTGCTGGCGATCCTGGTTGGACTGTCAGTATTTATTCCATATCTTGGTATTGCCGTGGTGACCGTCCCGGTGCTGCTGGTGGTGCTCAGTACCTGGGGCGTGAGCAGCAGCAGTGGCTGGCTGCTGGCGATTTATCTGCTGCTGCAAGTGGCGGATGCTTATGTGCTGGTGCCGCTGTTATTTAGCCGGCTGGTGGATATCAATCCGTTTTATATCATGCTGGCGGTGTTGATATTTGGCGGTTTGTTTGGTTTTTGGGGCGTGGTGTTTGCTATTCCGCTGGTATCACTGCTGAGGGTGCTTGGTCATATTTTTGTGCCCGGATAGCCGGCAAATGGTATTTTTGCCACAGCAGGTGGAACATGCCGGCGCGGTATTGTTGTTCCAGCAGCTGTTCCAGTTTTGGCGCAATTTGAAAATTCGGTGACTTACGGGAAAAGGCCAGGTAACCCCGGATGTTCTGACTGACATGGTAAGGCTGACGTTTTAAATCAGATTTTTTCAGGCCGGCGGTGGTAAAGGAGCCATCGGCAGTTTGTTCGACGGTAATGGCATAGTCGGCGCGACCTTTATACACCAGCTCCAGTGACGTGGCTTCAGAATTCACCGCGATTTTTTCAAAGTCGCCAGCGCGGTCAAACTCCGGAAAATACACGGCGTCGCGCATGACGGCGACAGTGCTGCCTTTGAGATCCTGCACTGTATGGATGGGACGTTGTTGTTGATGACGGCTGTAGAACACAAAAGACGAGACAAAATTCATCATCGCCGGCTGGACAAAATGCAGGTACTGTTCCCGTGCTGTGGTTTTAATCAGGCCGGCAATAATATCCACGTCGCCTTGCTCGGCCAGTTTCAGGCAACGCGGAAACGGACAAGTGACCACTTCGATACGTAATCCGAGCTGTCGGGCGGCAGGCTTTAACAGATCCAGTGACAGGCCGTGCGGCTCGACACCATCCTCAGTGAAATAATACGGCGGGCTGTGATACATCGCCAGTTTCAGCACCGGCAGATCGGCACGCAGCGGGGGCTGGGCGTTCAGCGGCAGAGCCAGCAGCAACAGTGCGGCAGACAGCAATTTGAGTAATACAGTGGGCATACACACCTGACTTCAATAGGGGCCGCCGACTGTGTCTTGATCCTTGCGGAGATTTCCTGATGAACAACGCGCTCAGAATACCTGAAATCTGAACTGCAATCCAGCGCTGAGTTGGCGTGGCATGCCGGGCTCCAGACTGCGGCCTGATGCCTGATTCACCACCACAGCACCGATATAACGCTGGTCGGTCAGGTTCTGCGCACTGAGTTGCAGACGCCAGTCCAGTGGGTCGTGCCCGCCTTGCCAGCCGGCCTCAACATCGGTCAGACCGTAGCCGGGGGCTGTCAGCTGATGCTGCTCGTCTGCAGCAACCTGACTGAGCCGGCGATAACGCAGCGCACCATACCAGCCGCGGTCATTGAGGTAACTGAGTTGCAGTTGTTGCTGCTGCGCCGCGACGCCAGGCAGTTGCCGGCCCGCCAGATCGCCGCTGGCGACGGCATCCAGCCAGGTCAGGCTGTAGTCGAGCTGCCAGGACTGGCCAAGCTGTTGTTGCAGGCTGAATTCGGCGCCCTGACGGCGGGTGCCGGCGGCATTTTTAAACACAGTGCGGCCACCGCTGCTGCTGTCGACCACCAGTTCCCGTTCGCTGGTCAGGTAAAACAGATCAAGCTGTGCCTGACTGCGGCCCGGCGCAAATAACTGGTGTTGCCACTTCAGGCCGCTGTCCCACTGCCGGTTTTGTGCGCTTTGTAATGCCAGATTCAGACCGCTTTGTGTGCGCTGATACGCCATCTCGGTCAGGGTCGGGCTTTCAAAACCACGGCCGCTGGCTGCATGCCAGGACCAGTGCGCATCAATTGCATAACGAAAGCCCAGGGCGTGGGTCCGGCCGCGATCTGATTTTTCGCCGCTGTCATCCGGATTGCCGGCGACGATAAAATGGTCGTTGCTGGTAAACTGCAGCCAGGCGAGCCGGCCACCGCCATACAACGTCAGGTCGTCACTGACGTCATAACTCAGCCGCAGGGCAACATCGCGGCTGCGGCTGGTACTGGTGTCATCGCGGCGCAGCGCACCTTGTCGGCCAAACTGATTGACATACCCCAGCCGGTCGTCACGGCTTTGTTCGTGGCTTAGTGTCCATTGCCAGGACAGACGCTGCCACTGCTGCTGCTGTTGCCATTGCAGACTGAACATCTCGCGGGTCAGATCCACCACACCACCGGCACTGGTGATAGCCTCGCCGGTCTGGGTCAGAAACTGGGTGATGTGACGGGAGGTCAGTGCGCTGCTGAGCTGCCAGCTGCGGCTTTGCAGGCTGAGGCCGGCCTGACGTTGTGTTGTGCTTTTGTGGCTGTCAAAGCGGGTCGCCAGCGTGGAGGTCTGCCCGGGGTTTTGTTGCCATTCAATTAGCGTTAACGCACCAGGGTCGTCCAGGCGCGGGTCGCGGCTCCAGTCGACACGGGCATGCAATGTCAGGTTATCATTGAGCGCAAATTGTTGTTTCCACAATGCTTGTTGTCGGCTCGCGCGGTTGTGCGGGCGAAAACCCTGGTGTTCTGACTGCTGCAACATCACAGTGCCAAAACTGCTGTCCGCGCGCAGGCTTTGCTGGCGATGGTCGGCGCTTTGTTGTTGCGAAAACTCCAGGAAGCCCGGCTCGGCCGGTTGACTGTGCCAGGCCACCACCGCGCCGGCGGCATTACCATATAAGGCGGCAAAAGGTCCTTTGAGCACTTCGACACTGGCGAGATCGCCGGCAAGCAGTGCGCTCGGTTGGGTCTGACCATCAGGGGTGGTCAGTGGAATGCCGTCCAGCATCATGCGCACCCCACGCACGCCAAAACTGCTGCGGCTGCCAAAACCACGCACGCTGAGCCGGCTGTCCTGTGCCATATTGGTGCGGACATCGGCCTGCAGTCCGGTCATGCCCTGCAATAACGCCAGCGCATCCGGTGTTTTCATGCCCGCGTCAAACTGACGGACACTGAGCGCAGCCGGCGTGGCCAGCCAGCTGACCGGCAACGGACCGGCGCGGACGCTCAGATGCTCCGGCGGGTCAGTGGCAGTCGTTGTCAGCACCGCCCCCGTCAGTGGTAACCACCACAGCACCTTGCTTAACCAGCCGGCGTCAGACGCAATACTGCGCCTTTGTCTTCATCGGTCAGCAGATAAACAGCGCCATCCGGCGCCAGTTCGACATCACGGATCCGGGCGCCAATCCGGATACGCTCTTCGTGCACCACTTTGTCGTTGTTGATTTCCAGCCGTACCAGCTGGCCAAATTTCAGCGAACCGACCAGCAGGTTGTGTTGCCATTTACTGAACATAGCGCCGCGGTAAAACAGCATGCCACTGGGTGCAATCGACGGCACCCAGTAGTGCAGCGGCTGTTCCAGACCGGGCTTTTTGGTCACGCCAATGACGCCGCCACCGTACTCTTCGCCGTAGGTGATGAGCGGCCAGCCGTAGTTTTTGCCAGCTTGCGTGATATTGATTTCATCGCCGCCCTGTGGCCCGTGTTCATGGGTCCAGAGCCGGCCGCTGTTGTCCAGGGTTGCGCCCTGAATATTGCGGTGGCCATAAGACCAAATCAGTGGCTGCGCCTGTTGCTCCTGGACAAAAGGATTGCCAGGTGCCGGCTTGCCTTCAGGCGTGATATGCGCCACTTTGCCAATCAGCGTGCTCAGGTTCTGCACCAATTCTCGCTGATTGCCCCGATCGCCGGTGGTGACAAACAAACTGCCATCGGCCTGCTGCACCAGCCGGCCGCCAAAATGATACTTGCTGTCAAATTTGGGGGTCTGGCTGAAGATCACTTGCAGATCTTTTAACTGCAGGCCATCGAGCCGGGCCTTAGCCACGGCGGTGCTGTTGGTGTTGTCAGGGCCGGGTTCGGCATAGCTGAAATAAATGATTTGGTTGCTGGCGAAGTCTTTGTCGGTCAGCACATCCAGCAAACCGCCCTGGCCAGCGACGACAATGGCAGGCAGGCCGCTGACCGGCGCACTGACTTTGCCGCTTTTATCGATATAACGCAGGTGGCCATCGCGCTCGCTGACCAGTAAACGGCCGTCTGGTAATACACTGATGCCCCAGGGATGTGCCAAATCGCTGGCCACGGTGTCGATTTTCAGATTGCCCTGCTCAGTGGCGACAAACGCAGGTTCAGCAATGGCCGCCGTGCAGCATAAAGCTGCTGCCAGAATGGTTCTGTGCATGGAATGCTCCTTAAAGCGTTAATCCTTCCGCCAGCATGGCTCGTTGCACCGCCGGACGGCTTTGTACCCGTTGCTGTAATTGCTGCAGCAGCGGGAAGGGCGCTAAATCAACACTGACCATGCGTGCCCAGCCCAGTACCGTAAACAAATAGGCATCGGCCACGGTAAAATAATCGCCGAGCAGAAAGTTTTGTGCGCCGAGCAGTTGTTCGGCCTGAGCCAGCCGTTGACTGAGACGGCTGCGGGCTGCTGCTTTGGTTACGTCGGCAGCGCTCGGGTCAAATAACGGTGAGAAGTTTTTGTGCAGTTCAGTGGCAATAAAATTTAACAGGGACTGCAGCCGGTAGCGGCCAAAACTGCCATTGGCAGGTGCCAGATTGGCGGCCGGCGCCTGGTCCGCGATGTATTGCAACAACGCCGGGCCTTCGCTCAGCAGTTCACCATTTTTGACCTGCAGCGCCGGCACATAACCCTGCGGACAAATTTGCCGGTAATCACTGCCGTCGGGCAGGGTTTTGCTGCGTAGGTCGACGCGGATGATTTCGTGTTTTAAACCCGCCTCTTCCAGGGCGATATGAGAGGCCAGCGAACAGGCCGCCGGGGAAAAATAAAGTTTCATAAACAAGGCTCCGCTGCTGGCGGCTGGCGCCGCCGGATAAGAGAAAAGGCTGCTGTGGCGGCCTTACAACGCGTTCAGGACGACTTCATGGTGATTGCTGGTTTTGAAACTGTCAAACACCTGGCTGATGCGGCCGTCCTGCTCGATCAGAAAACTGATGCGATGAATACCGTCATAGACTTTGCCCATAAATTTCTTTTCGCCCCAGACGCCAAAAGCGTCAGCAAGCTGATGTTCAGGGTCGGACAATAAAGTGAAATTCAGCTGATCACGGGCGGCAAATTTAGCCAGGCTTTTGACTGCATCGGTGCTGACGCCAACCGCCAGCACATTTTTCGCGGCCAGTTCAGCATGAATATCACGCAGTCCACAGGCCTGCACTGTGCAGCCCGGGGTCATCGCTTTGGGGTAAAAATACAGCAGCAGCCGGTGGCTGGCGAGTAATGCCTGCAGGCTGACGGATTCGCCGAGTTGATTTTGCAGTGTAAAGTCAGGGGCCTGCTGGCCGACGGTTAAAGTTTGCATATTCACTCCTGTGCGGCAGTTGCACGGACATCAGCTCTGCAATTCAAAGCGGCCCTGCAACTGCATCTGATTAAATCTTGCCTGCAACAAACGTCTGATTTTGTCGCTGTCGAGGCCTTGTGGTAATTGCACTGTCATCACGGTATGGGTTTGCGGCGGCTGTGCCGGATCCGGCTGTAAGGTCTCCGAACGCAGTGCGCCGATATAGACCTGATGTTCCGCCAACAGGCTGGAAATCGCGCCCAAAGTGCCGACCCGATCGACCCCGGTGTACTCGACAATATAAGGTGCTGATAACGTGGGTAACGTGCATGCTGACGTACGTTTGGACATGGTCAGCAGATCAAGTTCAAAGGCAGAACTTGGCAGCAAATATTCGATTTTGCTGATCGCAGCGGCATCGCCGGCTAACAGCATAATAAAGGTGAATTCATTACCAAAAATGGCCATGCGGCTGTCAACGATATTACAGTTGCAGTCCGTGACCAGACGGGCCAGCTGACTGACAATGCCAGTACGATCTGTGCCGATGGCGGTGACGACCAGTTGTTGGGGCATGGGGTGTTCCAAATGCAAGAAGGCCCGGAGTGTAACATAATCCTTTGAAATTTCATCAGGGGCGGAACGTGCGCTTGTGTTCAGGCACTGCCGTCATTAATATGAGCAGCCTGATTTTTATGGAGCTGCAGTTAAAATGTTCAGTGGTAGTCACGTCGCCCTTATTACCCCGATGCTTGCCGATGGTCAGGTGGATTATCCCAGCCTGAAGCGCTTGCTGGATTATCAGCTGGATAACGGCACCGATGGCCTGATTATCATGGGGACAACCGGCGAAGCCGCGACTATCCCTTTTGCCGAACAAATTGACGTGCTGCGTTATGTGCTGGTGCATGTGCAGGGCCGGATCCAGGTGATTGCCGGCAATGGGTCAAACAGTACCGCTGAAGCGGTCGAAAAGACCAAAGTGCTGTCTGCTCTGCCCATTGATGGTTTTCTGACCGTCACGCCTTATTACAACAAACCAACTCAACAAGGCATGCTGGCCCATTTTAAAGCGGTGGCGGCAGCGACCGATAAGCCTGTGCTGCTGTATAACGTACCGGGCCGCACTGGCGTCGATTTGTTACCGGCAACGGTGGCCGCGCTGTCGCAGGTGCCGAATATTGTTGGTATTAAAGAAGCAACCGGCAGTCTGGAGCGATTAGCGCAATTGCAGGCGCTGGTGGCTGCAGATTTTGCGTTGCTCAGCGGCGACGATGCCACTGCCTGCGATTTTCTGCTGCACGGTGGCCATGGGGTGATTTCGGTCACGACCAATATTGCACCCAAAGCGATGGCTCAGATGATTAAAGCGGCGCGGGCTGGTCAGCCTGATGCGGCCAAAGCCTGTGATGCCAGATTGCAGCCATTACATCGTGATCTGTTTATCGAAAGTAACCCAATCCCGTCGAAGTGGGCCTTATTACGGATGGGACTGATTTCATCGGATTTTGCCCGTTTACCTCTGACTCAGCTGGAACCAATTCATCAGCGCGCAATCGAACAAGCGCTGCATGCAGCCAACCTGAATCTCTAACTGAATTTTTGACAATTTCCTTAAATAGGAGTGCTTAGGTGCATTATTGGATCCCCGGCGCAGTAGCAGCCACTTTGTTGTTGTCCGGCTGTTCGTTGTGGCCTGCTGCCGAAAAAACTACGGTTGATGAACGACGTATTGCAGAACTGAAGATCCCGGCGGGCTTAAAAGCGCCGAAAAAACCCGGTCAATATGATCTGCCGGCCAAAGTGGTCGCCGGCGTCAGCCCGGAGCAACTGGACTTGCGTGCCCCGATGCAAGTGCTGGCTGTAGCCACGAACGCGCGGGTGGAAGAAGAAGAAAAAGAAGCACGGGTCTGGTTTGAACGCTCTGAGTTCACCAGCGATCTGATGCCTTACCTGCAGAACAACATCGGCAGTTATTTCAGCAAAAATGAAATTGCCGCGACCCACCCAACCCCCATGCAATGGCAAACTGACTGGGTCAGTGCATACCAGGAAACTGGCTGGTGGTTGTGGAAAGGTCAGGAATTAACCCAGCAAAGTAAGTTCAGCGTGCAATTAGAGCCACGCAGCCATGGCCGGACTATCGCAGTGCAGGTGAAGTTGCTGGAGCATAAATATACCGATCCGACCCAAACTCTGACGCCTATTAGTCAGCGCCGGGAAGAAGTGCATTTCTTAAACCGCATCATTGACCATATTGCCACGGTCGAACTGGCCGCTATCCGGGAAGCGAAGGCGAAACTGCCGGATGTATTGCTGACCCGCGCAGTGAATGACAAGCAGGAAGCCGTGATGCTGACGACACAGCCAATCGATGTGGCCTGGTCACAGCTGGAGTTGTTGCTGGAAAAAGTGGGTCTCGAAGTGACGGATCTGAACCAGTCTGATTATGTTTATTACGTTAAATATATCAAAGCGGAACAGGGATTCTGGGACAGCATCTGGGGTGATAAGGAGTTACCTGAGTTGCCACTGACTGCCGGTGAGTACCAGTTATCACTGAGTAAAACCGACAAAGGCACCGCGATTAAGATCAAAGACAAAGATGGCAAAGTGCTGGATCAGGCAACACTGGATGCAGTGTATGAAGTCTTTGCTGCCGCTATCCGCCAGGGCAAACTGGAACTCTGACCGGTTGTGCCACGGTTTGATCACAAGGCGCGAAGTCTCTGACTTTGCGCCTTGTGCTTTATCCGTACCGGCACCTGCAGCGACACAACACAAACAGTGCGTTGTGATTCTGTTTGCATCAGATAAAATACAGCAGAAGCGGGCCGGTCTGGTCTGAAACCAAAGAGGATGTTCCATGCCTGACTGGCGTTGTTTGCGAAAGTGTGCAGGGCTGCTGGCCGTTTTGATGTCTTTTGCCATGCCTGCTGCGGAGTTAACTGATTTGTATCAGGCGACAGTGCCGGCGGCGCAAAGCCAGGCGCAGTGGCAGCGTCAGGCGCTGGCGGCCGTGTTGTTGAAACTGACAGGCAGTCCGGACGCACAAAACCAGCCAGGTCTGGCAGACGCATTAAAAAACAGCGGTCAGTTTGTCGTGCAATTTCAGCAGGTGCAGTCTGAGGGACAGAGCCAGCTGTTAGTCACGCTGGATGGCCAGAAAATCACCCGCTTGCTGCAGAGTCTGCAAATTCCGGTGTGGGGCCCGCGCCGGCCTGATGTGTTGTTATGGCTGACCGAACGGCCAGTTGATACGCCGCAATTTGTGGCAAGTCCGGATCATCCGCTGCGTAAAGCGCTGCTCAGTCAGGCTGGTTTGTCTGGCTTGAGTTTGCAGTTTCCGTTGTTAGACGAAACCGATACCACGCTGGTGAACGAAGCCGCGAGCTGGGGTGGTGACTGGGCCTTGCTGCAACAGGCGTCGATGCGCTACCAGGCCACCGAAGTTTATAACCTGCTATTTGACCAAATCACCGACGCCAGCGGGCTGGTGCAGTTTCGTCTGACCTGGCAACAACTGGTAGATGGTGCTGTGCAAAGCCACGAGATTATTCACGCCGATGCCATGGCGTTGGCACAGCAATTCTGTACTGAATTAGCCAGAACTCAGGCGGCCCGTTATGCCGTGCGTATCGCCGCGCCGGGTGCCAGCACAGCGCAACGTTTGCAACTGACTGTCGACGGCGTCAGCAGCCTGACCGATCTGGCGCGGCTGCGCCAGCTGTTTGGTGCCATGCTCACCGTGCGTGAACAACATCTGGTGCAATACAGCGCCGGTCAGGCCGTGCTGGCATTACAGCTGTCGGCCAGTGCCGAAGAGTTTTACCGGGCGCTGAGTCTGGTGCGCGAACTGACGCCGCAGACTGAGGCCAGCACCGACAGCACAGGCACCACCACTGTGCCGTTGCTGAGTGACGCCGAAGCCGCGATGGACGCGGCACTTGCTGACAGCGCCGTCTCTGACACCGCAGTCCCTCAGAGCCCCACTGTGCCGGAAAGCTCCGTGACGCCGTCGCCGGATGAACAAGCGTCAGCCGCAGCCCATTCGGCCAGTACGCCGCTGGTGTACAGCACGCGTTATCTGTTCCGGCGTCAATGATGCAAGTGCCGATGCAGCCGACCCAGTTTACGCTGGCAGTCACTCTGCCTGATGACGAAACTCTGCACAGCTTTTATGGTGCAGACAGCAGCCCTGCGGTGTCTTATATTCAGCGTTATCTGCAAGCGCCAACGTCAACGGTACAGAGTCAACCGCCGGTGTTTGTGTTTGGCGCTTCTGGCAGCGGCAAATCCCATCTGCTGTATGCCGCTTGTGTTCAGGCGCAGGAATCTGGCCTCACTAGTCAGTTATTGGCGCTCGATGAATTTGCCCAGTACAGCCCACGGATGCTGGATAATCTGGAGCAGCTCGACCTGGTCTGCCTGGATAATATCGGCGCGGTTGCCGGCGATTCGCACTGGCAGGTTGCGTTGTTTGATTTGTACAACCGCCTCGCCGAACATGGCAAAAAACTGATTATCGTCGCTGACGACCAGCCGACCGCGCTGGGATTTACGCTGCCGGATTTAGTCTCGCGTTTGCAGGCTTGTACTGTGTTTCAGCTGAGGCTGTTAAGCGATGACGACAAACAAAAACTGCTGCAGCAAAAAGCCCGGGTGCGTGGTCTGGATTTACCCGACGAAGTCGCGCGTTACCTGCTAAACCGCCAGCAACGGGATATCCGCGCGCTGGTCGATACGCTGGATATTCTGGATAAAGCCTCGATGGTGCATCAGCGCCGGCTGACCATTCCTTTTGTCAAAGACGTGCTGGCTGTTACTTTCCCCGCCACAGAGCTCTGATCTGCTGGTTTTTCCGGCAGTTTGCTAAAATTTTCCTCGCCTCAGCGCGCCCAAAAGCGGCGAAATTGTTGTAAAATCACCGGTTTTAGCAAACAAGCTGGTCTGAGGAAAATCATGAACCTATCTGCCATCTTAGACAGCGCATTACAGGCGGTTGCCAACGCCGCAGATGTGAATGCGCTGGAAGACGTCCGCGTCGAGTATTTCGGCAAAAAAGGCAGCATCACTGAGCTGTTAAAATCCTTAGGCGCGATGGATGCCGAGGCCCGCAAAGTGGCCGGCGCGCAAATCAATGAACTGAAACAACAAGTGCAGGACGCGTTGAACGCTCGTCGCGATGGCATGCAGGCCGCAGTGCTGGCGCAAAAACTGGCGTCTGAGCAAATCGACGTGACACTGCCGGGCCGCAGCATCGAGCAGGGTGGTTTACACCCGGTGACGCGCACCATTCGCCGCATTGAAACCTTTTTCGGCGAACTGGGTTTTGAAGTCAAACATGGCCCGGAGATCGAAGATGATTTCCACAACTTTGATGCGCTGAATATTCCTGAGCATCACCCGGCCCGTGCTGATCACGACACATTCTATTTTAATCCAAAGCTGATGCTGCGCACGCAGACGTCCGGTGTGCAGATCCGCACCATGGAAACTGAACAGCCGCCGCTTAGGATCATCTCGCCAGGCCGCGTTTATCGCAATGACTACGACATGACGCACACGCCAATGTTCCACCAGGTCGAAGGCCTGATGGTCGACAAAAATGTCAGCTTTACCGAGCTTAAGGGCATTTTGCACGACTTCCTGAACAACTATTTTGAGGAAGACCTGCAAATCCGTTTCCGGCCGTCATTTTTCCCCTTTACCGAGCCTTCGGCTGAAGTGGACGTGATGGGTAAAAACGGTAAATGGCTGGAAGTATTAGGCTGCGGCATGGTGCATCCGAACGTGTTGCGTTCGGTCGGTATTGACCCGGAAGTGTACAGCGGTTTTGCCTTTGGCATGGGCGTAGAGCGCTTAACCATGTTGCGTTATGGCGTCACCGATTTGCGTTCATTCTTCGAGAATGACCTGCGTTTCTTAAAACAATTTAAATAAGCCGGAGCAAAACAATGAAATTCAGTGAATCCTGGTTACGGGAATGGGTCAATCCGGCGTTATCGACGCAGGAACTGGCCGAACAGATTTCAATGGCCGGCCTTGAAGTCGACGGTATTGATGCCATTGCAGGTGTTTTCAGCGGTGTCGTCGTTGGTCATGTGGTTGAATGTGGCCGTCATCCGGAAGCAGACAAATTACAGGTGACCAAAGTCGACATCGGTAGCGGTGAGCTGCTGGACATCGTCTGTGGTGCTGCCAACTGCCGGCAGGGCTTAAAAGTTGCGGTGGCAACTGTCGGCGCGGTATTGCCGGGCGATTTTAAAATCAAAGCGGCCAAGTTACGCGGTCAGCCGTCGAACGGCATGTTGTGTTCGTTATCCGAGCTTGGCATGGCGGAAAGCTCTGAAGGCATTATTGAACTGCCGGCGGATGCGCCACTTGGCAAAAATATCCGCGAATACCTGCAGTTAGATGACAATGCCATTGAAGTAGACCTCACGCCAAACCGTGCCGATTGTCTCGGTATGCTGGGCCTCGCCCGTGAGGTGGGTGTGCTGAATAAACTGGACGTGACACAACCGGCTATTGCTGCAGTCACACCGTCTATTGACGAGACGCGCACTATCACGCTGCAGGCGCCAAAAAGCTGTCCACGGTATTTAGGCCGGGTTATTCGTAACATCAACGTCGGCGCTTTAACACCACTGTGGATGGTGGAAAAATTACGCCGCAGCGGTATTCGTTCTATTGACCCGGTAGTGGATGTCACCAACTACGTGCTGGTGGAACTGGGTCATCCGATGCATGCCTTTGATTTGGCGAAAATCGACGGCGGTATTGTGGTTCGTCTGGCCAAACCGGAAGAAAAATTGGTGCTGCTGGATGCAAGCGAAGTCACGCTGAATGCTCAAACTTTAGTGATTGCCGATGAGCAAAAAGCCTTAGCCATGGCCGGTATTTTTGGTGGTCTCAACAGTGGCGTCACCAAAGACAGCCGCGACATTTTCCTCGAAAGCGCGTTTTTCGCACCAACAGAGATGGCCGGCCGTGCCCGTCAATATGGCCTGCACACCGACGCCTCACACCGTTATGAACGCGGTGTCGACCCAGAACTGCAACGCACCGCGATGGAGCGGGCGACTGCGCTGTTACTGGAGATTGTTGGTGGTGAAGCCGGTCCAATTGTGGAAGCCAAGTCCGACGAACATCTGCCAACAGCGGCACAAATCACGTTGACGCGGCAGAAGCTCGACCGCATTCTTGGTATTCATATTGACACCGCGACCGTCAGCGAGATTTTCACCCGGTTAGGTTTTGCCGTGACAGCACAGGCCGACAGCTGGCAAGTCACAGTGCCGACTTATCGCTTTGACATTTCTATCAGCGAAGACCTGATTGAAGAAGTAGCGCGGGTTTACGGTTACAACAGCATTCCAAACGTCGCGCCTGTGGCGTCACTGGCGATGCGCGACCACCGTGAAGCCGACATTTCAGTGCATAGCTTACGCGATTTGCTGGTGGACTGCGGTTATCAGGAAGCCATCACTTATTCCTTCGTTGACCCGAAAGTGCAGCAAGTGCTATTCCCAGCTGTTGAAGCACTGGTGCTGCCAAATCCAATTTCTGCCGATATGTCGGCGATGCGCTTAAACCTGTGGCCAGGCTTATTACAGGCGGTGCAATACAACCAGAACCGGCAGCAAAACCGCATCCGGTTGTTTGAATACGGCCTGAAGTTTATCCCGGATGCTAGCGCCGAAGGTGGTGTGCGTCAGGTGCCGGTGATCGGTGGTATTATCGTGGGTTCTTATGGCAACGAGCACTGGACTATTGCCGAGCGCGCGGTCGATTTCTACGACGTCAAAGGCGACGTGGAAGCACTGCTCAGCAAAACCTCAGCCACTGATGAATTCAGCTTTGCCAAAGGCGAGCACAGTGCCTTGCATCCGGGCCAGACGGCGGCGCTGTTGCGCAACGGTCAGCAAGTGGGTTTACTCGGCGCATTGCATCCGGAAGCCGAACGTAAACTGGGTATTAAAGGCAAAGCCTTCCTGTTTGAACTGGAGCTTGCGGCTTTTGGCGACAAGCACATTGTTTCTGCACAGGAAATCTCGAAATACCCGGCAAACCGCCGCGATTTGGCAATTGTAGTGAAATCTGATGTGCGTTTTTCAGATATCCTTGCTACTATAAGAAAAGTTGGCGGAAATCAACTAGTTGACCTAAAGTTGTTTGACGTATATACAGGTCAGGGCGTGGCAGACGGCATGAAGTCGCTGGCAATTGCTTTGACCCTGCAGGACAAGACGCGGACCCTGGAAGATAAAGACATCCAACAAGTGGTGGCTTCCGTGGTGCAGGCCCTTGGAGATGAGTTCAACGCAACGTTGAGGGATTGAGAATGGCGCTTACCAAAGCCGATTTAGCAGAACGTTTATTTACTAAGTTTGGCATCAGCAAACGCGACGCCAAAATGATAGTAGAGGCATTTTTTGAAGAGATCCGTCTCGCCCTTGAAACCGGCGATCAGGTCAAACTGTCAGGCTTTGGTAACTTTGACCTGCGGGTGAAAAATCAGCGGCCGGGTCGTAACCCGAAAACTGGTGAAGACATTCCAATCTCAGCCCGTTGTGTGGTGACTTTCCGTCCGGGGCAGAAATTAAAAAGCCGGGTTGAAGTTGGTACTGCCAAAAAATAACGGCGAAACCTGACAAGAGAAAGCGCAATGGCGATGCCAATGCGCTTTTTTTTTGCCGGAAAACTGGCACTCAAGCCAATGAATTGCATAAATATTTCATGCGCCACTGATCCAACAACCCGGCAGGATTGTAATGAACCCATCATCCGAATTGCTCCATGTGACTATGAAACTGAAAATTGGCATCAGTGCCTGTGTACTTGGCCAGAAAGTCCGCTTTGACGGTGGCCATAAACAATCTGAATTTTGTACTGCAACGCTATTACCTTTTGCCGATTTTGTGCCGTTTTGCCCGGAGCAGGCACTGGGCATGGGCGTGCCGCGCCCGGCGATCCGGCTGATGAAAAATGCCGCCGAGCAAATTCGCCTGGTCAATAACAAAGACGCCAGCATTGACCATACCGACGCCATGCAGGAGCTTTGCGCGGAGCGATTGCCGCAAATGGCCGATTTTTGCGGTTATATTGTTTGCGCCAAATCACCCAGCTGTGGCATGGAGCGCGTGCGTTTGGTCGATGAAAAAGGCGCACAGCTTGGCAAAGTTGCAGTGGGGCTTTTTACCCGCGAACTGATGCAGCGTTACCCCTGGTTACCGGTGGAAGAAGACGGCCGTTTGCTCGATGCCGGCATCCGCGAAAGTTTTGTCACACGGATCTATGCACTGTCGCACTGGCAGCAGCTGATGACGGACGGTTTTAGCATCGGCAAGCTGGTGAAATATCACAGCCAGTATAAGTTTGTGTTGCTGGCCCATCATCCGGTGGCTTATCGCGAATTAGGCCGCTTGGTGGCGCAGGGCAAACTATTTGCGCCGGAAGAACTGGCAAACCGCTATCTGATTGCAATGCAGCAGGCGCTGGCACAACCAACCACGCGAAAAAATCACGCCAATGTGTTGATGCACCTGCAGGGCTTTTTCAAAAAAGTGTTGTCCAGTGATGCCAAGGCCGAACTGCTGCAGCTTATTCATCAATACCGGCTCGGGCACATTCCGCTTTTGGCGCCACTGACGTTATTAAAACATCATCTGCGATTAAATCCGGACGATTATGTCGCTTGTCAGCGTTATTTACAGCCGTTCCCGACTGAACTTGGAGTGCGGATGTGAGCGCTTTTCAGCTGGTTTGGCTGCGCAACGACCTGCGCCACTTTGATAACGCAGCGCTTTTTGCCGCGGCAGAAACCGGATTGCCGGTGGTGGCGGTTTTTATCGCCACGCCACAGACCTGGCAGCAACACGACATGGCGCCGATCAAGCAGGATTTGATCCGCCGCCGGGTACTGGCGCTCAAAAATGAGCTGGCGGCAGTTGGCATTCCGCTTATCGCCCTAGAGGCACAACGCTACAGCGATTGCGCTGGCATTTTGCAGAAACTCGCAGAACAAGGGGCCGCTGGGCTTTATGCCCAAACCGAGTACGAGCTGCGTGAGCAGGCGCGTGACCAGGCCGTCACTGCGGCCATGAATGCTATCGGCCTGCCTTGTTTCTGGTATGACAGCCAATGTCTGATGCCGCCGGGTTCTGTGCGAAGTAAAACCGGTGATATTTATAAAGTTTTTACCCCATTTAAGAAAACCTGGCTGGCGCAGCTGCAGCAAAAAGGTGTGCGGGTGCTGGGTAAGCCTGTGGTGCAAAGCCGCATTCAGCTGGATGACAGTGACTTTACTCCGATGCGTCCGGGCGACAACAGCTCAGCAGTCTGGCCGGTCGCTGAACAGCAAGTGCTGGATTTACTGCGCAGTTTTTGCCGCGAGCGGGTGCAGGATTACCAGCAGGCCCGTGATTTCCCGGCGATAAACGGCACTTCGACCTTGTCACCCTATTTTGCCATTGGCGTCGTCTCGGCGCAGCAGGCGGTGGCGCGGTTACAGGCGGAGGCCAACACCACGATGTGGCAGGACAGTAGCGGTGCTGCGGTCTGGTTGTCCGAACTTATCTGGCGGGAATTTTATAAGCACATTCTGGTCGCCTATCCGCAGCTGATTAAACACCGGGCTTTTCAGGCGGACACTGAGGCTATTGTCTGGGGCAATAACGAGGCCTGGTTTGCTGCTTGGTGTGAAGGCCGCACCGGTTATCCGATAGTCGACGCGGCGATGCGTCAACTCAATCAAACCGGCTGGATGCACAACCGGTTGCGGATGATCACGGCGAGTTTCCTGGTGAAGGACTTACAAATCGACTGGCGCTGGGGCGAGCGTTATTTTATGTCGAAGCTGATTGACGGCGAGTTCGCCGCCAACAACGGTGGCTGGCAGTGGGCGGCGTCAACCGGCACAGACGCCGCGCCATATTTCCGTATTTTTAATCCGGTGACACAAAGTGAAAAGTTCGACCCAAAAGGCATTTTTCTGCAAAAGTATTTGCCGGAACTGACCGGGCTTAGCAGCAAACAACTGCATTGGCCGCACCCGCTGCCGATGTCGGTGCAGTATTTCCGGCCTGTGGTTGATCATGCCAAGGCCCGGCTGCGTACCTTAGCTATGTTCAAAGCTGCGCGCGGTGAATCAGCAGATGTTACTGATGAAGCCACCCAGCTGGCACTTGGCACTTCGGACGGACTTTAGCAATGCAGACGGCATCATCAAGTATTCAACAGTCTCAGCCCGACGCTTTACAGCGGCTGGAGCGGTTTGTTGAGTTTTATAACCAACTGAATTTCTCAAACCTCGACACCTTAAGAGAGTTGTATGCCGACCAGGTCGAGTTTATCGATCCTGTGCATCAGATCCTCGGTCTTGCGGCATTGGAACAGTATTTTGCGCACGCCTATCAAAATCTGCAGCAATGCGAATTTGAAATGGGTGCGCATGGCGTCGGGCCACATTGGGGTTTTGTCAGCTGGCAGATGCGTTTTTGCCATCCGGCTATTAATGCCGGCGCGCTGATCGTCGTCGACGGCAGCACCGAGCTGACTTACAACGAGGCAGGCAAAATTATCCGGCATCGGGATTATTATGATTTAACGCAAATGGTCTATCAGCATTTGCCGGTCATTGGCTGGCTGACTGGCAAAGTCCGCAACCGGATGGCCCAAGGCTGAATGCAAGCCAGCTGCTGATTTCAGACAAATTTCACCGACTTTTCAAGGAACATCTACATGCGTATTGCAGTCATTGGCGGTGGCATCGCCGGCATGATGAGCTGGTATTTATTAAGACAGCAACATCAGGTCACGTTATTTGAGGCCGGCGCCTATTTAGGTGGTCACACCGCCACAGTGGATGTGACGGTGGCCGGTCGAGAGTATGCGGTCGATACCGGTTTTATTGTGTTTAACAACTGGACTTATCCGCTGTTTAACCGCTTTATCGCTGAGCTGAATGTGCCGTTTCAGCATACGACGATGAGTTTTGCTGTCACCGACCGGGCGGCCGATTTTGAATACAATGGCAACAATCTGTGGAGTTTGTTTGCGCAAAAACGCAATCTGCTGCGGCCGTCGTTCTGGCGGATGCTGCGCGACATCGTGCGGTTTAATCAAATCGCCAAGCAGGCGGTGGCGGATAACAGCACCGATTTAGATTTACCGATCGACGCGTTTTTGCAAAAACATCAGCTTGGCGATGACATGCGCGACAAATATCTGTTGCCGATGGGTGCAGCCATTTGGTCGGCAGGCCTCACCGCGATGCCGGATTTTCCACTGCGGTTCTTTCTGCAATTTTGCAATAACCACGGCTTGCTGAATATCAACGACCGGCCACAATGGGCCGTGATCAAAGGCGGCTCACGCGAGTATGTCAAAGCGATGCTGGCCAAATGTGGCAGCGATGGCATCCGGCTGAATAGCCCGGTGGCGCAGGTGCGCCGTTTTCCTGATTCCGTTGAAATAGCGCTGGCCGATGGTAGTACTGAACAGTTTGATCAGGTGGTGTTTGCCTGTCACAGCGATCAGGCGCTGAAGATGCTGGCTGATGCAACACCGGCTGAACAGCAGGTATTAGGCGGTATTGCTTATCAGGACAACGATGTGGTGCTCCATACCGACATCCGGCTGTTACCCAAACGCAAAGCGGCCTGGGCGGCCTGGAATTATCTGTTAGGGGCGGATGCATCCGCGCGTGCCACGCTCAGTTACAACATGAATATGCTGCAGGGTATCAACAGCGACTGCACTTTTGTCGTGAGCCTCAATGCCAACAACCGCATCGCGCCGGAACAAGTGCTGCGGCGCTTCACTTATGCCCATCCGGTCTATAACCAAAGCACGATGCGCTCGCAGGCGCGGCGCAGCGAAATTAACGGTCAGAACCGCAGTTATTTCTGCGGCGCTTATTGGTATAACGGTTTTCACGAAGATGGCGTGCGCAGCGCCGTGGACGTCGCTGCTATGCTCGGAGTGCCGTTTTAATGGCAGCCCATGCCATTTATCGCGGCCGGGTGGGGCATCAGCGCCTCAAACCCAAACCGCATGGGCTGCAGTATGATATCCAGTACTTCTGGCTGGACCTGGGCGCGCTGGCTGAGCTGCCGGCGCAAATCCAGCGTGAATCTTTTGGTGCTTTTTCTCTGCGCCGTCGCGATTATTTTAAAGGCTGCGCTGCCGTTGCCGGCATTGCTGATTTGGCCGAAGCTGCACGTGCACGCGCCGCGCAGCTGGGCGCAGATGTCAGCGGCATTGATCAGGTGTTTCTGTTGACGCCACTGGCTAACTGGGGTGTCTATTTCAGCCCGCTGACGCAGTATTATTTGTATCAGCAGGGGCAGCCGCGTTACCTCTTGGCTGAAGTCAGCAATACGCCGTGGAATGAACGGCATCATTACCTGGTACCGCTGATGGCTGAAGGCGTGACGGAATTCAGCCATGCGAAAAATTTTCATGTCTCGCCGTTTAACCCGTTAGATATGCAATATCACTGGCGTATCGAAGCGCCTGCAGCGCAATTTAATCTGCTGTTGCAGAACAGCCGGCAAGGCGAAAAAGTGTTTTCCGCCTGGTTTCGTCTGCAGCGCGATCCGCTGAGTGCGAAAAGCATCCGCCAGATGTTGATCCGCCAGCCCTGGCAAAACGTACAAGTTGTTATACGCATTTATTGGCAGGCGCTTAAGTTGTTAGTTAAAGGCCTGCCATTTTATTCTCATCAAAAGCCAAAGGATCAATCGGTATGACAGTAGCGCTCAGTCAGTCAGGTCATTACGCAGAGCCCGGTTTGCTGGACCGGATTTGCCGTCGTCTGGTACAAGGCTACCTTGCTGGCCTGCAACAGGGGTGTATTGAGCTGGTTGACCATAAAGACGAGCTGATCCTCGGCGATGCTCATGCTGACTTGCGGGTGCGGCTGGAAGTGCGTGACCCGCGCTTTTACCAGAAGCTGGTGCTGGAAGGTTCGGTCGGTGCCGGTGAGGCCTATATGGACGGCTGGTGGCATACCGACCAGCTGACCGCATTAGTGCGCATTTTTGCCCGCAATATGGCGCTGCTGGATTCACTGGAAAGCGCCTGGGCGCGTTTAAGTAAGCCGGCATTGAAGTTATTAGACTGGAAAAACCGCAATACGCTGGGCCAGTCGCGCAAAAACATTGCTGCGCATTATGATTTAGGCAACCCGTTATATCGGTTGTTTCTGGACGACAGCATGATGTATTCCAGCGCCGTCTATCCGGCGCCAGACAGCACGCTGGAGCAGGCGCAGCAGCATAAATTGCATTTACTTTGTGAAAAACTGCAGCTAAAACCCGGTGACCATCTGCTGGAAATTGGCACCGGCTGGGGCAGTCTGGCGATTTATGCGGCGACCCACTATGGCTGTCGAGTCACCACCACCACCATTTCCCGGGAACAATATGACTACGCGGCTGAGCGGATTGCCGCTGCGGGCCTCACCGAACAAATTACGCTGTTGTTTGAAGACTACCGCTTACTGAGCGGTCAATACGACAAGCTGGTGTCGGTGGAAATGATTGAAGCGGTTGGTAAAGTGTATCTCGACAGCTATTTTGCCAAATGCAGCAGTTTGCTCAAACCGGATGGTCTGATGGTGTTGCAGGCCATTACTATTGCTGACCAGCGCTTTGAGCACTACAGCAAAGAAGTGGATTTTATTCAGAAATTTATTTTCCCCGGTGGTTTTTTGCCGTCTGTAACCAAAATGGCCAGTGCGGCTTGTAATCACACAGACTTGGTGATCCGTCAGCTCAGTGATATTGGCCTCGACTATGCCCGCACGCTGGCTGACTGGTTTGAACGCTTTGAGCAGCAAAAAGAGCAGGTGCTGGCCCTTGGCTACGATCAACGTTTTATCCGGATGTGGCAATTCTATTTATGTTACTGCGAGGGTGGTTTTTTGGAACGCGCCACCAGCACCGTACATCTGGTACTGGCCAAACCTGGGTTTAAACAGCCGGTCTGATGATTTACTAAAAATCTGACATTGTGTTATAACTTTCAAAAAGTTAACGGAAGTCAGACTGCATGGTTCAGCCAAAGGATCAGCATGATAGCGCTGGCAGCCTGTCGTTGTCGCAGGCCGACAGTGACCGGATCAGCCAGTTGCAAGCTGAAGTGAATCTACTTCGTGCGCTGAACCGCCTCGCGCTTGAGCTGCATCAAATCACGGCGGAGACTCAGGTTTATCAGCAAGTTGCCGCTGCTGTCAGTCAGTCGCTGGGCTTTGCCGACTGTAGTTTGTTTGTGTTGTCTGGCGATGGCAGTACATTGCTGCGACGCGCGGCGTCGGGCGCGCGGGCGGATGACGATGCCGTACCGACTCTTGACCTGAAGCGTAGTCAGAGTCTGGTCGCTGCTGCTGCCCGGCTGCACCAGGCCGTTTATGTGCCAGACACGCGCCTTGATGCGCGGTATTTGCCAGGTTCAGTCCGGTATGCCTGTGAACTGGCTGTACCGGTTATTGCAGACGGCCAGTTGCTGGCAGTGTTGGATTGTGAACATCCCAGTGTGGATTTTTTTGCCGACGCCATGCCACTGCTCAGCCAGGTCGCCGAGGTGCTGGCGCGCAAACTGCAGCAGTTGCAGGACTTGTCGCGGATCCAGCAATCGGTGCAACAGCTGGAATATGCCAGCCGGTTGCAAAAAGTGTTGTTTAACATTGCCTCACTACATTATGACGGTGACCAGCCGACCCGGTTTTACCAGCAGTTACATCAGAATGTAAATTCGCTGATTTACGCCGAAAACTTCTACATCGCTTTGTATGACGCAGAACAGGAAGTGTTACATTTCCCGTATCACGCGGATAGTCATGATCAGATCCGCCCTGATCAGTTTTACCCAAAAGAAATTCTCAATCACAGCCTGACCGGCTATGTCTTTCGCACCGATCAGCCACTCCTGGCTGACAAAGCCAGACTGGCGCAGCTCGACAGTGAGCATATTGTGCGTGCTTACGGTGAACCGCCTGAGTATTGGCTGGGCGTGCCGTTTAAGTCAGACGACAATATACAGGGTGTGGTGGTGGTACAAAGTTATGATGCCGGGCGACATTATCAGCAGACTGATCTCGATTTGCTGTTATTTGTCAGCCAGCATATCTGCAGCGCGCTGGAGCGGGCTTTTGTCCAGCAACGGTTGTTGCATCAGGCATTACACGATGCGTTAACCCAGCTGCCAAACCGGCTGCTGTTTTTGGATCGGGTACGCCAGGCTTTTAAGCGCCGCCGGCGTTATCCGGATCATGTGGTGGCAGTGGCTTATCTGGATCTGGACCGGTTTAAAATGGTCAACGATACGCTGGGACATCAGGTGGGTGATGAATTCCTGGTGGCGGTGGCGCAAATGCTCAAGCGTTGTCTGCGGCAAAACGACACGCTGGCACGGCTCGGCGGGGATGAATTTGCCATCTTACTCGACGATGTCCACACCGACGCAGATGTGGCTGAAGTGTTGCAACGCATCGGTCAGCAGCTCAGTTTGCCGGTGGTGCTGAAACAGCACAAACTGCAGACTTCGGTCAGTATCGGCGTGGCGCTGGCCAATATTCATACTGACATTGACGACACCGACGAGCTGATCCGCCGTGCCGATATTGCGATGTATCAGGCAAAACAGGATGGCCGGGGGGTTTACCGCTTTTTCTCCGATGAAATGGATCAGCGGGCTGTGCAGCACTATCAGCTGGAAATGGAGATCCAGACCGCGCTGCAACAACAACAGTTCGAGCTGCATTATCAGCCGGTGGTTGATCTGGCCAGCGACAGCACTGTGGGCTTCGAAGCGCTGATCCGCTGGCAGCATCCGGTGCGTGGTTTTGTACCGCCCAATGATTTTATCCCGCTGGCCGAAGAGTTAGGTTTGTTGGGAGCGATTGATTTGTATGTGGTGCAGCAGGCCGTGGCGCAAATCAGCATCTGGTGGCAAAACTACGCCATGCCGTTTTACATCAGCGTGAATATCTCCGGCCGCAGTTTTTCGGTGCCGGACTTCGCCGATGCCGTATTGCAGCAGCTGGCCGAATGTCAGGTCCCGGCGCATTACCTGGCCATTGAAATCACCGAGCGGGCGCTGATTGATAAAATTGAACAGGCGAAAACCACTATCGCGCGCCTGCGTGCTGCCGGGATCCGGGTGTTTCTGGATGACTTTGGCACCGGCTATTCCAGCCTGAGTTATCTGCATGAGTTCCAGCTGGATGTGCTGAAAATCGACCGCAGTTTTATTGCCGGGATCCGGCCGCGCATTCAGGAGAATGCCGTCGTCAACACTATTATTACGCTGGCGAAAACCTTGAAGTTAACCGTGATCGCCGAGGGGATTGAAAATAGCCTGCAACGCAAAATTCTGGCGGATTTAGGCTGCGACAGTGGTCAGGGCTATTGGTTTGCCGCGGCACTGCCACCGCGCCAGGCGGTGGAGTGGCTGCGCTAGTTCGGTCAAAAAGACTATTTCAGCGTGATCTGTGTCGCGCTGATGTCGATTTTGCCCTCTTTAAACAAAGCGCCAATGGCTTGTTTGTAGACTTTTTTACTGACGCCAAACAACGCCGAAATTGCTTCCGGTGAGCTTTTATCCGACAGCATCAGCACGCCGTCATTGGCCTCGAGTTTTTGCAGGATCTGCGCCGTGAGGTCGAGGGTTTTGCCATAGCCGGGTTTATCCAGCAACAAATCGATTTTGTCGTCGCTGCGCAGTTTATTGACATAGGCTTTGCACTGATAACCGCGGCGTAATTGCTTAAACACCTGGTCTTTATACAGCAGCCCCCAGTGTTCATTATTGACGACAACTTTAAAACCTAAATCGGTCGGTTCGGCCACGACAATTGACACTTCATCCCCGGCTTTTAGCTGTGGTGTGGATTTACCGATAAATTTGTCCAGTTTGCTCGATGCGACGATGCGGTTACTTTTATCGACAAAACAATACACCAGATAGCTGTAGTCCTGTTGCATGGGTACCGCCTGCTCAGCAAATGGTACCAGCAAGTCTTTTTTCAGCCCCCAGTTTAAAAAGGCACCGACTTTGGTCACCGCGACTACGCGCATTTGCGCCACTTCACCCACTTTAATCAGCGGGCGCTCGGTGGTCGCAATCAGCTGATCTTCGGAGTCGAGGTACAAAAATACATCAACACTGCTGCCAATATCGGCAGTCGCCGGGACATAACGCTTTGGCAACAAGATGTCGCCCCATTCTTTGCCATCCAGATAGACGCCAAAATCAACACGCCTTTTGATGACCAGACGATTTGTTTTTCCGAGAAACATTAGGACTCCAGTTGAAACAAGGGGGGATTGCTCTGCTGCAGCAGGCGTGGATTGATTACGACAGAATGATTTGAGTCAGCAAACCAGAGCTGGCCTTCCTGAATGGTACATTGTAGTTGCATGGTGCGCTGACACAAGTTGGCAAGTGCCTGTGATTCCGCCGCGTCTATGGCGACGACCGTCAGATTCGACAGCTCACGGGCAGTTTTTTGCGCGTCTTTCCACCATTTATCCACGACAGTGCCACCATAAGCCAGCACCATGCCTTGTTGCGCCCGGTGAGCGGCGCGGCGTAATAATTTATCTTCCGGCAGGCCCAGTTCAATCCACAGCTCGATATTGCCACCGTAATCGTGTTGCCACAGATCCGGCTCGGCATCTTCTGAGATGCCTTTGCCAAACACCAGTCGCTCATGGGCGCACAGCGTAAATGCGACCAGCCGCAGCATCATCCGTTCGATGGTTTCAGAAGGGTGCTGCGCCAGTGTCAGGCTGTGGGTCTGATAATAATGCCGCGTCATATCGGCAACTGCCAGTTCGGCTTTGTAGATGGTGGCTTTGAGCGCCATGAGTCATACCAGAGAAAAAACGGGGCGCCAGTGTAACGGTTTTTTCGCTGCTTCGCGACTTATGCGCGTACAAAGCCGGCTTTTTCCAGCTGTTGCCGCCGAGACCAGATTTTTTCGTGCACTATATAGCCCACAGTGTTTACCGCCGGCTCCACCACGGCCAGCAGACCGCCGATCATCACGTCACCGGTCAGCATATAAGCGACACTAAAAGCGATGCTGAAATGCATCAACATAAAACTGAGCGTTTTTACCATAGCTGGCTCCTGACACAGTGGCAGCGTTTATCTGTTGCCAGCATAAGCCGGCACGACATCATGGTAAAATGAATAAAAAAGTCAGTTGTGTTCGAATAAAACGATGAGCGGCAGTGGGCTGCCGCTGTTTCAGCGTGAGGATGCTGGCAGTGTCAGACGATTCAGCGCATCGGTCAGCAGCGGTAAATCCGGTTTTTGCTCCAGTGCGACAAAGGTGCCGGCTGACCAGACACTATATTGACCGTCTTCTTTGACCAACAACATTTTGTCTTTGCGAAAGGCGTACAGTTCGTTGCCAATCACATTGAGCTTGGCCTGATGGGTTGCGGCCAGCCAGTTCTCACCAAGCCAGGGGTGTTGGTTAAAACAACCGGCATAGCTCAGCACGGTCGGCAGCAGGTCCAGATGTTGGCTGACCTGAGTAAAACGTTGTCGCCGCAGCTCCGGCCAGTGATACCAGACTTCTGCCGGGCCAAGTGCAAAACGCTCGCCGTGGCCACTGATGTTAATCACCAGCAACTGCTGGTCCGCTGGCCGTTGTTTCAGCTGACTGGTCAGTTG
Organism: uncultured Chromatiaceae bacterium; assembly: GCA_937978655.1. Lineage (GTDB taxonomy): Bacteria > Pseudomonadota > Gammaproteobacteria > Enterobacterales > Alteromonadaceae > Pararheinheimera. The sequence continues at coordinate 30,859 of CALJUX010000059.1, forward strand.
CGTGGCATCGCGGCGCAAATGCAGCCGAACTGCCGCCGCAGCACTATGTTGGGTGCCGAGCCAGGGGAATTGCTGCAGCCAGGTTGGATCTGCGTCAATTTGCAGGTAACCGGCAGGCAATTGTTGCCACCAGAGCGGTGCTACCGCTGCGGCCGCCGGCGCCAGCTGGCCGTGCAACAGGTTGTTGACTGCAAGCACCGGATCCCGCGGGGCCAAATGTTGTGGCAAGGTTTTAAAGTTCTGCAGTTGCAGCAATTGACGTTGTTCTTCATCGATGCTGTCCACCAGCCAGATGTCCAGTGGCGCGGCCTGCGGTGCTGCGCTGCAGGACAGTTGCACCGGTTGTGGTGTGCTCAGCGCCTGCTGTAACCAGCTTTGCTGGCTGTGTGCGGTGTTCGAATGGCTGATGAGCTGATAACGGTTCAGCACAGTGCGGGCCGTGGCCGGATAACTCAAAGGCAGGGTGTTATCTTGCCGGGTGATACTGCTGACTTCGGTCGCATCGCCCCAAATGTGCAGCAGATGGCTGCAGGTAAAGCTGCCGAGCAGGATGATTAACGCCGGGGCGCCAATGCCGGAGTGCTTCAGCCGTTCAATTTTTTTCCAGCAAAAATTACTCAGCACCAATTCGATGGCCAGCAAAATGGCGCCGACTGACGCGGTGATCAGAATGAAGTTTCGCAAGTTGGTGACGACTTGCTGACGCAGCAAGTCGACGGTCTGCTCAAAAGAAGCGCTGCCGGCATGATAACCAAGGCTGTGATAAACATAAGCGTCAAAAATCAGCGCGACCAGGCCGCAGCTTGCCAACAAAGCGGCGACGCCACGTACATGGCGCTGCGATGGGAACACCAGACTGACCGGGAAAATAGTGACGATAAAAAACAACAGGCAGATAAACGCAGTATGGCCAAGCCAGTTCAGCCCAAGGTAGAGCCAGCCGATTGCATCCGGTGGCAATGGGTCGGCCAGAAAAAAGCTCAGGCTGACGGGTAACGCCAGCAGCACGTTAAAAAAGGTAAACCAGTGGCCCCAGCGTAGTAGCCGGTTCACCTTATTGACGAGCGAGAGGTCTTGCTCAAGGACCATAAATCAGTGCGACTTTCCGCTGACGGAATCGACCAGCACCTGTGCAAAGGATTTTGCCACGTCTTTTTGCTGCGCGACCGGGACATGGGTCTGAATAATATGGCTGATGGTGTTGCCAAGACACATCAGACTCAGCTCGGTATTGGCGTCCTGCTGACGCAGCGTGTCGAGCAGCTGGTTCATGATGGTTTCAATCTGGGCGGTGCTGTACTTGGACTGGATCGGCATGAATTACTCTGAAATGAAGGCTGCAAAACAGGTAGAATGGTAACAGAATTCGGTTAAACAGGAAAATTTATGTCTGTGGATGTTCATGCACTGGCGATTAACTTTATTGAAGCCAGTGAGTCCGGGCAGCTGACCGCCCATTTCCGCCAGGACTTGTTAGCCATCACGCCACACGTGGCGGGGCTGCTGGAACAGTTGCATCTGGCCTATAACGGCAAACCGGCGAAAGGTTATGCCAGTTTCAGCAGCGACAAAGTTGAACAGTTGCTGGAGCCACTCGGACAGTGGCAGCACGGCGAAAAGTCCTTTTTAAGTCTGACTGAGCATGCCACTGCCGCGTTGGTGGTGGAACTGACCAAACATCAAATTCCGGAAACCGGTTATCTGATGTTGTGTCACTATCGATATCTGGCCAATGAGTATCTGTTTGTGGCTTTGCTTGGCAGTAAAGAACATTTCAGCCTGACTGCGGATTTACAGCTGGCCAGCAGCAAACACCTGGATATCGCCCGGATGCAGCTGGCGGCCCGCATTGATTTAACGGAGCTGGCCAGCGCACCGGAGCAGGGCAAGTATATTTCTTTTATCCGTGGTCGTGCCGGGCGTAAAGTTGCGGATTTTTTCCTCGACTTTTTAGGCGCCGCAGAAGGCGTCGACCCCAAAGCCAGCAGCAAAGTGGTGCTGGCTTCAGTGGAAGAGTACTTAAGTGCATCCGACTATGACGCCGGCGAAAAACATGATGTGCGTAAGCAGGTGTATCAATACTGTGAAGAACGCGCCAAACAAGGCCAGGACGTGCGGCTGGATGAATTGTCCGCCACCGTCGACAGCTCGGATGACAATGCCTTTATCCGCTATTGCCAGGAGCAGGACATTGCGGTAGCTGAAGAGTTTCCGGTTGATGTCAAGGAGCTGAAAACGCTGGTGAAATTCTCCGGTGCTGGTGCTGGCCTCAGCCTCAGCTTTGAGCAAAAGTTGCTCGGCGAGCGGGTGCAGTATGATGCAGAGCGCGATGTGCTGATCATTAAAGGCACACCGCCGAATCTGCGCGACCAGTTACAGAAATTTATCCGCGGTTATTCCAGTTTCGACAAAAAAGCCGAATAAACCACAGCACCGCCAGATTGAAGCAGCGTTTAATCAGCGCTGCTGTCACTGTCGCTGCCACTGTGTCCAGGCGCATCTGCGCCGGATTTAGTGGCAGGGGTATCAGTCTGGTTTCTCTCACCAGCGTTTACCACCACCGGGCTGGTTTGTACTGCCGCGGCGGTTTGGGCAGGCGCTGCCGGACGGCTCAGTGTGGTTTTGCGTTTGAGCTGTTGTGTACTGTTGCGTTTGAGCAGCCATAAATTGCCAATCAGTAAGGCAACCACCAGCACCACCATCAGCCATAAATCAGACATTTTCTTCTCCATCGATATTGCAGATATAACGTTGATACAGCGCAGGTAACATGGCGCCAATGGCCTCACGTGCGCTTAAATCACTGTGTAAAATGACCTGTTCCAGCACCGGCAGACTGAGTTGTTGCAGATACTTGCCGGCCAGTGGCCGGTAACTTAAATGCCAGGGTTCAACCGCCACACCGCCGCGAAAGCTGCGATAAGGCCGGAAAAAGCCAAAGCGGAAGGCGTGCCGGCTTAACCAGTCTGACAGGCAAGCAAAAGGGCCGTCTGGCGCATATTCAGCCGGAGTCAACTGTAACACATAGTCAGTAGGCACCGCCGCCTGGTCCCACACATCCAGATCTGTGCCCCAGTGATGACGACTGGCGCCCGGTAATGCCGAATACAGCAGCACGGCGTGGATTTGGTCAGCAAGCGGCAGTGTGTGCAGCGCCACCAATTGACCGGCGCTGTCCAGCACAGGGCGCTGGCCACTCAGTTTGGCCTGCACTATCGCCTGCTGGCGGGCAAAGTCACGCCAGCCGGACGCGATACGCAGCACAATGCCCTCCGTCGCCGCCGCCTGTTGCATCGCCAGATAAGCCGCAGCAACCACCGGCTGTAACCACCGGCCCGGCTCGACTTCCTGTAAAGGCGGGGCGTCGAGGCCGGTCAGTTGTGCTGCGGTTAATTCGCTGATTAAGTCAGCAGATGCCACAGAATAGCCTCGTACATCTCGGTCAGCAGTTCCAGATCGGCGACCCGCACATGCTCGTTGATTTTATGGATGGTGCCGTTACAGGGGCCGAGTTCCACCACCTGGGCGCCGGTGGGGGCAATAAAACGGCCGTCTGAAGTGCCTCCTGTTGTTTCCAGCGAGGTTTCAAAACCTTGCACCTGGCGCACCGCTTTGACTGCGGCTTCCACCAGCGGGCCACGATCGGTCAGAAACGGCAGGCCGTTAAGAACCCATTCGATGTCGTATTGCAGCTGGTGCTGATCCAATAATGCCAGTACCCGCTGTTGCAGCTGTTCTGCGCTCACTTCGGTGCTGTAACGGAAGTTAAAGGTCAGGCTCAGTTCACCCGGCACCACGTTGGTCGCGCCGGTTCCGGCATGAATATTGGAAATTTGAAAACTGGTGGCCGGAAAAAACGCGTTGCCATTATCCCAGACTTCGGTACTGAGCGCTGCGAGTGCAGGTGCCGCTTTGTGAATAGGATTGTCGACCAGATGCGGGTAGGCCACATGACCCTGCACCCCTTTCACTTTTAAATAACCGGTCAGACTGCCGCGCCGGCCATTTTTAATCACATCGCCGACTTGCTGCGTACTGGACGGCTCGCCGACCAGACACCAGCTGATTTTTTCCTGCCGGGCTTCCAGCGTTTCAATGACTCTTTTGGTGCCGTTGATAAATGGGCCTTCTTCATCGCTGGTAATTAAAAATGCGATATCGCCGGTGAGCGCCGGGTTTTTGCTTAAAAAGCGCTCAGTCGCGACTATCATTGCCGCCAGACTGCCTTTCATATCGGCAGTGCCACGGCCATATAACAAGCCGTCGCGGATCTCGGGCTCAAATGGCGGGCTGTGCCATTGTTCCAGCGGGCCGGTCGGCACCACATCGGTATGGCCGGCAAAACAAAACAGTGGTTTGCCCTGGCCGTGGCGCGCCCATAAATTTAATGTATCGTCAAAAAACATCGATTCGATAGCAAAGCCCAGTGCACTCAGGCGGTCGGCCATTAATTGCTGGCAACCTTCGTCCAGCGGTGTCACCGATGGGCGACGGATCAAAGCTTCGGTCAGAGCGAGAACAGCAGATTTTTCAGACATAACAGATCTCAGAGGCAGAATTGCTGATATTGGCTGGCATCAAAGCCAAGGATAAACTGGTCGCCACGTTGCAGTAACGGCCTTTTGATCACCGCCGGATGACGTTGCATCAGCGCCAGCGCTGCGGTGGCATCAGGGATTTGTTTGTCTGCTTCGGCCAAACCGCGCCAGGTGGTGCCCCGCTGGTTAATCAGCGTTTCCCAGCCCAGTGCCGACATTGCTTGTTGCAGGACTGCTGCCGGCACACCGTCGGTACGATAATCATGAAAATGGACGTCAATCTGCAGTTGTTGCAGCAAGCTGCGGGCTTTTTTCATCGTGTCACAATTTTTAATGCCATAAATGATCACAGACATAGCTGAGATAAACTCCTGATGTTGATAAATTAGCTGCCTGTGCCGCTCAGTTCGAGCCAGAACAACGGATCACGTCCGGCAGCGACAAAGCCTTTGCGGCTGTGCAGGCGCTGGATCTTCGGGTGGTGATAGACAGACAACAGACAAATCAGCGGATTGCTCCAGCGCGACAGCCTGGCCGGATCAAATTGCAACAGCGGCTGGCCGGCGTGCATTTTGCTGCGGTCCGCGACCAGCCAACGAAAGCCCTGCGTATGTTGCTGGCAGCTGTGGGGAAAACACAGCTCCAGTTTCAGGCCATGCAGATGATGCAGCACAATCCGGCTGCCCCCCATATCCGCACGGCTGACGGCTCCGGCAAATGGCGCGACCAGTTGTTGTCCTTGCAGTTGGATCTGGACCACATCCGGCTGCAGGCCCGAGCGGTACAGTGGGTCTGCCTGCGGATCCGGTGCGCTGACCAGGCCACTGACCGGGCTGTGAATGGCAATGCCATGGCCGGGCATTTGCTCAGCGTGCCATGTCAGTTTGCTAAATGCCGATACCATGAAGATCCTTCCTGCGGACTGTCAGTGACTGATAGTACCAAAGTCCTCGGCCAAGCTGCAGGCTGAAATGAAAAAAATGCCTCGGCGTTTGTCGCAGTCTTGTGTTCAGCACTAAACAGGTAAAAATGCAGGTTAAAGGTAAATATCAGGCTGAACTTGCATTTTTTAAATGTTAATTTGCAAATGAAAGCGCTGGAACAAGCAATCCAATTCGATTCATGTTGTCCACAGATTCTGTGGATAAGTTTGTGAGTTGTTCTGTTTATCTTTCATATCTGCATGAAAATAAATGATAAATTTAAATGGCACAAAATTTGTTACTTGATGACAATCAGATGAATGCGATTAAAGGTCTGAAAATGTAAGTTTTCATCTGATGTTGTGAAATATGCGCGATTTTCTTTCAACTGTCCTGCGCGCCGGTACGCGCCTGCCGGGCTTTTTTTTCCGGGCCATAGGCTGGCAGTCCCCATTTATGCTAGTGTTGCTGAAGATGGTTGATTTGCGGAGCCCTGCGATGCGCACAGATGTCAGCAGTACCTTGCAACAGGGTGTGCGTTACAGCAACACCTGGCCGCTTTTGCAGGAATTAAACGGTTTGTTTCCGGAGAACCGGCTGATCCGCCTGACGTTGTTTTTAAAGATGTGGATGCCGCCTTTGGCAGTGCTGTCGGTCTGTGTGCAACTGCAATACTTCGGCGCTGGTTATGTCTGGCCGGCGTTATCCTGCGGCCTGTTTTTACTGGCGTTACCATTGCAGGGTTATTATTGGCTGGGGCTGCGTGCGCAAACGGCGTTACCGCCGGCTATTCACCGCTGGTATCAGGACATCCGGACACAAATGCAACAAGCTGGTGTGCAGGTGCCGCAAACGGTCACCGGCACCCCTTGTTATGCCGATTTGGCGAATGTACTGCAATCCGCCTTTCGGCAGCTGGATAAAGCGTTTTTCCATCATTGGCTGTGAAGCTGCTGTGACGGTCAGTCCGGGCGAAAGGCCGCCACCCAATGCGGTCTGTACACCAATAATAATGTCAGTGCCATGCCATTTAATAACCCTTCCGGCAACGCCAGCAACGGCATCACCAGCAGAAATTCACCGATCTGGCTGGTGTGTCCCAGGCCAAGTATCACAAAATAACCGCCGCCCTGTAACAGCACAAACAGCAATGCACTGAGCACGCTGTTTAAAAAGCCACTGACAAAAATGGCCACAAACAGATGTGCCGGCAGCTTTGTGCTGATGAGCAAATAACACAGATAACTTTGTACTGCGACCAGGGCTAATACTGTCCAGTTTAACAGCAGCAGGTCCAGGGCCGGCAACGGCAGACCGGCGATCAGGCCGGCCAGCTGTGGCAACAGCAAGGCCAGCGGGATCACCAATAGTGTCAGACGTAGTCCCAGCACCAGGGTGACGGCGGTGATGCCAAGAAAATGGACAGGCGGGAAGTCAGCCAGCGGTGTTTTTAATTGCCACAACACCGACAACACCAGGATGGCGCCGATAAACAAAGCCTGGATCAGCGGCTGACGTAACAACGGCCAGATCCTGCGATCTGGCAGCAGATAATACAACAACGCCAGAATGGCGATAAACCAGGCCATCGGCTTATGTCAGGTCAAACACCGACCAGACCGGCGCATGGTCTGACGGCCGTTCCATAGCCCGAATGTCATAATCTACATCAGATGCCAGACACAGCGCTGCCAGTGGTGGCGTGGCCATTACTACATCGATGCGCAGACCGCGGTTGTCATCAAAGCCTTTGGAGCGATAATCAAACCAGCTGTAGCGTTCGGTGCGTTCCGGGTGTAGCTGACGGAATGTATCCACCAGGCCCCAGTCTTTGATGCGTTGCAGCATGTCACGCTCTTCCGGCAAAAAGGAGCATTTTCCGTCTTTTAACCAGCGTTTGCGGTTGGGCTCACCAATACCGATATCGAGGTCGAGCGGCGAAATATTGATATCGCCGATCACCGCGACGTAATCATCCGGTTGGTGGCTGGTTTGCAGATATTGCAGCAAATCGGCGTAAAAGCGCTGCTTGGCCGGGAACTTCACCGGGTGATCACGACTTTCGCCCTGCGGGAAATAACCATTGAGCAGGGTGAATTTTTTGCCGTTCGCCAGTGTCCAGTGGCCAATCAGCATGCGCCTTTGTGCATCTTCGGCGTCGCCGGGAAAGCCATATAACATCTGATCGGCCGGAGTTTTACTCAAAATAGCGACGCCATAATGACCTTTTTGGCCAAAATAGTAGACGTGATAACCCAATGGTTTGATCTCGTCGAGCGGAAACTCAGCATCCTGCACTTTGATTTCCTGCAGGCCGATAAAATCTGGCTGATGTTGGTCTACCAGCGCTTGCAGTTGGTGCGGTCTGGCACGCAGGCCATTGATATTAAATGAAATTATTTTCATAGTTGAGGCGGTGTCCGTAGAAGTGCAACTGAATTGCGAGACCTGCATCATAGCACCGGTCCCGTGCGGCTGTCTAAAGCCCCCTTGCAGCACAGACTGCGGTTTGGGTATGCTGCGGCGGCTTTTTCAGACAACCGGAGCAGGCAGTGAGCGAAGTCTGTCAGTTCAGCGCTATTCCTTATCAGTTAAAAAGATCGAGCCGGCGCCGCACGCTGGCGTTACAGGTTGGGCCGCAGGGGCTGACGGTGTTGTCGCCTTTGTATCTGGAAAAATACCAGATTGACCAGTTTATCGACCGTAAAGCGGCGTGGATCCGTCAGCATTTAACGACGCAGCAGCAACGCCCGCAGCAGGGCTATCCGGTTCAGGGGGAGCAACTGATGTTGCGTGACCAGCCGTTGCGGCTGCGGGTGGTGGATGACTCGGTGTCCGGCGTGACACTGGAAAGCCAGACATTATGGGTTCAGTTGTCACGACGGATAAAACCAGAAAACCGTGCCAGACAACTGCTGATATTGCTGGAGGATTGGTATCAGCAGGAAGCGCAGCAGTATTTCGCCGAACGCCTGCAGTTCTGGAGTGCACAGATGGGGGTGTCATACCGGACTTTGCAGATCAAAGGCTGGCAAACCCGTTGGGGCAGTTGCCACAGCGATGGCACTATCTGTCTGAACTGGCGGTTGTTACTGGCGCCGGCCTGGGTGGGTGACTATGTCGTCGTACACGAATTGGCGCACTTGCGCCAGATGAATCACTCACCGGCGTTCTGGCAGCTGGTGGCGCAATATTATCCGGCCTGGCGTGACGCCAAAGCCTACCTGAAGCATCATCAGACGCAGCTGACCCTGACGTCGGAATCATGCTGAACCATGTGACAGTCCCTTTGCTGTTGGCATGTTTGCTGTTTTCGTCTGCCGGCAAAAAGCCCGGACAATTTAACCAAGAATGCGCAGCCGCGCCTTTGTGACAGGAAAAACCACGATGACCAGTCCTTTGCGTTTACAACAATTATTACGCTTATTGGATTTAACCCGGCTTACCGATGATGACAACAGCCACGAGATGGCCGGTTGGCTGAACCAGACGGCACGGCCTGATGCGGTCCCGGCAGCATTTTGTGTGTATCCGGCATTTATTGCGCAGACCCGCAGCCATTTGCAGCAGCACCAGATGCCGGTGGCAATTGCGACAGTGGTCAATTTCCCATCAGGTGATTCACCTGTTGCAGAGGTCGTGCAGCAAATTAAAGATGCGCTTACGCTTGGCGCAAACGAAATTGATGCGGTGTTGCCTTACAAAGCGTTGCTGGCTGGTGACATCGGCGCGGTGAAGCATTTCATGACGGAGATCCGTCAGGCCTGCGGTACCACTTGCCTTAAAGTGATTATTGAATCCGGTGAGCTGGTGACGGCACAGCAGATTGGCAAAGCCACAGAGTTGGCGATTGAAGGCGGCGCCGATTTTGTCAAAACCTCGACTGGGAAAGTGCCGGTCGGCGTCACACTGGAAGCGGCGCGGATCATGCTGACAGCCATCGCCGGTGCTGAGCGGCCTGTCGGGTTTAAAGCCTCAGGCGGCGTGCGTACTGTGGCGCAGGCGCTGGAATTGATGCAACTGTATGAAGACATCACCGGCGCGCTCGCCAACCCCTCAGGCATGCGGATTGGTGCCAGTGCCTTGTTGACTGAGCTGTTACCGCTGCTGGCGCTGCGCTGAGAGTCATTCAGGTGCCGGTTTTGCCCTGAGCTTTGAGCGCGTCAAACTGTTCCTGCAGTTGTTGCAGACGCTCCTGATGCTCCGCCGACAGCGCTTGCTGTCTGATCCGACGCAGTAATTCCAGTGGTTTTGCCGCCAGTCCCGGCGTGGGTTTTGGCTCCGTGCTGATGTACTGCAACAAAGACTGCAGCAGGTTCAGTTGGGTAGAACTGTGCAGCGGAGCCAGTTGTAATGCCTGTTCGTAATTCTGGGTTGCGCCGGCATAGTCCGCACTTTGGTAGCAACTCAGTCCTTGCCGGCTGAACTGGCTGAAGGCCAGTCTTTGCGGTGCAATTTGCTGCTGTTGTTGTTGCCATAAACGCTCGGCGATGCTGTCAGTGCCAAATAACAGTTGTGCCTGCAGTTGTTCTGACAACTCATATTCATTGACCTGATCGCACAACATGGCTAAATCTGCAGCAAGCGGGCTGCCATCGACATACTGCGTCACCAAATCAAGACAACTGCGGCGGGCTTGCAGTTGCCGGCCATCTGCGGCGTCCAGACGCGCCATACACACTTTTTCAAACATCTCGTAGTCAATTTTGCGCAACAAATGTTCATCGCGTCTGGCGCGGTGTATCAATAATAACGATTCTTGCTGCAAGCGGTTTTTGTTGCCTGGATCTGTGCTGGCACAGGCCGCATTGAGCAGACATCGCACGTAATTCAGCAGTTGTCTGGGGTCATTACTGCCGGCCCGGCGGGTTAGTTCGTACATCTGACGGGCGGCGGCTAACCAGTCTTCCTGCTGATCGGTGGCGACGCTGAGCTGGAAAAACTGTTCGAGGCGCTGCAGCTGAAATGGCGAGATCTCCAGTGCTTTTTTCAGCAACTGTCGCGCATGATCGGGATCGCCGCTGCGCGCCAGATTTTCACTTTGCAGATCATAGGCCTCGACCAGATATTTGTTGCCAGCCAGCGCCTCTTCACACAATTGCTGGCAGCGCGGATGCTGGCCGGATTCCAGCTCAATCCTGGCAAGTTGTAACAAGGCCCAAGGCGGGCGCCGCTCAGCCAGCAGTGGCGAAAGCTCAGTGCGTGCCGCATCAATTTGCCGGGTGTGTAGCAGGGCCTGCACCAAAATTCGTCGCAGGTACGGCGCATACCGCGGTGCCTGAGTCAGCAAAAAACGCGCCTGAACTTCTGCGGTGGGCCAGTCTTTCATACTCATGGCCTGATACAACGGCAACAGTTGCTGCTTTTTTTGCTGGATCCGTTGTAAGCGCATGCGCAGCACGCTCTGCGAAAAGGGTTTCATCAGATAGTCGTCCGGTTCCAGCTCTACTGCGCTGATCACCATCGGCACGGTATTTTCTCCGGTAACCAGCATGCAAATCGCATCAGGGTCGAGCAGGCCAAACTGGCGCAGATCGTCCAGCAATTGCCGGCCATTTTTGCCAGTGCCCAGATTGTAATCGATAAAAATGATTTGATAGCGTTGTTGCTGGCATCGCTGTAACGCCAGCTCACCGTGATGAGCAAAATCGATATGACGATAGCCGAGACTATGCAGAATGCCCTTAAGCATCAGCTGAAAAGGCCGTTGATCATCGACGATCAGAATATGCGGGGTGTTACCGGCCACAACCTGCGTCCTTGCGATCCAACGAATATGTATCAGTGTGGGAAACAATTTTGCAGAGTGCAAGCCCGCAGCAAGGTTACAAATCGGCTGATTTCAGTAACGAGCGTCTAATATGATTAACAAGATGATGAGTTTATCGCAGGACTGTGCTTGAAAGGCACAAAATGAATCGAAGAGCAGGCAAGATGGTGGAGGGGGAAGGATTCGAACCTTCGAAGGCAGTGCCGGCAGATTTACAGTCTGATCCCTTTGGCCACTCGGGAACCCCTCCACGTGGCGGGCATCTTATCAAAATATGTTTGCTTGTAAAGCAATTATCTCAAGTTCCTGCACTGACTGCCGATAATCTCAGCAATTCCTCGTCACACAGTTGATTTTTGCAATGTTGATCAATGAATGGCAGTTAGGCAGTGAACTGAATGTGGCATTGCAGCAGCATTGCCGGGCAGATTTTCAGCTCTGGTTGTCGCTGTTATCGTCAGCCACTGAAGAACAGGCCAGTTTCTGTTTGGCAGACAACAACGCCACACCCAAGCCGGCAGATTTACGCCAGCAGTTTCAACTTCCGCAACAGCGAAACCCGGCATTGCAAAATACCGACATCAGCCTGATGTACCAACAAGGTCAGACTCTGACCCAGCAAGGTTTCGCCGCTCTGCGGCTGCATATGCTATTGCGGCCGCAGCCAGAGGTTGTCTGTCATGATGCGAAAAAACTCAGTGCGGATATTCTGGACAATGTGTCGTTACATTGTCAGCGCCATCTGCAGCAACAATCGCCACCACAGCAAAGCACAGATGCAACCTTGTTATATGATGTGCTGGAACAGCTCCAGCAAGACCCGCTGGCGGCTTAAGTACTGAACAACACGGCCAGCGCTGCTACAGCTGTGTTTCATGGCAGAGACCGCATGGCTCCGTTCAGCCAATGAGGGCGGCAGGTTTTATATTTTTTGCCGCTGCCACAAGGGCAACTGTCGTTTCGGCCGGTTTTTTGACTCGGGTGTGGTGTCAGGACGCCATCCAGGTAGCGCCATTGTTGATCTTCCCGGACAAAACGCGATTCTTCTTCCAGGACCTGCAGTTTGTCATCAAGGAAAAACTTCACGACAAAATGCACGTAGCCGATGTCGGCTGTTTCCGGCGATTTGGTGCTTTGCAGACAATCCCGCGTCAGCAGTGGCGCATCCTCGGAGCTGCTCAGTACTTGTAATGAGATAAAAGTTGCCGAGCGGGCAAAGTCGTCGATTTCAGCCCGGGCATTTGCTGTACGTTTTGTACTGTGATAGGTCTGTTCGATATAAGGTACCTGCGCCAGAACATAGGCGCTGAACCTTGAGCGCATCAGCTGCTCAGGCGTCTGTGCCTGCCGTATCCCTTGGTGCAGCGGCGCGCAGCAATCCGCATAATCTTCAGGTGATCCGCAATAACAAGTCATACAATATCCGGCAAAAATTTTATTGTACTCAAAGCCTGTGCTGACTGAAACCTCAGACGCGACCATCTTTGGCCTTTCACAATGCATTGCTATGCGCGGTTTCAGTGAGTGGCCTGTCCTTGTCTGGCGTCGTGGTTAATTAACAGGGTCTGATATTTATTGGCCAGATATTGATAGTCCTGTAACGCGGCGCAATCTGCGGGCAGAAAACTCAGCACTGCACTGCAGGTCGAGCAGGTCAGTGCATCACGCATCAGGTTGTCATAGCGGTGGATCTGCTTCTGGCTGATCAGCAACAGACGCTGGCAGTCGATGTGGCATTGTTCCAGCAGTTGTTTACTCAGATGATGCTGCGGAGCCAGCACCAGGATCCAGCCTTGTTGAGACTGTCCGGTTGCCGTCAGCGTGGCCAGTGTCTGACAGATGCTGGCGATACTGTCCCGGCCCGTTTCCTGATAATACTGCGGTTGTTGCCGGACCTGCTGCGGCTGATGCATCCGGTGAGTTGAGGGTGACAAAACAAGCTGACGCATATGAACTCCGAAATACTGATGTTATATACAGTGAATGTATATACAGTAATCAAGGCTCGCACAAAAAGCAAGCATGCACTGTTTTAATATACAGTTAATTTTATCTGCGTGTCGTCCGGTGAGACTGGTTATACCATCGCAGTGCCGAAAATCGGCTAAACTGGCCGACTTGTTTCAGTTTCAGTGAGTATCAGATGTTTCTGGATGCATTTGTCAGCAGTCATGGGGAACACTTTGCGTTCAGCGCGGCTCAGGCCAGCCAGTTTGCCAAAGAAATTGCCGAAGACTTTAACCCTATCCATGATGCCGACAGTAAAAGGTTCTGTGTACCGGGTGATTTGTTGTTTGCCTTTCTGTTAAGCCGTTACGGGCTGGCTGCGCAGCTCAGCTGCCGTTTTGAAGGCATGGTCGGGGCCGACGTGCTGTTGCACTGTGTGGAAAATGCGGATGAAGTGCAGATCCTGGACGGCAATGGCAAGGTGTATCTGTCGCTGACGCAATCCGGCGCCCGGCAGCAGGAATGCCAGTTTATTGAGCGGCTGGTGCGTGATTATGTCCGTTTTTCCGGGCAAAATTTCCCGCATATTCTGCAACCACTGATGCAACAGCATAATGTCATGATTAATCCGCAGCGACCGCTGGTGATTTACCAGAGCATGACTTTACAATTCAGCCGTTTCAGCGCGCAGTGTCCGACCTTACGTCTGGCCACCTCAAGTCTGGAGCAGGAAGGCAAACGCGCACAGGTTGTGCTGAAGTTCGAACTCTGTGACGGTGATGAAGTGATCGGCGTCGGTGAGAAACGACTGGTGCTGGGCAGTCTGGTGCCGTATGACGCTGAACAAATGCAGGGCATGGTTGATTTTTATAATCAGCGCAAGCAACTGCTCGGACAGGCTGCCTGATCGGCTGCACTGTTGCCCCTTCGCCAAACGCCCGCCCGGGCGTTTTGTTTTTTCTGCGGTGTCAGACACGCCGGCGCATCTGCGTTTGCCGGTTTTATGGCATGTCAGCAGCGCTTGAACCGCTCTGGTTTTACCATTGGATGCGACTCCGGCGCCAGCTCTCCTGGCGTTGGAAAATCAAAGAGCTATCTGTTATCTTCGCAGGTATATTCCCGCCTATCTTCAGCAAGTGAGCACCAAATGTATTACATGATTTATTCTGAGGACGTCGCCGACAGTCTGGCACTGCGGCTGACCCATCGTCCGGCCCACCTGGCGCGTTTACAGCAACTGGCAGACGCCGGCCGTTTGTTACTGGCCGGGCCAACACCGGCGGCAGACAGCCCCGAGCCGGGCGCAGCTGGTTTTAGCGGTTCTCTGGTGGTGGCTGAATTTGCTTCTCTGGCCGATGCGGAGGCCTGGGCGGCACAGGACCCGTTTATTCTGCAAGGGGTTTATCAGCGCAGTACTGTTAAACCGTTTAAAAAAGTTTTGCCATAAGGATATGCTATGTCACTGATTTTATTAACGGGCGGTGCCGGTTATATCGGCAGTCATACCGCTATTGTGTTGCAGCAGGCCGGTTTTGATGTCATGGCGCTGGATAATTTATGTAATTCCTCAGCGCAGTCACTACAGCGGGTTGCGCAAATTACCGGCAAGGCTGTGCCGCTGATCCAGGCGGATATCCGCGATGAAGTCGCGCTGCGTCAGGTGTTTGCCGATTATCCAATCAGCGCTGTGGTGCACTTTGCCGGTCTGAAAGCTGTCGGTGAATCCACTCAGTTGCCACTGAAATATTATGATTACAACGTCGCAGGCACTGTTACCTTATGCCGGGTGATGGCCGATGCCGGGGTCAGGCAGCTGGTATTCAGCTCTTCTGCGACGGTTTATGGCGCCGCAGCTGAAGTACCTATTGTTGAAACTAACCCGCGTTCGGCAACCAATCCTTATGGGCAGAGTAAGCTGATGATTGAGCATATCCTGCAAGATCTGGCCGCGGCTGATCCACAGTGGCGGATCACTTTACTGCGTTATTTTAATCCGGTTGGTGCCCATGAAAGTGGTCTGATTGGTGAAGACCCCAATGGTATGCCAAATAATCTGATGCCATTTATCAGTCAGGTTGCCGTAGGGAAACGGCCGAAGTTATCTGTATTTGGCAGCGACTATCCGACCATTGATGGCACCGGGGTGCGCGATTATATCCATGTGATGGACCTGGCCCGGGGTCATTTACAGGCGCTGCGTTATTTACAGCAGCATAGCGGTCTTGAGGCGATTAACCTCGGAACCGGGCAGGGCTACAGTGTGCTGCAGATGGTCGAAGCCTTTGAGCGGGAAAATGGCGTCCGCGTGCGTTATGAGCTGAGTCCGCGCCGGCCGGGTGATGTGGCGGTCTGTTATGCCAATGCAACAAAAGCCGCGACGCTGCTGGACTGGCAGGCGCAGCATAGTCTGAGCGATATGGTTCGCGATGCCTGGCGCTGGCAGCAACAAAACCCGGATGGTTACCAAAACGGCTGATTTATAGCGGAGGTCTGATGCGCAGACTAGGTCAGTTTCTGATAGCCCTGCTGTTGTGGTGCAGTGGCTGCAGCCCGCTGCTTGCCGCGGATGCCGCAAAATTTGATGAACTGATCCGTCAGCTGGAGCGCGGTGAGCGGGTGTTTTATGACGCCGAAGACGCCCGTGATTTTCTGCAGCAGCTGCGCCAGCAGCTGCCTGCGGCCGACGAGGTCCGTGCGCGGCGATTAGCCCGCGAAGCCTGTCCTATTGAATATCTGACCGATCCGCGCGCTGGCGTCAGCTTTGCTGAAAGTTATATCACGGCGCCTTCGCTTGCCAATGACCATCTGACCCTGAGTTACTTTTATCAGTGCCGGGCAGCTTATCTGGTGGTCCTGGGGGAGACGGCCCGGCAGCAGGAAGATCTGAATCAGGCGCTGGCACTGGCCAACAGCAGCGAAGATGCGCTGGCCCAGGCGACTGTGCTGTCCGCGCTGGCTGATGTGTATTCCATCCGCGGCGAGCATGCCGAAGCGCTGGTGCGCCTGTTCAAGGCTTACGACCTGTTTCAGCAAGTGAATAACCGCCAGGGCACCGGCCTCACGCTGGAAAATATTGCGGCCGCGTTTCGCCGGATGGCTGAGTTTGATAAAGCCATTGAATATCTGGAAACCAGTGAGCGGGAATTTATTGCGCCGAATGACAGCTACCGGAAGGCCTTTGTGTTGCAACAAAAAGCCTTCGTTTATGGCGAAATGGGCAAAACGCCGCAGGCCCGTATGCTGATGCAGCAGGTGCGGCAGATTTATCTGGATGTCGGAGACACAAGGTATGCGGTTGCGACCCTGATCGATTTGCTCTGGATCAGCAACCTGGAGCAAAAATATGCCGAATCGCTGGAACTGATCAGCCAAATTGAACAGGAAAGCGCGCAGCTACGCTTGCAGGACCCGTCGTTCCGGCCATTTAATTATGCGATTTATCAGTTACATCAGGCCGAAGCGCTGGCCGAATACGGTCAATTATCCCAAGGTCTCGCCAAATTTGCCGAAGCCGCCAGGATCCTGGATGCAGAACAAAACCCGCGTTATTTGCTGCTGCTGAATCAGGCCTGGGCGCGCGCGGCGGCCAAGGCCGGTGATTATGCCCAGGCCTACCAGCGGCAGCAGGTCGCCAGCCAGTTGCAGGACAAGCTGAATTCACAGGCGAAACAACAACGTGAGTCGTTATTGCGCTACCAGTTTGATACTGAACAACAGGCCCGCAACAATACCCGCCTGCAGGCGGAAAACCGTCTGACCGGCCAGCAACTGGCGGTGCTGGAGGCGGCGCAGCGCTGGCAATACACCGCGATTGCGTTGTTTGTGGTGCTGGCGCTGATTGCCTTGTTTTATGCCATCTCCCAAATCCAGCGGAATAAACGGCTGCACCGGCTGGCGATGACCGATGAACTGACACAAGTCGGTAACCGGCGCGCTATCCTGGCGTATTGTGAACAGATCCAGCAGCAGTCCCGCCAGCAACATCCCTGGTGTCTGCTGATCGCCGATATTGATTATTTTAAGCAATGCAATGACCAGTATGGTCATGAGGCCGGCGACGAAGTGCTGGTGGCGGTGGCGCGGGCGATGCAGAGCGTCGTAGCGCCACACGGCAACATTGGCCGTAGTGGCGGCGAAGAGTTTTTACTGGTGCTGCCGGACACCACAGAGGCCCGCGCCCTGCAGGTGGCAGAGCAGCTGCGCCAGGCCGTGGCCGATTTACACTTTCCCCGTTTTGCCGGGATCCACGTGACCATCAGCCTGGGGCTGACGCAGGCCGGCCGGCACGAGCAGGTCCGTGAAACTATTGCGCGTGCTGACAACGCGCTGTACCGGGCCAAAGCCAATGGCCGCAATCAGGTCGTCAGTGCCTGAGTCGTTTTTGCAAGGAAGTATTCGTGTTCAGATCACAACAATCTCCGTTAACCGCCGGTTTTATGGTGGTGCATGCCAATTTGCCGGAGCAACTCCGTGCTTTGTGTACCGCCTGGATGGCGGCATATCCGCTGGATGTCTTTGAAGCAGAAACCATTCTGGTGCAGAGCAACGGTATCGCGCAGTGGCTGAAGCTGGCGCTGGCCGCGGAGCCGGCAGCCGATGGCAGCGGCGGCCTTGGCATTGCGGCCGGCCTGCATCTGGCCATGCCACATCGGTTTGTCTGGCAACTGTATCGCTGGGTGCTGCCGCAACTGGCTATTCCGGAACAGTGTGCCTTTGATAAAGACCCGCTGCACTGGCGCTTGTTACGTTTGTTGCCGGATTTGGTGCAACAGGCGGAGTTTGCCACCCTGGCACAATATCTGGCCGATGATCAGCAGCAGCGTAAGGCCGATCAACTGGCGCTGAAACTGGCGGATTTATTTGACCAGTATCAGGTCTACCGGGCGGACTGGCTGCTGGCCTGGGAACAGGGCAAAGATGTGTTGATTGACGCCGGCGGTCAGCAGCTACCACTGGCGGCGGAGCAACGCTGGCAAAGTGCGCTGTGGCGCGCCATTCTGGCGGACATGCAGCCGGCAGAGCGCCGTTTCAGCCGGGCGGCATTGCAGCAGGAATTTGTCCGGGCGGCGGCTGCTTATTCGCCAGCGCAGCGCCCGGCGTTGCTGCCGCGCCGGGTTATCCTGTTTGGCATCAGCAGTATGTCGCAACAAAGTCTGGAAGCGCTGGCGGCTATCGCCCCTTATACCCAGATTTTGCTGGCTGTACACAACCCTTGCCGGCATTACTGGGCCGATATTGTCGCCGACAAAGATCTGTTCCGCAGCGCGACAAAAAGCCGGCAGCAAGTGAAAACCGGTGCCAGCGGGCATCCGTTACTGGCCGCCTGGGGCAAACAGGGCCGCGACTATATCCGGTTATTAGACCAGTTTGACCAGACCGAACAATTCCGCCACCTGTTTCGTGGTGAGCGCATTGACTTGTTCAGTGACTATGCCGGGCACCACCTGCTTGGGCAGTTGCAGCAGGACATTCTGGAGCTGCGCGATCTGACTGAGAGCCGCCGTCACTGGCAGCCGCTGAGTCTCGCCGCAGCGCAGTCGCTGTGTTTTGCCAGAAGCCACAGCATTGTGCGCGAACTGGAAGTGTTACACGACGATTTATTGGCCCAGTTCAGCGCAGATCCGACGCTCTCATTCAGTGACATTATGGTGATGGTGCCGGACATCAATGAATATGCTGCCGCCATTCATGCAGTGTTTGGCCGCTACCGGCGTGAAGACGACCGCTGCATTCCCTTTACCATCGCGGATCAGGCGGCCACTGTGCAACAACCGCTGTTGCAGGCGCTGAAATATCTGCTGAATATCCGCCAGCAGCGGTTTTATCTCAGTGACATCATCGATTTGTTGCAGGTGCCTGAGCTGGCGGCCCGTTTTTCGCTGGATGATGCCGCCGTCAGCCGGATCAGCCAGTGGCTGACGCAGGCCGGTGCGCATTGGGGGCTGCACAGCGAACAGCGCCAGAGCCTCGGGATCCGCTATGACTACCAGCAGTTCAGTCTGATGTATGCGCTCAAACGGATGCTGCTGGGCTACGCGATGGGGGAGACTGCGCCCGAAGCGGACGCGCTGACGTCGGCAACTGACAGCGACGCTTGTGGTACGCCACTTGGCGCTGTCCAGGGACTGGAAGCTGAGCATGCCGGTCAGCTGGCGTTGTTGCTGCAACAGCTGGAATTATGGTGGCGCCAGTGCGACAGCGCACAAACGCCATTGCACTGGTATCAGCTGCTGTTAACACTGCTGGACGATTTTTTCCGTGCCGACACCGAATCCGGTCTGACCTTGCTGCAACAGCTGCGCGATGAACTGACGCAGTGGCGACAGTCCTGCGACAATGCCCGCCTGGATCAGCCCTTGTCACTGGCGCTGGTGGCCAGTGCCTGGCTGGGGCAATTTGAGCGCAACAGTCTGCAGCAGCGCTTTTTGTCCGGCGCGGTGAATTTTGCCTCGTTATTGCCAATGCGCGCTATTCCGTTTCGTCAGGTGCATTTGCTGGGCATGCAGGACGGCGCGTTTCCGCGGGTCCAGCGCCGGCAGGATTTTGACCTGATGGCGACACAATACCGGCCGGGCGACCGTTCAAGGCGTGATGACGACCGGTATCTGTTGCTGGAGGCCTTGTTATCGGCGCGCGATCGGCTGCGGATCAGCTGGCTGGGGCGCAGTGTGCATGACAATAGTGAGCGCGAGCCCAGTGTATTGGTGGCGCAGTTGCGTCAACATCTGGCGCGCGGCTGGCAACTGGCGGACGGTACAGATCTGCTGGCTGCCATCACCGCTGATTTTCCGTTAAAACCCTATAGCCGGCGTTATCTGCATGGCGAGCTGACGACTTACCAGCGCGAGTGGCGCAGCTTTTATCAGCCGGTGGAGCACAGTGGGGCTGAGGCGATATTGCCGCCGGATCTGCCGGAACAGGCGCTGGACATCGCGCAACTGGCCGATTTTATCCGCGATCCGGTGCGGTGTTTTTTCCAGCAGCGGCTGAAAGTGTCTTTTCACAGCGCCGCCACTGAACAAAGTGATGACGAGGCTTTTAGCCTCGATGGTCTGCAAAACTGGCAATTGCAGCAACAACTGACCAGCGCTCTGGCGCAGGCGCTGCGGCAACAGCCTTCGCTCAGTGAGGCGCAGCGCAGTGTGCTGCTACAGCAGCAGCTGCACATTTTGTCGGCCAGTGGCGCCTTGCCGGTCGGGGCTGCCGGCGCGGTGATCCGTCAGCAAATCGCCACCCAGCTGCCGGAACAGTTGCAGCGTTTTGCCGCCCGGCTGGCGCTCAGCCAGCCACTTGAACGCGATTTTCAGCGCTTTTGTTCGCCGCCAGGCGCCAGCAACGCGCTGCAATTACAGGACTGGCTGAAACAGCTGCGTATCGACGCACAGGGTCAGTGCTGGCAGGTGCATTTACACAGTGAAGTCTTGCAGATCGGAAGAGCGTCGTGTAGGGAAAGAGTGTAGATCTCGGTGGTCGCC
>CALJUX010000060.1 GCA_937978655.1 uncultured Chromatiaceae bacterium
GCGCAGATACTGGCTTGGCTATAACGAAGTGGCCAAAATTGGTTGACCACTACAGACCATAGACTTGCTTATTTGCTTGCAATTCATGCAGGATAAATAGAGCTTTCAAATGATACTGCTCAGCTTCGCTAGTCCTATCTAATTCAGAGTCTTCCATGTGCTCTCCTTACCTTGCTGTATGCGTCTCGTCTAATAATCCGTCTTCAAAGTCAGTCTGCGCGCAAGTCGAACATTTTTCTGCCTTCGTTTCTGATTTTTACTCATACCAAATTAACGCTGAAGTACCTCTATTTCAACAGATTTCTCTTACATCAGTAAATTTGCGTCTGGCAAAATTTATACAGGCGGTTCGCTAGTTGTTCTTGAATTTACTCAAGCTGGACACTTGGGAATTTATCCAGCGATTTTTGCTGCCGTAAGAAGTAATGATCACGCATTTACCAGAACGCTGAATGTCAGCTATTGGCACATAACCACTATTCGCTGAAGTGGTACTTTCCATGAAAGTGGTGGTGCGATTGATTTGCAACACGTGGTAAGAGCAGGTTGTAATGAGGTGGTAAAGAAAATGCAATTAACCACCAAATTGGATACCAACAGCCACGGCTCTTTGAACGGCAGATGCTTATCGCATTTTTTCAGTTTCCAGCCTTTGCTCGCGAGCACGGCGCGACAGGCATATTGCTGAGATTGGCCCAGCGCAATTTCACCCAATACCATCGGCTGTTGTTTGGCCTTTTTATACACTTTCGAGACACTGATAAATTCGGATTGGTCCGGCAATCGGAGCGATACCTGACCGCGCACCCGGCCGATAAAATGCCAGCCCAAAGCGCTCACTTCCTTAAACCACGGCACTTTGAAGCCTGCATCGGTCACTATCACCGGCCGGCAGCGCTTGGGCAGCATCACCTTTAACCGGGTCAAAAAGGCTTTGTGAAGATGCGGGCAGTTGTAGTCGGATTCGGTCGTGACCATCTGCAACAACGTCATTGCCCTGCCTTCAACGGCCAGGCTGGCGCGTAGGATAAAGTGGCGACGCTCCTTATCAGCATTACTCCAATCGACCAAGATAAGTGGTTGTTTTCCCTTCACTAAAGCACCAGTCATTGCGGTGTAAAACTCAGGCACAGCCTGTTGCATGGTGGTGTGGCTGAGCAGCCGGTCTGCCCGTTTAATGCAGTGTCGCTCTTGCGCATCGCTTTCAATGCCACGGCCAATCGCGGTGACGCTGCACTGACCGTTGGTCAGCAAACTTTGCAGTGATGCCGTCAGCGAATTTAAAAGATGTTTATGGAAAGATTTTGGGGTGACAATTTCGAGAAAATCGTCGAGCATGGCTTGAGCATTCATGGCGTGCTCCGCGGTTAGGTTTAGTTTTGGCGAACGATCAGATCAGGAACTGCCATGAATGTTCCCTCCTGCACCTAAATTATTGTTTTACCTTTCATATTTCTGGGGATACCTCAGGTAATGGACACCATTGACCACGATACTGCCAAAGCCCGAGATAATGCCATTTGTGGTAACAGTGGTCGTGGTCACTGGTGGGGTAACAGCCGCCTTTGGCTGGACTGTCGCTTGTTGCTCACCACCGCCACAACCTGTCAGCATTGATGTTATCGCGAGGGTCAGAACTGAAATTTTATACTTCATAAACTACTCCGGGGTTGAATGAATAACTGCTTCACTGAAATTGACATCTGTCCAAGATCTGCAGTAATGCTGTGTTCGGCGCTACCGGAAAGTACTCTGCAAACATTAAGGTGAGCTTAGGAAATGAGCATATTTGTCTGGGGTTTTGCTATCTTCGATTGCAAAACGCAGCAAGGTTGAGTCGCTGGTAAAGCCGTACAACAAGACTGAACAATGAAACGCCTACGGCAATCGCTGGGGACATGCCACTGAGGCGGCAACGATTGCGAGGGCTAACGGATATCCAAAAAACACTAGCGCATGTCCCACTTGAAGTTGTGAACCGACGTTGTTTTTCTACCCAAAACGCGCTGACCAAGCTTCGACCTATACCAAAAGGTATATAGCGACCTGGACAAAAGTTATGCTACCTTGATATTAGTAATACGTTTTTTAGTAATAGCTTATGCGTTGAATAGAAAACTAATGCGAGCGCTAAAAAATTTTAAAGACGAAGCTTAAACGATTAACCTTGCAAGGTTGTGCTGAAACAACCAGTAGTTGAGACATGCTGAATGCAAAATCTTTCTGATGAATTGTTGGACGCTATTGCGCTCAACGAAGCTAATTTTGAGCAGCGGAAGGCGTTTATTGGACTTACTTTGGACGATGTAGAGCTATTAACTTCTGTACATTTGCCAATGCAAGAATTTGAACGTGAGCTGGTCGATGGCTTTTATGAGCATCTTCTTAGCTTTGATCGAGTTCGCGAGATTTTGCATTCGGAACAATTACAGACCTCGCTGCGTAAAACCCAGTCTAAGTATTTCAGAGAACTGACAGCCGGTGTCTATGACTTAGAGTATGCAAAAAATCGTGTCTTGGTGGGACTAGCGCATGAACGGATCGGCCTCACTGCTGAGTGGTATATCGGCGCCTATGGGGCTTTTTTGTCCTTATGCAACAAATTTATAGCTGTGTTGAATGCAAAGTCGCCAAGGTTGAGCGAACCCATAATTTCTGCATTAAACAAAGTTGCGCTGCTTGATATCACTTTAGCGCTCGATGCATATGGCCACGCCAGTCAACAACACCTAATCGCCACGAAAAATAGCCTCTCTAGCCAATACTCATTTCAGCTCTCTTTGCGCGCTGCAATTGATCGAGTGCAAAAGTCTTTCATTTCAGCACTCTCTTACGATGAGTCTTTAGAGCAACTACTGAATGAGCTGATTAAGCTAACCCAAAGTGAATTCGGTTTAATCGGCGATGTCGTCTCAAATTCTGGCGATTTGCCCTTTTTAAATGTTCGTGTGTTAACGAACATTTCTTGGGATGCAGAAACTACCAAACTGTATCAAGACAACAAACGGACAGGACTTGAATTTCATCGTCCTGATAACTTGTTGGGAGAAGTTATTCGTAGCCGAAAAGCTGTTATCGCGAATGACCCTAGCAATGATCCGCGTGCTGGTGGAACGCCTGATGGTCATCCCGTGTTGCAATCATATTTAGGGATCCCATTTTTCCAGCGTGATAACGTGATTGGGATGATTGGGCTGGCGAATCGCCCCGGCGGCTATGATGAGGCGCTTGTCGAATCACTTCAGCCCTTGATTGACACGCTTGAAACTCTGAATGAAGCGAGGTTGCTTAAAGCACAGCTTGCTATTAGTGAGGCTGAGAATTCGCGTCTGGCGATGATTGTCAGAGAAACTGTGAATGCAGTTCTGGTAACTGATCCTGATTTCAGGATCCAATGGTGCAATCCTGCTTTTGAAAGCATGAGTGGATACTCGCTCCAGACACTATTAGGCGAAAATCCGCTTAAGTTCCTCTCTGGAGCGAAAACATCAGCTGAAGTTTTAACAAAAATTCAGACCAGCATCACATCAAAGAGTGCCGTTGAGTTTGAGCTGGCAAATTACCGCAGTTGTGGAGAAGAGTATTGGATCCATGCTGCGTGCAATCCCACTTTTACAACGTCCGGATCACATAACGGATTCGTCATCATTGCGTTGGATATAACCAAAACCAGACAACAGCAAGATGCGCTAGCAAATTTTAAAAGTGTGGTCGACCAGACGCTTGATGCAGTTCTGTTCTTTGATGCCGACAGTTTAGACATCCTCTATGCGAACACCGGTGCGCAACGGCAGTTGCAACGCACTGAATCTGAATTAAAGTCATTGCGTCCCTACGATTTCAAACCTGAGTATGATGAAGTTGCATTCAAACGCCTCATCGCGCCGCTGGTTAACGGCAGTATCGAGGCCGTTGTTTTAAAAACCGTACACGAAACTCCGGATGGAGCACAGAGCCCTGTTGAAGTATCGATGCAATTGGTAAAGACGACATTTAATCAGCGTATCGTGATCAATATCCTTCGTGATATCAGCGTGCAAACCCGTCTTGAGGAATTACGCGAGTCCAATCAGAGCCGGGTTCTCAGTTTGTTGCAGCGCTCCGCTGATGCGATGGGGATTATTGATGATGGCAAGTTTGTTGACTGTAATCTCGCTGCGCTCGAACTCTTTGGCTTTGAGAAAAAAGACCAGCTGATAGGAAAGACTCCGGTTGATATTTCACAGCCAATGCAGCCACAAGGCTTCAGCACCAAACTCGCGCAAGACTATTTGACTAAGGCTCTCACAGATGGATATCAGCGATTCGAGTGGTTACATCAAACAAAACGGGGCAGTGACACGCCAATAGAGGTTACCTTAACCCCAGTGATTTTTCACGATAAGACCTGTATTCAAGCTGTATGGCGCGACTTAACTGACTTAAAAGCTCAAGAGCACAAAATAAAGCAGCTTGCGTATTTTGACGATCTGACAGGCCTTGCAAATCGCAATCTGTTCAGCGAGCGAATCAACCACCTGTTATCGCTGGCTAAGCGTGTGAATTACTCCATCGCTGTTGTTTTTATCCAAATCGCCAACATGAACGATATCAATGAGACCTTGGGTTATAGCGCCGGAGATTTGGTTGTCAAGGCGGTTGCCAAAAGGCTTTCAGCGACAGTTCGTAGTGCCGACGCTATCGCCCGATATGTGTTTGAAGCAGCCGATGCCGAAGGGCTTGATGAAACACATGTCGACCGTGAATTTGACTCATTGGCTCGGTTAAATTGCGACAATTTTGCGCTCGCTGCGGTTGTGACAGGGCAGGATGCCGTTGCCGCAATGATCACACGCCTGAATCAAGTCATGGCATTGCCGTTTGAGATTTCAGGCTCAGATGTTGTGGTTGCGGTCAGAACTGGCGTGTCACTCTATCCAGAAGATGCACAGAACTACGAGGAGCTTACCCGGGGGGCTAACATCGCGCTGAATCAGGCGATAGAGCTTGCACTACCGACCTGCTATTTCAATCTGTCGCTCGGTGAGCAAATACAACGTAATGCACTGATGATGAAGCATTTAGAAGTTACCTTGCACAAAACACCAGAACATCTGAGCTTGCGTTATCAACCGCAGATCAACCTTCACACCGGCCAGTTGTCTGGCGCAGAAGTGTTAATTCGCTGGCACGATCCTGAGCTGGGCTGGATAAGTCCGGCTGTGTTTATCCCGCTGGCCGAAGAGCGAGGTTTAATTGATAAAGTGACAACCTGGGTTGTGGAATCAACTTGCCAGCAATTGAATGACTGGAAGAGTCACGGTATTAACCTCTCGGCTGAGCAAGGCATAAAACTCGCGGTCAATCTGTCAGCCCGCAGCCTTTATGATGCGGCATTTCTTGAAAGCCTCATTGCACAAATCAAACTCCAGGGCCTCAGTAGCGATGATTTCGAGTTTGAGCTGACCGAAACCGGCTTGATGCGAGACCCAGATCAGGCCATGAATTTGCTTAAATATCTACGTCTGTCCGGGTTTAAATTAGCGATTGATGATTTTGGTATCGGTCAATCCTCCCTGAGCTATCTTAAAAATATTGACGCAGACATCCTGAAAATTGACATGTTCTTCGTTCGCAGCATGCTCACGGATAAAGCGAACTACGCAATTGTGAAAACTATCATCTCGACAGCCAAAATTTTTGGCATGAAAACGCTGGCTGAGGGTGTTGAAGATGAAGCTATTGCAACGGAACTTAAAGCGCTTGGTTGCGATTATGCACAGGGCTATTTTTATGATGCCCCTCTTCCTCCCACTCAATTCTATGAAAAGTGGCTAACCAGATTTGCTTGACAGTCCAGCAAACGACTAGAACCAGACGAAATTCAAGAGATAACAGAGATAAGCATATGCGTAATAATCAGCCCGTTACTCGGCAAGAAAAAACATTTAGCCCCGAGACTAAGCTCATTTCGGTAACGGATTTAAACGGCAATATTGTCGACTGCAATGACGAATTCGTATCAATTAGTGGTTTTGCTAAAAACGAACTGATAGGTCAGCCCCATAATATCGTGCGCCACCCCGATATGCCTGAAGCCGCATTCCAAATGATGTGGTCAAATCTAAAAGCTGGAAGACCTTGGATGGGGCTGGTGAAAAATCGCTGTAAAAATGGCGACTACTATTGGGTAGATGCTTACGTAACTCCAGTCTCTGAAAACGGAAGGATAGTGGGTTATGAGTCTGTGCGTTTTTGTCCTAAACGAGCTGACATTGACCGAGCTCAGAGATTGTACCTCAAACTGAAGCAAGGAGGTTCTACAAAGCAGTCTTCGCCTCTTAGTGCTGAAAACATCTTCCTATCAGTAGCTGTTATCGTGTGTGCTTCTGTATATCTGCTGGGATTTGCTGAAACCTCAGAATTGCTTTTGTTGTTCGCAGCTTTAGTCTATGCGGTTTGGGCTTCGCAAAGTAAAAAACTAACTATAAAAGCTCTGGAAGAACTTCTGGCAGGAAATTTCTCAGATAAATTGGCCGCTCAAACTTACACCGATGATAAAACTAAGCTCGGCCTGATTAAAGTCGCTATCAAGAGTCAGCATGCTCATCTCAATACTGTGATTACGCGGCTTGAAGATGCCGCAAGAAGAGTTGCTCAAGAATCTGTTCGTGGCTCTGAACTCACTGAATTAACTATGCGTGAAATAGAACGACAACAATCTGAAACTTTTCAGGTTGCGACCGCAATGAATGAAATGACCACTACAATCAGCGAAGTGTCCAGGCATGTGACTGACACTGCAATTCAAGCTGATACAGCGAACCAACTTGCAATAGACGGGAATAAAAACGCTGAGATAACTCGGACCTCTATCGAGAAACTAAGAACGTCTGTCGAGGACATTAGCCAGTCAGTCGGTCAGGTATCGCTACAAACCCAACATATTGCAACTGCGGCACAGATGATCGAGCAGATTGCTGAACAGACGAACTTATTAGCGTTAAATGCTGCAATTGAAGCGGCGCGTGCTGGAGAGCAGGGCCGAGGTTTTGCTGTTGTCGCTGATGAGGTTCGAAATCTCGCTAAAAGAACACAAGAAAGCACACGAGAAATTTATAGCATCGTCGCGCAACTGACAAAAAGTGCGCAAGGCGCAGTAAGTGTTGCAGAGCGGGGGACTGCCGACGCTGAAAACGGACTTGCCAATGTTGTGCGAAGTGCAGAAATGTTGAATGGGATTTCCGATGCCGTGAAGCAGATTGCCTCGATGTCCACACAAATGGCTGCAGCTGTTGAGGAGCAGGCTCATGTCGCTGAGGATATCAATCGGCAAGTAGTCAACATTTCCGATTTAGCTTCAACAAGTGCTGAAAGTGCGGTCAATACGGCTGGGTCTATTAGCACTTTACGACATGTTTCAGATGAACTGCATGAGCTTGTAAAGCGATTCAGTCGCTAATTTGATTCAACCAAGGTCTATAGATCGCTCAGTAATTACAAACTTCTGATCGTCTGATTTTGTGCATTGTATGAGAATAAGTTGATTTATCTCAAATGACTCAATTGTCTTATTTGTCCTATTCGGGTAAAGTGTAGGCAGTATAAACGATGCTCTGACGCTGCAAGTTGTTTGCGACCAAATGTAACGGTCAGCGCTATATTGCTTAAGAAATGCGAGGTTGTATGTTTTTTCGCCGAAATCAGAATGGCTCCGTAATTGATGAACTTGACTCTGTGCGGACGCTTTCACATTCTCTTAGCTTAGAAATTGACGCAATAAAAAATCATACTGCCTATATTTCGTTTACCGGCGATGGCTATGTTCTGGATGCAAACAACCTCTTCTTGTCGACAATGGGATACCGTCTTGATGAGGTAATAGGCCGCCATCACAGGCTGTTTTGCTCAGACACAATAGTAAAAAGTGCAGAATATAAAATGTTTTGGGACGACTTAAAGCAGGGACATTCGTTTAAAGGCACGTTCGAACGCATCAGAAAAAATGGTGACAGAGTAATGCTGGAGTCCAGCTATTTCCCGGTTATTACCGATTCTGGCGAAGTAACGAAGATAATTAAAATCGCCAGTGATGTAACGAAGACGTACGAGTTATTGTTCCAAAAAGAAGCGCTCTTGAATTCATTGGATAAATCACTTGCTGTTATTGAGTTTTCGCCCGATGGGACAGTCTTAAACGCAAATAATAATTTCCTGAAAGTGATGGGTTATTCGCTAGAACAACTAGTTGGTAAACACCATAGAATGTTTTGCGAGAGTAGTTTTTATATAGAAAACCCACATTTTTGGCAGGGTTTAGCGCGCGGGGACTACCAATCGGGTCGATACAAACGTATTAATGCGGCTGGACAAGTCGTCTGGCTGGAGGCGACTTATAATCCGATTCAAGACAGAAATGGCCATACCTGCAGGGTTATCAAATTTGCTTCCGATATCACTGAACGAGTCCACAGAGGGTTGCAAACTATTGAAATTGCGACTGAGACATCAAGTTATACATCAAATATTGCCGATCAAACCCTTGGTATTCTGGCTGAATCGACCCAAACAGCACATCAAATTGCAGAGCAGATTAAAAACTCTGCTTCCATGAGTGATCATTTATTAGAGCAATCAAAAAGCATAGAAGCAATTGTCTCTACGATTCGCGCTATTGCAGATCAAACAAATCTACTCGCGCTTAATGCTGCGATCGAAGCAGCCCGAGCAGGCGATTCTGGCCGAGGATTTGCCGTTGTAGCTGATGAAGTTCGAAAATTAGCAGCGAGAACTACCCAAGCAACTCACGAGATTGCTGCTGTGGTAACACAAAACTCTACTCTCATTAGTGGTATCAATGAAGAATTGAGCACAGTCTCCTCATTGGCTTTGGCCGGCGAAGCCGTAAATACAAATGTCGCAAATAGTCTCAATGAAGTTAATACAAGCATAATTAATTTGGTCAAATCACTTGAAGCCTTAAAAGTTTAATTATATTGATAATGGTTTTTATTTATATGGTTATTCATATATTACTAAAGTGATATTTTCATTGGGTGGATTGTTGAGTATATTGATTTTGATAAGTTAATTATTCAATAGGGATGTTATGAAGTTATTTGTACTGAACGAGGTTGGATTATCTAAAGCGGAAATTTCAGATTTTTTGAGCTTCGTTCGTTTTAATTCAATGGACGTATACTTTTTGCAAGATGCTCAAGCACATATTTCAATGTTTGAAAGGGAAATATTTGAACATGTGATTGGGGGAGCTTTGGCCGGTCTTGACGTCAGCACTAACATTGAAATTGAGAGTCGTGAATTTTATTCAATTGCTTCAACCTTGTTTAAAGACATATTTATAGGGTCCTTTGACATCTCTAACGTTAGTAATGTGGTTCATGCCTTGGTTCGTTTGAAAACCATAGGTTTATCATTTTCGCGTGTGTACTCTATGTACTCTCACTACACTGAGTTTGTCTCTAGTCATATTTTTTTGCTGAAAAAAAGTGATATAGAGGCTTATCACGACGTTGTAAATTCATTCCATAAATCGATCACTATCAACCTATATTTCGCTAGCCGAGTATATGGCGCAAATTAGCTGAAGGATCCCCAGATATTTCTTAACCATATCATCCGATCACCTTCCTGACATTAGCCCAATCAAAAACACCAGCCCATTCAAGCAGTTGCCTGACTGCTGCCTGGATTTCTTCACCGCTGATGCCCACTCTGGCTAACCGACACAGGCGTTTACCCAGATAATTGAATGACAACACCCTGCGATTTTTCACTGAGTTAGCCTGGAATGACCGGTGTTTGCCAGCCAGCTCTGCCGCCAGACCCAGCATGTAATGTAGCCAGTTGGCGAGCGCTGCCAGCAACAGTAACACCTCTAAACGGCCTTTCTTTTTCGTCCGATGCAGCGTTGCTGCCAAGGCCATAAGTCTGGCTTTTCTGGTCGCGGTGACCTTCTTCGATTTGCATCCTCGCCGCATAAAGCTTATTGATTTTCTTCGCATAATTGAAGCAATACGCCAAATTGCAAAACATCACCTCAATTTACCACCACGATCACTCGCGGCTTACCACCCGTTGCACTTTCACGTAACCACCAATTTCAGTATGATCATCCAGTGACTTGAGCGACTGCTAAGAGCGAAAAGCAGTTGTTCAGATGTGGCGCTTTCGAAAAAACGAACCTCTGCTTTGCGTTATTTACAGACATTCGTTTTTTTGTGTATGCCGCCCGTTCTTCCTCAACTCTCAAACGGCACACAATATCGACAGTGAAGCAGGAGGATTCTATCGAGACATCTTCAATCATGAAGTATTCCCACCTGCCAATATGATGGTGCGAGGCTTGTGCCGTTAGAACCGCTGCTCCACTTTTAACTGCAGCTCGTAGGAGTTGATATCGTTCCCTGCACCGATAGGTTTGGCCAAATCCAGGTGAATAACGTTGTCATTAGCAGAGCGGGCAGAATAAAACCGAGCCCCGATGCCAACTGCGCCTAACCAGGATTGCTGAGTATTTGGCGTTATCAGGTCAAAACGCTGTTGTGCCATGGTGGTATCAATCCGACTCAGTGGATCCATCACTTTACCTCCCGAAATCTTGCCCGCATCGGCGAACGCCACAAAGCCGACATCCAGCAATTGATACAGAGTTATCTGCGGGTACCAACGAAGTTCAGCTGTGGCAATTGTCCTGTGAAGACCATGCTGATACTGCACCGGATAGCCCCGGATCCCGCCGTCAGTGCGAACGCCGTCTTCACTGCCAAGGGCCAGGGGGTCGTCTAGATAGTTCTGTTTGCGCCGGTCATATCTCAGATGACTATAGATTGCCCAGCGTTGTGCCAAACGATATACATCCTCGATTTCCAAACGGAGTTCAGTCTGGTCACCACTGTCTGCGCCGGTTTGCACTGCTAGCCGGCTGCTCAACAGCGTGAGATGGTTCTGATCGCCAAATCCTTTACTGGCCTGCCACTCAAAGTGATACCCAAGTTGTTCCTCCGGTGCCAGGTTGGACTTTTGTACACCCAAACGAACCTGATGACGCCAACCCAGATGAATATCCTCAGTGTGATTAATCAGGAAGACATCTGACAGTGTTTTGTACTTGTGCTCAATGTATTCAAAGCCAACCCATGGATATTGATAGATCCGGTCTTGCGGTAATGCCGCACTCTGATGCAAAGGGTCTTCGATAAAACGATGACTATCTTCGGTATAGCCAAGCAATAAACGCCAGCTGGTCTGATCGCTGAATGACAGCAGTCGGCCATACGTCAACTCAGTTTGTTTTTGCTCAGTGCGAAACTGATTTTCCAGGACATTATTATGAAAAATCTGCTCAAGCCGATCGTCACGCATCCAGCCTAAACGCCACATCAGCTCGGTATCGTCCTTATAAAACGGATGTTCAACTTTAAACGCCTGCTTTGAACCATCATCGTTATCGACCCATTCGAGCCAGGCATAGCTGTGCTCCAGGCCATTGATTTCAAACAATGATAACGGAATTTCATTTCTGAACTCATAGCCGGTTCGCAGGTAATTGGACTGATACTTCAAGCTGGTTCTGACGCCAAGGCCTAACAGGTTTTCTTCTTTAAAACCGAAAGAATATTTATTGCTGCCCCCACTTCGACCAAACCCCAGAGTTGGCAACAAGCTCCAGGTGTCCCAGGTCTCTACCTGCACATGACGGCTGCCATCCGCATTACATTCAGGCAGAACCTTGATGCGGCTGTCACGCAGGTAACTTTTATGTCTTAATAATCGCTCTGCTTCGAGCAGATCTGTAGCGCTTATTTTCTCGCCGGTCGAAAACGGCAACTCCCGCTCCAGTGCCCAAGGTTTTGAATTAATGTGGATCCAGTTGGCAAAGCGGTGCAGCCAAAAAGTCTCGGGGTCGCTCTCATCAAAAATCGGGTTAACCCGAAAGTTAATTTGTCCGACCTGCAGAGTCGAAGGCCAGTCAGGGCGAGCAGCGGTTGCTTCGTCTGATAGCTCTGATGGAACTGACATCCCACACAAATCTGCCAGTGTCACTTCTTGTTGGTGTCTAGCTGGTTGGGCATTGCTTTCAACAACATCTGTCGCGCCTGCAGCCTCAGGGGTTTCAGCACTGAATACAGTACCGGGCAGACCGAGCAGCAGGCACATCAGCATGACCTGCTTTGTTTGATATTTGCTATGACGTTTATCCATGATGAACTGCCCGATTGTCATATCCCACCGCCGTTGATTGAGTGCTGCCATGCTATCTGTCCTTGCTAATCGCTGATCTTGCAGCCGCTGAACATATCAAGCGATGGCTGGTAAAGACTGGTTTGGACCGAAAAAACACCGAGCAGGCTGTGAAACAGATGATCATGGCTGAGCGGTTTGTCACGGGATTGCGCCAAACAATCGGCATTCAATTTGCTGATGGCCTGATATCCACTGCTCATCCACCAGACTAACGGTATGTGAGTTTGTTCTTCAGGTGCCATAAAGTAAGGCAACCCGTGCAAATACACGCCGTTTTCACCGAGTGACTCGCCGTGATCCGACATATAGAGCATGGCGGCATTGTAATCTTCCTGCTGCTGCAACTGAGCGATAATAGTCGCCAGCAACCGGTCTGTAGCCACGATACTATTGTCGTAAGCATTGATGATTTCAGCACGGTCGCAAAGCTGAAGCTGTTTGTCCTCGCATTCCGGCGCAAAAACTTTATCTGCGCCGGCACTGCGTTTGAAGTACTCGGGGCCATGACTGCCCAATTGATGGATCACAATAATGCGATCCCCATCGGTCTTCGTCTTCAGTGCACGCGCCAGTGCATCTAATAGGACATCATCAAGGCACTGGCCGTCTTTACAGCGCGGGTCAGGCTGCTGAAACAAGAACTCTGACGGGATCCGGTCGCAAACCCCTTTGCAGCCTGAATTATTGTCGAACCAACTTGCAGCAACGCCGGTCGCATGCAGGATATCCAAAACATTACTGCTGGTTTTTGCCGTCGCCTCATCGTAGTTATCGTGGGTCATCACGGAAAACATACAGGGGACAGAGTGTGCGGTAGCGGTCCCGCATGAACTCACCTTGGTAAAACTCAGCACCGGGAGTTTACTGAGCAAAGGGTTGGTAGGTCTTGGATAACCATTGAGCTGGAAATGATCGGCCCGGGCTGTTTCTCCCACGACCAATACCAAAAGCTTTGGCCGGCCTGTCGACTGCTGACGCGTCGCATCGCTGGCCAGCACATGAAATTCCTGCGGTACTTGTGCTTTGACAGATTTAGCAGCCAGAGAGACACCGGCAATAACCGGGCTGACTGGCAACGCCAGATGTTTTACCGCTCTGAAATTGCGAAAAAAGGATGCAAGCTCGGCATATTGTGTTGCGCCTACTGCAGTCAGTGAGACAATGAAAAGCATGCAAGCAACCAAAAAATGCTGCCAATACATCCTGCGAGATAAACGTTGTACGCGCACTAAGCTAACCAGCAATATCGGAAACAACATCCACTGCAACAAATGCAGTACCAGTCCGCCGCTGAGCAACCCACGGGCCTCTGCCGGGTCGGTTTCAATGGCGTTTTGCAGCATATCTTTGTCAATAAGCACGCCAAAAGCCTGATTAAAGTAGAGGCTCAGACTACCGGCAAAAAATAACAACAACACCACCGGCTTGAGCATCCGACCGTGTGCAATCAATAGCAGCAACATCAGATTGAGCAGAAACACCAGAAACATCAGGGTGAATTGCAAACCGGGCTGACCCGGAATATTTGTTTGTAATGCACTAAAAAATGGGCCGTTGAGCATCAGAGTCATGCTTGCAGCAGCAACCAGCAATAGCAAGAACGGATGCCAGCTCTGTGCCGGGCGCTGGCTATCCGCTACAACCAGGCTGGAATAATAGCGGCTAAAGTATTTAAACATAATGCTGTTCCTGAGAGGTTTCAGATGCTTGAGTCTTGCGATTTGGATAGGTCAGATAGACCAGACTACTGATCACCCAGCAGAGCCAGAGCGTGGTCAGATCGTGCGAGAAAAAATGCGCGCCGCGTAGCTGTTGCGTAACGCCCAGTAATAAGCCGAGCAGCAAGCCGATAGTCAGGCCAATACGGGCCTTTTTTGCGCTCACCGGTAAAAAGTAAAAATACAAGGCAACCCAGGCGTAACCGACACTGGCGTGTCCGGCTGGGAAACATTGAGTTGGATGCATGGTGGCGGGTCTGTCTGCAAACACGCCAATAAATGGCAAATCGCCGCCAAATTGTTGCAGGTCCCACGGGCACTCAGCCGGCAGCACACGCTTCAGCAGAGCGACAACCGAAAAGCTCAGCAGCAAACTGACAACCAGTTTGGTCAGTGCAATAGTGCGTTCAGAGTGGGTCTTACTGGACAACTGTTGATAAAGCCAAAAACCCAGCAAATTAGCGAGAATGACGTTGTTGAGCAGACGGCTTCCGCTATGTAACACTTCGCTGAACAGCCAATGGTTTGTCAATCGCCATTGGCCGCCTTCGAGTTCGAAAATGGCAGAAGCCAGCACAAAGTCGAGCTTAGCCCCATAAAAAATGCCAAACGCAACTGCGAATAATGCGGTCGGCATCCCAATATGGTTTAACAAGTCCCGGAATTGAAAGTGCTGCATGCCCTGACAAAGTGTTGTGTTCAGATACATGCAGCCTAAAGAGCGATACTTAAGATTGACTTAAGTTGAACATTTTTTTGACAGCCATCTGTCGCAAATCAATCAGTGTCCGAGGTTCAATGCTGTGCTCACCGGCATTTGGCACTGCTGCTGTATTTACGCTCCCGATACAGGTAAGACGGCAGCTGCACATGAGCTAAAGCCTTTTGTTGTTTCGACTCGTCAGCTGCGTCCGATTTGAGGTTTAGCTGACGCGTTGTCTTATCGTAATGACCAATCAGCGCCGTGTCATTTGGCCGTAAAATGGTCAAATCTTCGTCTGTCATCAGGGCGAACAGATTGTCGAACTGAATGAGCGCGCGTCCTGGGCTTGCTGGGTCCGCGACAAAGTCCCTACCATCCATCGGATGACAGGCTGAGATACCGGCAAGACTCAATAAGGTGGGAGCCAAATCGATTTGACTGGCAAGCGGCTCTATCACATTGGGTTTCACCTGGCCGCCGAGGATAAGCGCGGGAATATGAAATTTATCAACCGGGATCAAATTACTGCCATACACCCTGTTGTCATGGTCCGCCACGACCAAAAATATCGTGTCCTGCCAATAGGCGCTCGCTTTCGCTTTATCAAAAAATTGTCCCATCGCCCAGTCTGCATATTTAACTGCGTTGTTTGCCGTTGCCTTGGGCTCTTCGTGCAATTCAATCCGTCCATCCGGAAACTCAAAGGGTTCATGGTTGGTGGAAGTGAAAATCAGACTGAAAAATGGCTGGCCTTTGGCATGCATCTGCATTAATTGTTGATGCGCAGTATTAAACAAATCCTCATCACTGGCGCCCCAACTGCCAACAAATTGCGGAGCTTTAATCCGCCGGAAATCGACGATATCGCTAAAACCATTGCCGGTGAAAAAACTGCGCATGTTGTCAAAATGGGCTTCCCCGCCATAAACAAACTGCGTCTGATAACCTTGATGCTGTAATACCGATGCCAGCGTGGTAAAGCCTTGCTGACTATTGGATAGTTTCACCACACTCTGGGCCGGCGTTGGCATAAAACCCGCCACCACCGCTTCGATACCTCTGACTGAACGAGTTCCGGTGGCGTACAAATTATTAAACCAAATCCCTTCGGTTTTCAGTTTCTCAAGATGCGGTGTGACCGGTGCGCCGCCTAGCGAGCCAACAAAAGTCGCCCCTAAGCTTTCTTGCAGCACAATAACGATATTCAGTGGTTTTTGTCGGCTAACGTGTGCTTGCTGCCAGTGCAATGTCGGATAATCCGGATTGGTGTACTGGTAGGCTTTCAGCCATGGCCAGTCGCGTGTTTGGGCAATCATCACATCTTCTGGCAGTTTACCGTAAACCTCAGTGCTTCTTGCTTCATGCTTAAGACTGTAGATGGCGTACAGAACCGAATAGCCAGAGTTGATCACCAGTGAATTGACCATGGCATCCCCGGTGATAGCAAACATAGCCGGATTAGCAGGACGATGCTGGGTGGTCGAGCGGATCCCGGCAAAAACGATAAAGACCGCCAAGGGCCAGATTAATGTATGCAGTTTGAGCGGCCATAACTGCAGATCCGCATCAGCAACGCGCAGTAAGCGCCGAAACAGCAGAGCCAGACCTACTGTGAACGCAATCCCAAGGAGTAAGGGGACTCTGAACCCATGCCACAAAGTCGAAAACACTTCTTTGGGGTATTTCAGGTATTCAACGTAAAGACGGTTAGGCCTGATATCGTATTGCAGTAAAAATGACGGCGTGGAAAGTTCAAGAAAGACAACGGCAATTAAGGCCACCAGACTCCAGCCATAGGTAAAACGGAACCAACTGCGTTTAAGAGGTGGCCAGGCCAGAAACAGCGACAGTAACACCGGGATAGCCGCCAATAAGCACATCAGAATCAAGTCGGCCCGAATCCCTTGCAGCATGATCATCCCGAATGACTGCGTCGGCTCCACCCGCTCATATTGCCAAAGCACCAATGCAAACCGGCTGAGACTTAACGTGAGTAGTCCAATCCAAATCATCCGAACCAGATGCACATAGGGCCCCCAGATAGAAGCGCTCATTAACTTGCCAAAAACACCGTGCCGCATGCAAATCGCCCTTTGATGAAAACTGCTAGCAGCCTAATCAGACAAACTTAAGATTCCCTTAAGGCTGATGATTTACCATGGTTCAGACTAAGGAGATCTCATGAAGAATCATCATCAGGGCTGGCGCAGGCTTATCAGCGCGGCCAATTATTCAAAACAGGGATTTATCAGCAGTTGGCACTCTGAAGCGGCGATAAGACAAGAGCTGATGGCGTTGCTCGTATTGCTGCCTTTTGCCCTTTGGGTCGACGTCAGCGCGATGGAAAGAGCCTTGCTGGTATTAACCTTGTTGTTGGTGTTGGTTGTTGAGCTTCTGAATACAGGGCTTGAGGCTGTAGTCGACCGGATTGGTCCTGACTATCACGAGCTCAGCGGCAAGGCGAAAGATATTGGCTCGGCCGCAGTATTAACCATGCTGGTGGCTGCGGTATCAGTGTGGTTGATTATCCTGTTTTAGACCGGAGTTTGCTCTATGCGTATCCTGTTGGTTGAAGATGATCAATTATTGGCACAGGGGCTTATAGTCGCCCTGGAGCGATTGCACTATCGCGTGGAGCATTGTCTCTCCGGGAAGCAGGCACTACAAGCGGCGCAAAGCAGCAGCTTTGATGTGATGATCCTAGACCTTGGTTTACCAGACGGCTTGGCATTACCGGTGATCAGAACACTGAGAGCCAGCCAGCAAGCGCTGCCCATTCTGGTTTTAACCGCCTGGGACCATCTGGAAACTAAAATCGAAGCGCTGGATGCCGGCGCGGATGATTATGTGCTTAAACCCTGTGATGTCAGAGAGATTGAAGCGCGCCTGCGGGTGATTCTGAGACGACATCAGCAACGGCATCAGGATATTCTGGTGAGCCATGAACTATTGTTAGACATCCAGCGACACACCTGTACGTTTCAAGATAAACCTGTCCACCTGACCAGCCGTGAGTTTTTATTACTCAAAGAGCTGATGTTGCATCAGGGCAAAATTGTCTCCAAACAGCATTTGGAGGAAATCAACACAGGCTGGAATGGTGATAACGAGGGCAACTCATTGGAAGTCCATATTCACAATATTCGCAAGAAAACCGCCGCTTATGTGATTAAAACAATCCGCGGTTTTGGCTACACACTGAAGAATCACGATGAAAATTAAAAGTTTGCGGCGCATGCTGCTTCTGAGCATTAACGGCGTGATTTTGCTGTTGATGATCGTGACCGGCGTGAGTACTTTTTACAGTGCGCAT
Source organism: uncultured Chromatiaceae bacterium (assembly GCA_937978655.1). Classification (GTDB taxonomy): domain Bacteria; phylum Pseudomonadota; class Gammaproteobacteria; order Enterobacterales; family Alteromonadaceae; genus Pararheinheimera. Next base: position 17,981 of record CALJUX010000060.1, read on the forward strand.
CACGAATTAGATGAGTTGTTTGATGCCCAGCTTGCCCAATATGCCCGACTGGTGCGACACCTTTTAGTTGAAAGTTCATCGATAAAACCGGCATTTGACAATGTGATTGAAGTCCCGCGGATCATTGAAGATGGTATAGAACGCACATCCGCGCAGGAACGCCATCCGGAAGGGCATAAATATGAGAGTAAAATTGCTGTCCAGGTCTGGAGCCAGGACGGCAAATTATTGCTGCGTTCTGCCAATGCCGGTACACATCCACTGCAACCGATGGACGCAGGTTATCATGTGGTGAATTTCGATGGGTATGAGTGGGTTGGCTTTAGTTTATATGCGCAAGATTTAAAGGTCTGGGTTTTCACTGCACAGCGGGAGGATGTCCGGGGTGAACTGAGCTTTCATCTGACCATCGATCAGCTAGTTCCCCTTAGCTTCGCTGTGATCCCGATTTTTATATTGGTGTGGCTGACCGTCTATTGGGGCACAAGACCAATCAACGAATTGTCAGCAAAACTTGCTGGCACAGATCCAGCAGATTTAAAACCTTTGCAGATGGAACTTCCCCGGGAATTACAGCCTTTTCAGCATGCGGTGAATACCTTGTTGGCGGAGCTCAAATCTTACATCAGCAAAGAAAAACGTTTTATCGCCGATGCCTCCCATGAACTTCGCACGCCGCTGAGCATTCTTCAGCTGCACACGGATAACTTAGCCAAAGCGCAGTCGGCTGATGAGGTCCAACTGGCTAACCAAGCGATTCAAAAAAGCACAAAACGGCTGTCCCATCTGGTGTTTCAATTGATGGAAATGCAGAAACTTGAGCATCTCAGTCATCCGGAGAAAAAACAGCTCTCCCTGCTCGGGCTGATGTCCGATGCTATGGGGCAGATTGAGAGCAAGCATTTAGACAACGTCAGCTGGGATATCCGGGTAAGTGCTGAGGCGACGATAACTGTAGAACCGGCGTTGTTCCAATGTGTGTTACGCAATTTGCTGGATAATGCCGCTAAATATGCCTGCCCAAATAGCGTGGTGGTGGTGGAATATTTTTCAACACTCACTCACAGCAACCTGACCATCACCAATCAATTGTCTAAAGATTCAATGCCTGAAATTGACCGGCTGGGTGAGCGTTTTTTCCGCGCCACAGTGCATCAGGATATCGCCGGCTCTGGTCTTGGACTGTCTGTTGTTCGCAAGATCACCGAGCTTCATCAGATGAATTTAACATGGCAAATCAATGATGACGGTTGCTTTGTGGTGATGCTGGAGAGCAAAGAAAACACGGTTTAACTGATAAATAGACGACCTGCAATACTCACCAATCTAATCTAGCCACTCCTTAGGATGTGACGAACCTGTCACACGCTCGTCATCTGAATTGGTTTAACTGCTGTTTAAGACATGCGTCCTTGGATCTGATGGAGCTCTGATGGACATATCTGTAGTCATACCAGCCAAAAATGAGCAGGACAATATTCGCTACCTGGTGGAAGAGATTGTCGCCGTCTTAACCGGTCGGGTTGAATTTGAAATCCTGTATATTGACGATGCCAGTTCTGACCTCACCTACTCAAACTTAGCCGCTTTAGCTGCGGGCCCATTTCCGCAAATTCGTGTGATCCGACATCAAAAATCAGCAGGTCAAAGTACTGCAATCTGGAACGGTGTACAGAATGCCCGTGGACGTTGGATTGTCACGATGGACGCCGATGGCCAGAATGATCCGGCAGATATTCCTGCAATGATGCAACACGCTGAGGGAACTAGTTCCTTTGAGCATTTTTGTATTGCCGGCTATCGCAAAAACCGTAAAGACACCGCCTGGAAACGTTGGCAGTCAAAAATTGCCAATGCGGTGCGCAGCCGGCTATTAAAAGATGAGACACCAGACACTGGTTGTGGTTTGAAACTATTACCCCGGGCTACGTTTCTATTACTGCCTTATTTTGATCATATGCATCGCTACATACCTGCATTAGTACGGCGTTTGGGTGGCCAGATTGTCATTGTCGAAGTTAACCATCGCGAGCGGAAGTTTGGCAGTTCGAACTACAACATGTGGGGCAGATTGGGAGTTGGATTAGTCGACATGTTAGGCGTGATGTGGTTGCAACGCCGAAGCAAGCAGGTGCAATTGCATCGTGTTGATGAGTAACAAAAGGCACGAGGAACTACTGAAAATATTTGGCCGGCTGGTGATGTTGGCGGTGTTGTGTTTTCTTGTCAGTCTCGCAGCCCACCAAGCCCCCGATCCAACTCACTTCAATCAGCAATGGATTGACAACCAGGCTCGACATAACGGCTGGCAAGGCATATTGAATTACCTGTTGGTTGCATCGTTGCTCATCAGTATTGGGCTACCGAGACAATTGGCAGCCTTTCTTGCTGGTTATGCTTTTGGCTTTTTTAAGGGGTTACTCTTATCGATGTTGGCCGTCAGCATCAGCTGTCTGTTAACCGTCTTGTTGGTCAGAGTATTTGCACGTCCCTTTGCCCGGCATTTTTTTTCCAAACGGGTTAGTCAACTTGATGCTTTTGTGCATGAACACCCCCTCAAAAAAGCCATGGTGCTCCGGCTACTTCCAGTAGGTAACAACATGCTGACCAATATATTGGCAGGTATGAGTTCAGTGGCTGTTTTACCTTTTTTGTTGGGCTCTGTGATTGGATATCTTCCACAAATGCTGGTGTTTTCCTTGATGGGTAAAGGCGTGCTGCTGCAATCAGGTTGGAAAATTGGACTCAGTTTTGCTCTGTTTGTTTTTTCCAGTTTGTTAAGTTGGCACTTATATCAGCAGTACCAAACCAGTAAACAATCACCGCCCTCAATTGAATCATGCTCTGCCGGAGAGCGAACATGATGAAGACAGTTGTTATTGCGCGTCTCATCAGTTGGTACCAGCAAAAAACTATCCAGCAGCAGCTATGGTTGTTTGGAGCTTTTGCCATTCTATTGATTGTAACCGGTATTGGCCTGAGGGACCCTTGGCCGGCAGATGAACCCCGGTTTGCACTGATCGCTAAAGAAATGGTCGACAGCGGCCAATGGTTTTTCCCCAGTCGTGCAGGTGAATACTACCCGGATAAACCGCCTGTTTTTATGTGGGCTATTGCCCTGTTTTATCAGCTGACCGGCTCACTAAACCTGGCATTTTTGCTCCCTTCGGCATTAGGATCGTTGCTCACTGTATTTTTGGTCGTTGATTTGGGTTCCCGATTATGGAGCCGCAAAATTGGCCTCACTGCAGGCTGGTTGCTGCTGTTTAGTTTGCAGTTCACCTTACAGGCTAAAACCGCTCAAATTGACGCCATGGTGTGCGCTTTCATTACCATTGGTTGTTACGGCTTGCTGCGTTTTATGCTCTTTGACGGCTTGTGGCGCTGGTATTACATGGCCTGGGTCGCTATGGGGCTCGGAGTAATCACCAAAGGAGTTGGTTTTTTACCCGCGCTGATGCTGTTACCTTACATCTGGTATCGCCTCGCGTGGCCGGGCGCTCCTATCATTCGACCTGCGTCGGGAGATCGGAAGAGCACACGTCTGAACTCCAGTCACGAATCACCATC
>CALJUX010000061.1 GCA_937978655.1 uncultured Chromatiaceae bacterium
ATCCTTCGGACCAGCTAAAGCTGTTCAGCGCTAGCGCTGTCGAGCGGAACCGGGCAAGCGCTTTTTGGTTACTTTTTATCGCGATAAAAAGTAACTCGCCCATCGGGCGAAACAGCCGCCCGCAGGGCAAAGGACCAGCGTCAGCAATAAGGAACTCACCGACAGGTGAACTCTCTGCTAGACGGACTAGCCGTAAAGGCAAAAACGATTACTAAAACAAAGCCGCCAGCAGGGCAAAGCCTGCGCAGCGACAAAGCCAAGCGCAGCGACGAACCGTCAGAGCCCTCTTAAAATATCCTCCAGCTTCTGCTGATCAGCAGCAAACTGGCGGATGCCTTCCTGCAGTTTGTCGCTGGCCATCTGATCTTCCAGCATTTGCCAGCGGAACTGGGCTTCGGTCAGTGTCGAAGGTGTAGCTGCGGCCGGGACGTCGGCATGCAAACGACGTGGCACCGGGCCTGTGCTGTCAGCGAGTTCCTGCAGTAATGCCGGGCTGATGGTCAGGCGATCGCAGCCGGCCAGCTGGCGAATTTCTTCGCTGTTGCGAAAACTGGCGCCCATCACGATGGTGGGGTAACGGTGGGTTTTAAAATATTGATACACACGGCGGACAAACTGGACGCCCGGGTCTTGTTCGCCGCTGAAATCCTGCTGCGGCTGCTGTTTTTTGTACGAATCGAGAATACGACCGACAAAAGGTGAGATTAAATAACTGCCGGCTTCTGCACAGGCGCGGGCCTGGGCAAAGCTGAAAATCAGCGTCAGATTACAGCGTACGCCTTGTTGCTCCAGCACGCGGGCAGCCTGAATACCTTCCCAGGTGGCGGCGATTTTAATCAGCACCCGCTGGGTGTCAGAGCCTTGTGCCTGATACAGTTCCAGCAGCTGATGAGCTTTTTCAATAGTCGCCATGGTATCAAACGACAAACGAGCGTCGACTTCGGTTGAGACATAACCCGGTACCTGCGCCATCAGCTGCTGACCAATTAATACCGCCAGTTTGTCGGCGGCCAGACTGATCCGGGCATCGCCTGTGGTGCGGGTTGCAGCCCACTGCAGTGCTTCTGCTGCCAGATGGCGGTACTGCGCCTGCTCGATGGTTTTTAAAATCAGCGACGGGTTAGTGGTGGCGTCTTGTGGCTGATACAACTTGATGGCGGCAAAATCACCGGTGTCGGCCACGACAGTAGTGAACTGCTTTAACTGACTTAATTGGTCTGACATAACTCCCTCATTTATCATATTTAATTGTAAAAAAAATGGCCTGAATTGGTGTTGATCACCCTGCTGAGCTCCTGAGGGTGATGCGGCGTTTATCGACAAAATCCTTAAAAGACAGCAGCCTTCACGAAAAACATCAGTGCAAATCAAAATATATTTTTATATGATCTTTACAGCTCTTTAATGGTGATATTATCATACAATTAATTTGTGGTGATGTCGATGCAAAGCGAGAAAGGTACTTATGTCGTTTTATGTCATTGGAATTGATTATGGTTCGGACTCGGTCCGGGCTTTGCTGGTGGATACCGCCAGTGGCCAGGAACTCGCCAGCGCCGTGGTGAACTATCCGCGCTGGAGTGAGGGCCTGTACTGTGAGCCAGGTCGCGACCAGTTCCGCCAGCATCCGCAGGATTATCTCGACGCGCTGGAACAAGTGCTGCAGTTATTGTGGCAACAAGCGCCAGCGGGCAGTGCCAGCCAAGTAGTGGGCTTGAGTGTCGACACCACAGGTTCAACCCCGGTGGCGATTAACAGCGCCGGCGTGCCGTTAGCACTGTTGCCGGAATTTGCCGACAACCCCAATGCGATGTTTGTGCTGTGGAAAGACCACACCGCGCTCTCCGAAGCGGCAGAAATCACCGCGGCAGCAAATGCTTATGCTGCGTGTGGCGCCGGGCCGAATTATCTGCAGTTTATCGGCGGCATTTATTCTTCTGAATGGTATTGGGCCAAAGCGCTGCATGTGCTGCGTCAGGACCCGCAAGTGCGCGCCGCTGCCTACAGCTTTGTTGAACACTGCGACTGGATCACAGCGGTGCTGACCAATACCACGGCGCCGGCCGATTTTTATCTCGGTCGCTGCGCTGCTGGTCACAAAATGATGTGGCATCAAAGCTGGGGTGGTTTTCCACCAGAGGCGTTTTTTGCCGGCATCGACCCTTTACTGGCTGGTTTTGCCGAAAGACTGAACGCCGATACCCGCACTTCTGATCAGGCCGCCGGCCGCTTGTGCGCCGAATGGGCGCAGCGTTTAGGTTTGCCACGTGGTATTGCCATCGGTTATGGCGCATTTGACTGCCATATGGGCGCTGTCGCGGCCAATGTGCGGCCCGGTGTGTTGACCAAAGTGATGGGCACTTCGACCTGCGATATCACGGTCGCAAGCCCGGAACTTTTAGCAGACAAACCGGTGCGTGGCATTTGTGGTCAGGTCGATGGCTCAGTGTTACCGGGCATGATTGGCCTGGAAGCGGGCCAGTCAGCCTTTGGCGATTTATATGCCTGGTTTCGCGACCTGTTAAGTTTCCCGCTGCAGCTGCTTGGCCAGCAATTGTCCGCCGCAGCGCTGGCAGAATTAGAAGCGCAGATCATTCCGGCTTTGTCGCGTGAAGCGGCGAAACTGATTCCGGGCCAGAGCGGCATCACGGCGCTGGATTGGGTCAATGGCCGGCGTACGCCGGATGCCAGTCAGCGCGTGGCGATGGCGATTAGCGGCCTGAAAATGGGCAGCCAGGCGCCGCAGATTTTCCGCGCTTTAGTCGAGGCCACCGCTTTTGGTTCACGCGCTATTACCGAGCGTTTTCGCGAGCAGGGTGTGCCGGTGGATTCGGTGGTGGTGATTGGCGGCATTTCGAAAAAATCGCCGCTGGTGATGCAGATTTGTGCCGACGTCTGGAACTGCGATATCGCCGTGCTCGACAGCGAACAAAGCTGTGCCTTAGGCGCCGCCATTTTTGCCGCTGTTGCTGCCGGTGTATTCCCGACTGTGGCTGCGGCGCAGGCGGTGATGGCGTCGCCGGTATGCCAGACCTACAGCCCCAATGCGGCCAATGCCGCAGTCTATGACGGTTTATATCAACAATATCAGCAGCTTGGTGCCTTTGTGGATGCAAAAGCACAGGAGGGGCTATGAGCTACACCGAATTAAAACGTGAAGTATTTGAAGCCAACTTAGAGCTGCAAAAGCGTGGACTGGTGATTTACACCTTCGGCAATGTGTCGCAAATCGACCGCGCCAAAGGCGTGATTGCGATTAAACCCAGCGGCGTGGCATATGAAGATATGTGCGCCGACGACATGGTGATCGTTGATTTGGACAACCAGATAGTTGAAGGCAAGTTACGGCCTTCGTCCGACACTAAAACGCATACCCATTTATATCGGCATTTCAATGACATTGGCGGTGTCACCCATACCCATTCCACTTACGCCACCGCCTGGGCACAGGCCAAGTTGCCTATTCCGTGTCTCGGTACCACCCATGCCGATTTTGTTTATGGCGCCGTGCCCTGCACCGGCGAGATGAGCATGGAACAAGTAGCGCGGGACTACGAAGAAGAAACCGGTGTGCAAATCGTGCGCGCTTTCGCCGAACTGGACCCGCTGGCGGCACCTATGGTGGTGGTCGCCGGACACGCACCTTTTACTTGGGGTAAAGATGCAGCGAAATCCGTCTATCACGCAGTGATCCTCGAGGAAATTGCGCGGATGGCCTATTTAACCCGCACCCTGGCGCCGCAGGGCGACCTGTTAGCCAAAGCGGTGATGGACAAACATTATTTCCGTAAACACGGCAAAAACGCTTATTACGGTCAGGCCTGAGCCGGCCGCAGCCAAGAGGAATTGAACGATGCAAAGTACTAAAGAAGTCTGGTTTGTTACCGGTTCTCAACATTTATATGGCCCGAAGGTGCTGCAAACCGTGGCGCAGGACAGCGAAATTATCGTCGCTGGCCTCAATCAAAGCGGCAAATTGCCGGTGCAGCTGGTGGTGAAACCAACGGTAAAAAGCCCGGAAGAGATTTTTGCCGTTTGCCAGCAAGCCAATGCCAACCCGGATTGTGTCGGCCTGGTGCTGTGGATGCATACCTTCTCGCCAGCCAAAATGTGGATCGCTGGCCTCAATGAGCTGCGTAAGCCATTCCTGCATTTACACACGCAGTTTAATGCTGAGCTGCCGTGGGCAGAGATCAACATGAACTACATGAACACGCACCAGAGTGCGCATGGTTGCCGCGAGTTTGGTTTTATCGGCACCCGGATGCGCAAAGAGCGCAAAGTGGTGGTCGGTCACTGGCAAAACCCAACCGTCGTGCAGGAGCTGGACGACTGGTGCCGCGCAGCGCTGGGCTGGGCGGAAAGCCGCTCATTAAAAATCGCCCGTTTTGGTGACAATATGCGTCAGGTCGCAGTGACCGAAGGCGACAAAGTGGCCGCGCAAATTCAGTTTGGTTATGAAGTCCACGCCTACAGCCTGGCTGATTTAGTCGCTGTGGTGGATGCGGTGTCTGATGGCGACATCGTCAGTCAACTGGATTTATACCGGCAGGATTATGACATTGCGCCGGCGGTGTTCAGCGATGATTACGCGTTGCAGATGCTGAAAAACGAAGCGCGGCTGGAACTGGGCATGCGCACATTCCTCGACCGGGGTGGTTTTAAAGCCTTTACCAACTGTTTTGAAAACCTGGCTGGTTTAACCGGTTTACCGGGTCTCGCCACACAGCGGCTGATGGCGCAGGGTTATGGCTACGGCGCTGAAGGTGACTGGAAAACTTCGGCGATGGTGCGCATCATGAAAGTGATGGGCCAGGGCCGCGCCGGTGGTTGTTCTTTTATGGAAGACTACACCTATAACTTCGGTAGCCGCGACCAGGTGCTCGGCGCACACATGCTGGAAGTCTGCCCGTCGATTGCGGCCGCTAAGCCACGCCTCGAAGTGCATCGCCACACTATAGGCGTCAAATGTGACGTGGCGCGTTTGCTGTTCAGCGCCGCGCCGGGCCCGGCCATTAACGTGTCGCCAATTGATTTGGGCAACAGATTCCGCATTCTGATTAATGAAGTCGATACTGTGGTACCACCGGCCGGCACACCAGAGTTGCCAGTGGCGTCGGCTTTATGGGAACCTAAGCCGAATTTAAGTGTGGCGGCAGCCGCCTGGATCCATGCTGGTGGCGCGCACCACACGGTATTCAGTCAGGCCGTGACCACCGACATGGTGGTGGATTTTGCTGAAATGGCTGGTGTCGAGACAGTGATCATCGATGATGCCACCAATATCCGTCAGCTGAAAAACGAACTGCGGCAGAGCTCGGCTTATTATTTCCTGAAGCAAGGGCTGTAAGTGACAGCGGCGTTGCCGCGGCACTCAGACAAACAACAGGCCTGCGGGCCTGTTGTTTTTTGTACTAACACAATCACGGAGTACCGATGCTGGATTTATCCGCTTATCAGGCCATCGTTTTTGATATGGATGGCACTTTAATCGATTCGATGGGCAGCCATGGTGTGGCCTGGCGCCAGACGTGCGAGCGCTACGGTTATCCGTTTGACCCTGTGTATATGCATAGCCTCGGCGGCGTGCCGACCGATCAGACCGTGGTGTTGCTGAATGAAAAATATGGTTTGTCACACGATGTGGACGAAGTTGCCCGGGTCAAGCGTGAACTGTGGGAGCAGCTGGATGACGTGCCGGCGCTGATCCCGGCCACTGTCGAAGTGCTGAAATATTATCGCGGCCGGTTAAAAATCGGCATTGGCACCGGCGCCGACCGCGGCCATGCGCTGAAAATGCTGGCAGAAACGGGTCTGCTGGAGCTGGTTGAGACTGTGGTAACCGCTACTGACGTGGTGCACGGCAAACCGCATCCGGAAACCTTTTTAACCGTCGCTGCGCAACTGGGCGTGGCACCACAGCATTGTGTGGTGTTTGAAGATACGGCGATTGGCCAGCAAGCCGCCGCAGCCGCTGGCATGGACTGCATTCTGGTGCAAAACGGCGAACTTAAGATTTAAACCACAAAAGCACTTGTCTTGGCTTGGTTAATTGTATTATAAAACTACAATACAAAAATAGCCAATCCGACAAGGTGTGATCATGACATTGAAGCAAACCTGGGCTCAGCGCCCGCTGCCGCTGTTATTCGGCGCTTGCATCTGTATCCAGTTAACAGGTTGTGGTCCGGCTCCCGCGCCAGCTCAGCCAGCAAGCGGGACTGCAGCCATCACCGCGCAGTCCTCTCAATCCTCTCAGCCTCAGCAGGAAAGCACAGCCATGATCCCCGTCGTTACGCAAAAGTCATTCGGTCAGTTAGCCGACGGTCGCGAAGTGCAGTTATACACCTTAAAAAATGCTAACGGCATCGAACTGGATGTGACTAACTACGGCGGCATTATCACGCGGCTGGTGACGCCGGATGCCAAAGGTCAGGGCGCTGATATTGTGCTGGGCTACGACAATCTGCCGCAGTATGTCGACAACAACCCGTATTTTGGTGCCATTATCGGCCGTTATGGTAATCGCATCGCCGGCGGCAAATTTGCCTTAAACGGCACCAGCTATCAGCTCGACACGAACGACGGCGCCAACCATTTGCACGGCGGGGTACAGGGTTTTGATAAAAAGCTCTGGCAAGCCAAAACTGTTCAGCAGCAAGACGGTGTCGGCCTGGTGTTGAGCCTGTTAAGTCCGGATGGCGATCAGGGTTATCCGGGCAATCTCAAGGTAGAAGTGACTTATTTGCTGACCAACAGCAACGAACTGCAGATGACTTTCCAGGCCACCACCGACAAAACCACGGTGGTGAATCTGACGCAGCACAGTTATTTTAACCTGGCTGGCGGCGGCGATATTCTGAGCCACGAACTGACCATTCCGGCAGCGCAAATCACACCGGTCGGCGCTGGCTTAATCCCAACCGGCGCGCTGCAGGATGTGGCAGGCACGCCTTTTGATTTTCGTACAGCCAAAGCCATCGGCCGCGATATCGCAGCAGACGATGCCCAGCTGAAATTAGGCCTGGGTTATGACCATAACTTTGTGTTAAAAACCACGCCAGATAAAACGCTGGTGCTGGCGGGGCGGGTGCTGGAGCCGGGTAGTGGCCGCGTGCTGGAAGTGCTGACGGATGACATCGCCGTGCAGTTTTATTCCGGCAATTTCCTCGATGGCACGCTCAAAGGCAAAGGCCAGACTTATGGCCATCGCAGTGGTTTTTGTTTAGAGCCGCAGCATTTCCCTGATGCGCCAAACCAGCCGGGTTTTGCCTCGACAGTGTTAGAGCCGGGCCAGCAATATCAAGGCCGGATTGTGTACCGCTTCAGCACGCAGCCAGGGAAGGAATAACTGATGAACAAACTGCGCAACAACAGGCTGATGGCCGGCGCTTTGGCCACGCTGCTGAGTTTGCCAGTATTGGCGAATACTGCAATGCCGCCTGCAGGGCAAAAACCGGCGCCAGCAGCACAGGGCGCTTTTACCAACCCATTGTATGAAAACGGCGCCGACCCCTGGCTGGAATATTTTGACGGCAATTATTATCTGACCACCACCACCTGGACCTCGCAACTGGTGATGCGCAAGTCGCCAACGCTGGCAGGTCTTGCCACGGCAACGCCGGTGTATGTCTGGTCGGATGCCGACCCTAAACGTTGTTGTAACTTCTGGGCTTTTGAGTTTCATCGTTTAAAAGGCCCGAACGGTTACCGCTGGTATCTGATGTATACCGCAGGTCAGGATGGCACTTTAGATCACCAGCATCTGAACGTGCTGGAAAGTGCCGGCGACGACCCGATGGGGCCTTATCAATACAAAGCCGCGATGATGCCGGACAGCTGGAATATTGACGGCAGTTATCTGCAACACAATGGCAAGCTGTACCTGCTGTATTCACAGTGGCAGGGCGACGAGCAGCTCAATCTGATTGCACAGATGGACAATCCCTGGACTTTAACGCCGGGAAAACCACATCAGGTATTAACCCGGCCTGTGCTTGACTGGGAAACCAGTGGCCGCAAAGTCACCGAAGGCGCGGCAGCGCTGCAGTATCAGGGCCGTACTTTTGTCACTTACTCCGCCAGTTTCTGCGACACGCCGGATTACAAACTTGGGCTGATGGAGCTGGTTGGCGATGATGCGCTCAATCCCGCCCATTGGAAAAAACACGACAAGCCGGTGTTTAGCCGCACAGAGCAAGTGTTTGGCCCCGGCCACAACGGCTTTTTTAAATCGCCGGATGGCAAAGAGTATTGGCTGATTTACCATGGCAATGACAAAGCCAGCCAGGGCTGCGGCGCGACGCGTTCGCTGCGGGCGCAAAAATTCAGTTTTGACAGCGCAGGCTTGCCGGTATTTGGTGAGCCGCTGGCGCCCGGTGTGCAGGTGGCACGGCCGTCTGGTGAGCAAGGCCCGCGCATTGGCAAAGTGCAGGGACTGTCGTATCAGCTGCGCGACAAAAACTCAGGCCAGTGTTTGGCAGTAGACAAAAACGGCCAGCCACAGCTGAGTGCCTGTGCGAAGGCCAGCCGCTGGCAACCGGATGCAATGGCGATTAACGCTGTGCGTTTGTTGGAACAAGGTTCCGGGCAAGTGCTGGGTGCTGAAAAGCTGCGGCCGTGGCGCGACGAAAGCAGTCAGCAGTGGCAACTGAACGCTGCGGGCGACGGTTGGCTGACAGTATCGAATCTGGCGGGCAATCAGCCACTGAATTGTGGTAACGGCAAAGCGGCTTGTGGCCCCTGGCAGCTGGTGCCACAAGGCACTTTTGCGCTGGTCAGCCAACAATCCGGTAAAGTGCTGAGCGCCGGTTGTGACGCAAAAACCGCAGTCACACAACAAGGCTGGCGCGACGATGTTTGTCAGCAATGGCAGGCGGTGCAGGCGCCACCACTGAAAGGCAGTGCTGTGGTTGATGGCAGTATTTTGCTGAAATCAACCCGACAAGCAGATGCCTGTCTGGCGGTTAACGATGATGCAATTGTGCCGGGCGCTTTGCTTTCGCCCGGCAGCTGTGACGCCAAAACGGCGCGCTGGCAACTGACGCCACAGCCCGGCGGTGGTATGGTGCTGACCAACAGTTACAGCAAACAAGTAGTAGATCTGGCGCATTGTGGCCTGGCGGATGGCACCGCCCTGGCGCAAGCGCCGGCCAATGGCAGTGTTTGTCAGATTTTCCATTTGCGGGCGGTGAAATAACCCCAAAAAAGCGTGAGCCGGTGGAGTGCGTCAGTCTCCATTTGTCTCGCCAATGTACGGCGGCGCTGCGCTTGCCGTACCTACGTGTGTGTTAGGAACGTAGGTACGGTAAGCAACGCGCGCTGGGCGTCACACGCCGTACGGTCAATCTCCCATTCCCAGGACATCCACCGATTGAATGTCACGCATCGCCATACGGTCCATGTCGTGATCCCTGGCACACCCACCGCTTTAACCGCAAAATTTCCCGATTTACGCTCTTTACAGTCACCTGCCTTATGGTTTATTAATATTGTATTACAATATTGCATTTAAGGGCGTTTGAACGCCCGCACTGACGTCCTCCGGCCTTGTATTCCTCTGCCCGTCGTTATGCGTCAGGCAATGCTGTGTGGCCCCGTGACTTCAGACCCGCAGTTTTCACGTCTGTGATCCGTCACAGGCAGAGGAGCAAGCCTGCTGCTGCAGGCTGACAACAAGGCCACCGCCTGATCGGTGGCGTAACAGGAGAAGACGATGAAGAAGACACTTCGGCAGTGTCTGTTGCCAGTTTTGCTCGGATGTTCCGGCATGGCACAGGCGGGCCTGCTCAACCCAGATTTCAGTCAGGGTTATCAACATTGGCAAGCGACAGTGAGCTGGACTGATCCGCAAAGTGGTGACTCGGCCACTGACAGCGGCGACCTGTTTGGTACTTATCCGGCAGCGTTTAGCCTGGCCGGCAGCAGCGTGACGCTGACTACGGCGCTACAGGCAGAGCGCGAGCTGTGGAGCCTGCTGATGTATCAGGATCTGCAGCTGGACGCTGTCGGTGCCGGTAAAGCCTTGTGGCTGCAGTTTAATCTGACCGCGCTACTGAGCAGCAGCGATGATTTTTATTTTGCCCAGCTGCGTGATTTAGACACAAACGATGTGCTGGATTTATCCGCCGGTGGCCGTTTTAACCTGACCAGCTGGATTGGCCGCAAGCTGACGCTGGAATTTGGCTTGCAGGACAATGACTTTGTGCTTGGCGACAGCCTGACCTTGAGTCAGTTCCAGTTAGAAAGCCGTGATGTGCCGGCACCAGCCAGTCTGTTGTTATTGTGCGCCGGTTTGTTGCTGTTGCCACGCGCTGGTACAGGTCGCGCCGCCACAGGAGCGCAGCATCATGGCTAAACATTTGTTTTCATTGCTGCTGCTCTGTGTCGCTCCGACGCTGTGGTGCAGCGCTGTGGCTGCCGAGTGGCAACAGCTGACCGGCGCGACCGTGCAGCAGGGGGCGCGGGTCACGGTGCGGAACGTCGGCTATTACACCGACAATAAAATTCTGCAGGCACCGGCACCAACCACTGAACAGCCGCTGCGGCTGGTGATTATGGCCAGCACTTATGCGGTGACCAATGCGCACGGCACCGACAGTGCCGGCCGGCCTTATTTTGATGTGGCCTCGCTCAGCACGCCAGTGCGGGTGTATTTTGCTAACAGCCGCGGTGCTTTCAGCTACAGCGCTGCTGTGTTCCAGCAGTTGTCAGACAACAATCTGCCGGACCCGACCTTGCAAACCCCGGTGTCTTATCAAAATGCCACTGTACATGACCCTTCAGTGATCCATTTAACCGATGGCCGGTTTTATGTATTTGGCTCCCATCTGGCGGTAGCGAAAAGTACCGACCTGATGAACTGGCAACTGGTGGCAGAGGGCGTCAATAATGCCAATCCACTGTTCGCCACTTATCAGACCGAAGCGGCCGAAGGCATCGCCTGGTCGGGTGGTCATGTTGGCTCCTGGGCCTCTGATGTGATCCAGCTCGCCGACGGCAAATATTACTTTTACTACAACCACTGCGCGTCGCCGGAAAATGGCGAATGTGATTCGTCACGCTCTTATTTAGGTGTGGCAGTGTCTGAGAATATCGAAGGGCCGTACCGCAATCTGGGGCTGATGCTGAAAAGCGGCCACCGCGGCAGCGAAAACCCCGGTGTGGACGGCAATGTCTACAACGGTAATATCCATCCGAATGCGATAGATCCGGATGTATTTTTTGATAAAACCGGCCGGCTCTGGATGGTGTACGGCTCTTACTCCGGCGGTATTTTTGTGCTGGAACTGAACCCGCAAACCGGTTTCGCGCTGCCTGGCCAGGGTTATGGCACTAAGATCATGGGCGGTTATTACAGCGCCATCGAAGGGCCATTTATGTTCTATAGCCCGGAGTCCGACTACTACTACCTGTTCACTTCGTTTGGCGGTTTTGCCCAGAACGATGGCTACAACATGCGCATCGCCCGCGCCCGCACGCCACAAGGGCCGTTTCTGGATGCTGAAGGCCGCAATATGCTGGGCGCGTCTGGTGGCTGGTCGTCGATCGCACCTTTTGGTGTGAAGTTAATGGGCGGCCATCTGTTTGAGCACAATCCGGGCGACCCGGGGACGGACCATGGTTATATGGCGCCTGGCCATAACTCGGCGTATTACGACGCGACGACCAAACAACATTTTGTCATCTTTCATACCCGCTTCCCGGATAAAGGCGAAGGCCATGAAATTCGTGTGCATCAGCTGTTTGTGAATAGCGACGGCTGGCTGGTGGCGGCGCCACATCGCTACGCGCCGGTGCAAGGGGCAAATCTGGTGGATAAAACCGATGTGCTCGGCACTTATCAGTTTATCAACCACGGCAAAGATATTAACCGCACGCCACACCGCTCGGTCTATCTGACCTTAAACGCCGACGGCAGTATCAGTGGTGATGTCAGTGGCAGTTATTTGCTTGGCGACAAACAACAAATCACGCTGAATATCACGGGCATGGGTAGCTTTAACGGCGTACGCTCCTGGCAATATAACGACAACACCACCCAGCTGGTGCCCACGTTTACCGCGTTATCCGGCAAAGGCGAAGCGGTGTGGGGCAGCCGGTTGCCAGTGTTAAGCGCAGCAGATCTGGTGCAACAAACGCTGAATAGCCTGAGCTTGCCCGCTGAAACTGTCACTGACTTGCCGTTGGCCGGCCGTGGCGCTCAAGGCGCAACTATTCAGTGGAGTTCGTCATTACCAGCGGTGATTGCCGCAAACGGTAAAGTCGAGCCACCGGCGGCCGGCAACGCGGATGCCACAGTGGAACTGACGGCGACAGTGACGTTACAAGGTGTCACGCAGCAAAAAACCTTTAGTATCAAAGTCAAAGCCCGCAAAGCCTACAACCGTACCGCGTTGTATCGCTTTGAGCAGAACCTGACCGACAGCACGGGTTTATTCGGTCAAGGCCGTGCGACCGGCAACAGACCGGACAGCACTGGTATTGTCAGTTTCACCACGGGCAAAGCCGGCCAAGCGCTGCAGCTGAGTGGTCAGAACGGTGTGCGCTTACCGGATGGCCTCATCAACAGCCACACTTATACCGTGTCAATGTGGCTGAATCCCGCAGTGTTAACCCAGTTCACGCCGGCGTTTTTTGCCGCCGCCAATCCGGATAACTGGTTAAGTCTGGTGCCACGCAGCTGGGATCAAAACACCATGCTGTGGAGTGGCAGCCAGGTCTGGTTTGACGGCAGCGCCGGTTTGCAAATCCCGGTCAATCAGTGGACGCATGTGGCTTTTAGTGTGCAACAAGGCCAGCTCAGCTTGTATATCAACGGTGTACAGAAATTTAGCGGCAGTAATTTCCGCGATTTATTCAGCACAGTACAAGCAGTGTTTGCGCTTGGCGTGAACTACTGGGACACGCCGTTTAATGGCGCTATCGATGAGCTGGCAGTGTATGAAACTGCATTGTCAGCCGCAGAGATTAAAGCGCTGGATGTCGACCGGCTGCAAGATGCGCAGCTGTTGCAAATTGCGGTTAACAATCTGAATTTAGGGGATATTTCTGCAGTACGCAGCGATTTAACGCTGCCACGCAGCGGCGCTTTTGCCAGCGTGCTGCAGTGGCAATCCTCGGATCTCAGCACTATTGATTTGACCGGTAAAGTCACCCGGCCTGGCCTGAGTGAACCAGATCGGCAGGTGACCTTAACCGCCACTGTGACCTTAAATGGCCAGCAGCAACAACGTGATTTTGTTGTGACCGTACGATCGTTGGCACCGCCAACGCCTTTAGCCAACTTCAGTTTTGACCAGAGTAATCTGGCCGATGCCACTGGCCGTTTTAATGCCGGCAGCAGCACCGGGGCTAAGTTGGACCAGGGCGGTGGAGTGTTGAGTTATCAGGCCGGCGTGAAAGGTCAGGCGTTGGTACTGAATGGCAGCGCTGGTGTGCGTTTACCGGATAACCTCATCACCGACCATAGCTACAGCGTGGCACTCTGGCTCAATCCAGCCCAGCTCACCAATTACAGCACGGCGTTTTTTGGTTATGCCAGCTTAAGCAGCTGGATCAGTCTGGTGCCGCGCGGTCATGGCGGGGTGGGTGAAAATACCATGTTGTGGTCAGGCACTGCCTGGTACGACGCCGGCATTGGCCAGCGGGTGCCGCTGAACAGCTGGTCGCAGCTGGTGTTTGTGGTCAGTGGCGGCGTGGTGAAAATCTACCTGAACGGTCAGGTGGTATTTAGCGGCAGCAACTTCCCCAATGTGTTTGGCGGCAGCGGCACCAAAGGCTTTGGCCTTGGAGTCAACTTCTGGGACACGCCGTTTAAAGGCATGCTGGATGAAGTACAGATTTATGGCGAAGCCATCAGCGCCGAAGATGTATTGCAGCTGTATCAGCAAAGCATGGTGCCATAACGGCTACCTCATTAGTTTAAAATAGTACAATATGACCGTCGAGCTGCCACTGTAACGGCAGCCCTGACGGTCAGACGCTTTGAAGGAGTAAAGATGGGTAAATTGAGCAAAAAGGCGTTGGCAGTTTGCTGTGCTGCTGCGTTATGGACAGTACCGGCGCTGGCGAAAAATCCGCTGTTTGACGATGTGCTGACCGCAGATCCGGCCGCTCTGGTGCATGGCGATACGGTGTATCTTTACACCGGGCATGACGAAGCACCTGATAACAATGGTTTTTTTGTCATGCATGACTGGCTGTTATTCAGCTCCAAAGATATGAAAACCTGGCAGCGGCATGGGCCTGTGCTCAAAGCGACTGACTTCAAATGGGCCAAAGGCGATGCCTGGGCGGCACATGCGATTGCACGCAACGGCAAGTTCTATTTTTACACCACAGTGCGGCATAAAGACGACAAACCGGGTTTTGCGATTGGCGTCGCAGTAGCCGACAGCCCGCTTGGGCCTTTTAAAGACGCCATCGGTAAAGCGCTGGTCACCAACGACATGACCACTCAGACCAAAAACGACTGGGACGATATAGATCCGGCGGTGTTTATCGACAAAGACGGCCAGGCTTATCTGTTTTTTGGCAATGTAGTGCCGAAGTACGTCAAGCTCAAAGCCAACATGACGGAACTGGATGGTGAAATAAAAACCATTGATTTAAAAGACTTTACTGAAGCGGCCTGGGTGCACAGCAAAGGCGATACCTATTATTTGTCTTATGCCTGCGGCTTTCCGGAAAAGATTTGTTATGCCACCAGCCGCAGTATTCATGGCCCTTGGCAATATCAGGGCATTTTGAATGAAATTGCCGGAAATTCAGAAACCAACCATCAGTCGATCATCGAATTTCAGGGTAAATCCTACTTTATCTACCACAACGGCGCCGTACCACCGGCGGAAGGCCGGCAGAGCGGTGGGCGTTTTCGCCGCTCAGTGGCGATAGACCCCTTGTACTACCAGCCAGACGGCACGCTGAAACGCGTGATCATGAGCAGCGAAGGGATCCGCTAAGGCGGATCTTTTTGGCTATTTATTCGTAAACAACTGATTTAAATCAAAAAATAAAAGTGTAGTGAAGCAGGAACTCTTGTTGACAGCTAAATAATCATACAATAGTATTATAAAACTACAATAAGTTGACAGTGTAGCTTTTGCAGTGATATCTGTGCTGTAAAAGCTGCAAATGGACAAAACAATAAGCCGGAAAAAGTTCGCGCAGTACAGGACTTGAGCGGCACACACACAACACGACGGGAGAAGACGACCCATGTTCAAGCGAAGCCACTTGTCCAGTGCAGTACTTTTGGTGCTTTTTGGCCAGGCAGTACAGGCACAGGAAACCGCAAATACCAAAGACCAAAAAACCAGCGCTGAAGATATTGAAGTGATTCAGGTCAAAGGCATCCGCAGCAGTCTGAATAAGGCTTTAAGCGTCAAACGTTTAGAAGAGCAGATTGTTGATGTCATTGTCGCCGAAGATATCGGCAAATTTCCGGACAATAACGTTGTCGAGTCGCTGCAGCGCGTGACTGGCGTGCAGGTTACCAACCGCGGCTCCGGCGAAGTGTCCGGCGTCTCTATCCGTGGTTTAAGTGACATCACCACCACCGTCAACGGCCGCAATATTTTCACTGCTGCCGGTACCGCCGTTGCCTTACAGGACATTCCGGCCAGTTTATTAAAACAGGTCGATGTGTATAAAACCCGCTCTGCCAGCCAGATTGAAAGTGGCATCGCCGGTCAGATTGACGTGAAAACCCAGCGCCCCTTTGATTTTGAAGGCTCGAAATTTATCGTCGCCGGCCGCGGTATTTATACCGAACAAAATGAAGAAACTAACCCGACTATCAGTGCTTTAGCGTCGAATCAATGGGCGACCAGCGCCGGCCAGGTTGGTGCTTTGGTTAACTTATCCTATTCCCGTTTGCGTTACCGCGACCAGAGTGTCACTGCCGGTGCTATGGTGCCTTTTATGACCGAAAGCACCACAGCTCCATTCACGCCGTTTGAGCGGGTGTGGCCAAATCGCGGTGGCGTCAGCGAAGACCCAATTTGGCAGGCCGGCTTATTGGAAGGTTTACCTTCAGCCGCCGGTTCAACTTTTAACATCAATGGCAAAGCCACACCTTATATGCTGGGCCGTGATGCAATTTTCCAGAGCGATTACAACGGTGAGCGCGAGCGTCCGGCAGCCAACCTGTCGTTGCAGTTTGCGCCGGATGAAAACTCAGAATATGTGTTTGAGACTTTCTACAATGGTTATCGCAACGAAGGCTTTAACAGCTTATTTTTCTCCTTCGCCGACTGGTGGGGTGATTATGCCGGTATGACACCAGCACAAGCGGCGGCAGCCGGTAACGTCGTGCTGCATCCGGGCACCAACATTGTGAAATCCCGTTCTGTGCTGCATCCGTGGGTCTTTACCAGTGGCGACTTAACCACCGGTAAAACCGACAGTTACCTCTACGCCTTAGGCGGCACCTGGCAGCTGAATGAAGATCTGACGTTAAAATCAGAAGTGGTGTATCAGGACAGCCAATACGACAGCGACTTCTTCGCGATGCGCTTTATCCGGCCGGGCGCCACTTACAAGCTCAATGTCGATTTTAACGAACACGGTGGCGTGCCAGGTTTTAACTTTGCCGATGACCCGGCGACGGCGGCGTTAAACGAAGCGGATATGGTCAATCCGGCGTCTTACCTGATTGATGGCATGTACGATAACGCCAACAGCGATCAGGGCGATGCGGTCACTTTCACTTCAGATTTAACTTACAGCCGCAGCGGTTTCTTTACCCGTATCGATACTGGTGTGCGCTACGACAAACGTGGTGCTGAGACCGCCTTCAGCCGGCAGGACCGCTGCTGTGGCGGTGGCCTGAATGTGGCGTCGCTGGAAGGCCTGGCCTACACCAACATTGGTTTTATGGATGGTGAAGCCAATGTGCCGAGTAGCTGGACTGTGGCGAATGGCCATGAGATCCGTGGCAACGCCGACAAATACCGCGGAATTTATGGCATGACCAAACTGGGCATGAACCGCTCTTTTGATATCGATTCAACCACTTTGTCAGTGTATTTGCAGGGTAAATACGAAACTGAGCTGGCTGGCCGCACGCTGGACGGTGAAGTCGGTTTCCGTTACACCGGTATTGATACTGACTCAATGTTCTATCAGGAAACGGCGCCGGGCGTGCCACAACCAGTGACGGCTGGTGACAGCAAAACCCGCGCTGTGTTGCCAAGTCTGACCGCACGTTATGAACTGACCGAGGATTTACAGGCGCGCTTTGCTTACACCGAAACGCTGCGTTATCCGTCGTTTGGCGATTTAAACCCGCTGATTATTTATAACGAAGACGTGACCGGCATCGGCTACGGCACCGCCGGTGGCGGTAATCCGGACCTGAAACCAACCGAGTCGAAAAACTATGACTTGTCACTGGAATGGTATTTCGCTAAATCCAGCTCGTTATACGGCACGCTGTTCCGCCGTGATGTCGAAGGTTTTGTTGTCGGTTTCCGCCGTGCTGTGACGCATGACAAGTCGGCGACAGACCCAACGCCGTACAAGTTTATTCTGACCCAGCCGTATAACGCGTCAAACGGTGAACTTTCAGGTGCTGAACTGGGCCTGGTCTGGTTCCCGGAAAATCTGCCGCAGCTGCTGGATGGTTTTGGCGTCCAGGCCAGCTATACCCGCCTGTCATCGTCACAGACTACACCGGATACCAACTCGGCGGGTGACATCACTGGTTATAAAGATACTGATGTGTTTGGCGTGTCGGATTCGTCGTACAGCGTGGTGCTGGCCTATGACAAAGACAAATTAGGCATGCGCTTGTCCTATTCATGGCGTGACGATTTCCTCGCCAACTATGAAGCGGCCCTGTTTGCTAACCCGCTGGAAATGCGGCGCCGGGCTGAAGCCAGCATGGATTTCCAGCTGAGCTATCGCATCAATGACAATATCGAAGTGACGTTGGACGGCACCAACCTGACCAACGAGCTGTACCAGAGTTATTACGGCAGCAATGCCACCACCAATAACTTCGGCACTGCGTTGTACAGCCGCACCTTTGCGCTGGGTGTGCGTTATTCGATGTAACTGTATTTGATGTAGCTGTAGACCTGTGAGTTAGACCTTTAAGACGTTCCTGGTTTGAGCCCCGCCCAAGCGGGGCTTTTTTTAGCCGTCGGGCCGACTTAGTGGTTGCAGCAATTATCCTACAATATTATCTTGAACGAACAATGATAAGGCAGCCAGATCTGCCAACTGCAGTAACCCGGGTTGCTTGCCAACAGCAGCGCCCGTCAGACAGGGGAGAACGGCGTGATGAGCGGATATAAATTATCGCAGCTGGAAAAAATTGGCTTTGGCGCCGGCGACATGGCGGTCAATGTGGTGATCTCGGCGATGATGCTGATCATCACTTTCTTTTATACCGACGTGTACGGCATGCAGCCTGCGGACATGGCGCTGATGTTATTGGTAGTGCGTGTGCTCGATGCCATCACAGATCCGCTGATGGGCATGATCACCGACAAATTCAACAGCCGTTGGGGCCGCTACCGGCCGTATTTACTGGTATTTGCCGTGCCTTTTGGCATCTCGGTATTTTTGACTTTCAGCACGCCGGACCTGGATTACAACGCCAAACTGGTGTGGGCCTACAGCACTTACATTTTTGTCACGCTGATGTTTACCGCCGTGACTATTCCCTACATTTCACTGATTGGTGTGTTAACCGACGACCCGAAAGAGCGCTTGTCAGCCAATGGTTATCGCTTGTTTTTCGCCAAAATCGCCGCTTTTCTGGTCACTATTATTGTGCCGATACTGGCGGGTGCTGACTATTGGCAAGGTGACAAAGCGGCCGGTTATCAGGCGGCGATGGGCCTGATGGCGGTGCTGGCGGTGATATTTTTCCTGTTTTGTTTTTTCACCACCACAGAGCGGCTGGAGCATCAGGTCGACAAACAACCGCTGCGCCAGCAGTTTGCGTTGTTGCTGAAAAACGACCAGTGGCTGGTGCTGTGTGGTGTCTGTGTGCTTGGCACTGTCGGTTATGTGGTGCGTGGCTCCGTCGCTTTGTATTACGCCAAATATTATCTCGGCGGCGACACGACGATGCAGTCGTTGTTTTTATCCACCGGCGTTGGCGCAGCGATTTTGTCGATGGTGGCGTCGACCTGGATCACCAAAGTGTATTGCAAAGTAAAACTGTTTAAATACAGCCAGATGGCGGTGGGTGCTTTAAGTGTGCTGATGTTTGCCGTCGTTGGCCCCGGCGATGTGGCGTTGGCTTTTGTGCTGTTTTTCCTGATTTCTTTTGTCGTCGATTTACATGCGCCGGTGTTCTGGTCAGCCATTGCCGAAGCGGTCGATTACGGCGAACACAAAACCGGGCAGCGTGTGGCCGGGTTGTCGTTTGGTGGCATTTCGTTTTGTCAGAAAGCCGGCATGGGCGTGGCTGGCGCTGTAGTTGGCTGGTTATTGGCTGGTTTTGGTTATCAGCCGGACGTGGCGCAAAGTGAGCTGGCGCTGACCGGCATCGCACTGATGCTGACATTGATCCCCGGCGCCTTTCATTATGCGGTCGGTATGCTGATGCAGCGCTACCACATCACCGACGCCGCTTACCGCGAGATCTTAACCGAATTACAAGTGACGCTTGTGGCGCCGCAAGCTGTCACCGCATCTTCCACCGCAGTACCAAAAGGAACTCCGAGTCATGCCTGATTTTTCGCCGATGAACAGCAACGTGCCGTTAATCCCGCAACGTGCCGACCCTTTTATTTACCGGCATACGGATGGTTTTTATTATTTCACCGCTTCAGTGCCGGCTTATGATGGCATTGAACTGCGCCGTGCCCGGCAGCTGGAGGATTTGGCCAGCGCTGAGGCCGTGATGGTGTGGCGCAAACCGGCAGAAGGCGCTTATTCTGAGCTGATTTGGGCGCCGGAAATTCATTTTCATCAGGGCGCCTGGTATGTCTATTTTGCCGCAGCGCCAAGCCGGGCCATTAAAGACAATTTGTTTCAGCATCGCATGTATGTGATTAAAGGTTCAGGCGACAATGCGCTGACCGCCGACTGGCAATTTGTTGGTCAAATCGACACTGGCATCGATACTTTTTGCCTGGATGCCACCACTTTTTACCATCAGGGCAAACTCTATTATCTGTGGGCGCAAAAGGGCCCTGGCATCACCGGTAACTCGAATTTGTATATCGCCGAAATGGCTTCGCCGGTTGCCATCAAAGGCACGCCGGTACTACTGACCAAGCCGGAACTGGACTGGGAAATTCGTGGCTTTTGGGTCAACGAAGGCCCGGCTGTGCTTAAAGGCCATGGCAAAATTTTTATCAGCTATTCCGCCAGTGCCACCGACGAAAACTACTGCATGGGGCTGCTGTGGGCCGACGAAAACGCCGATGTGCTGGACCCGGCCAGCTGGCAGAAATCACCGCAACCAGTGTTTCAGACCGACGCCAGTGTGAAGATGTTTGGCCCTGGTCATAACAGCTTTACCACTACTGCCGATGGCACTGATGTGCTGGTGTACCACTGCCGGCAATACACTGAAATTGAAGGGGATCCGCTGTGGAATCCGGACCGGCATACCTTTGTGAAAACTATCCAATGGGATAACAACGGCATGCCGCTCTTTGGGAAACCTGGACAGCCATAAGTCAGCTTTTTTGTCTCCAGCAGGAACTAAGATGCGCCTGATAAAATTCTGTGCCGCGCTGCTTTTGGGCAGCGCGTGGTCGCTGACTGTGGCAGCTGAAACCGTGGCAGTGCAGCCCTTTGCACTGACGCAGGTGCGCTTAACCGCCGGGCCTTTTTATCAGGCGCAGCAGACCAATCTGCAATATCTGCGTGATTTTGACAGCAACCGGCTGCTAGCCCCTTTTGAGCGTGAAGCCGGTTTAACGCCTAGGGCCGCGGCTTATGGCAACTGGGAAAGCAGTGGGCTGGATGGCCATATCGGCGGGCACTATTTGTCGGCTTTGGCGCTGGCGGTGGCCGCAACCGGCGACAGCGAACTCAATTCCCGACTGGATACGTTGCTGCAACGCTTAACCAAAGTGCAGCAGGCGTATGGCAACGGGCCAGATGCCGGTTATCTCGGTGGTATTCCGGCTGGGCGTCAGCTGTGGCAACAAATACGGGCAGGTCAAATCAACAGCGAGTTATTCAGCCTGAATCAGCGCTGGGTGCCTTTATATAACCTGCATAAAACCTTCGCTGGTTTGACCGATGTCTGGCTGCTGACACACAAACCGCAGGCCAAAACTTTGCTGCTGAACTTGGGGCAGTGGTTTTTACAGCTCAATGCCGGACTCAGTGACGCGCAAATCCAGCAGTTATTGGTTAGCGAGCATGGTGGCCTCAATGAATCTTTAACTGATTTAGCGGCGATCAGCGGCGAGCCTGCGTATTTAGAGCTGGCAAAACGTTATTCGCAGCAAAGTTTATTAATGCCACTGTTGCAGCAGCAAGACAGACTCAGCGGTCTGCATGCCAACACGCAAATTCCCAAAGTCATTGGTTTTTGGCGGGTCGGGGCCAGTGCCGGTTTGCCGGACTGGCAGCAGGCAGCGCAGTTTTTTTATCAGACAGTGACCGAACGCCGCTCTGTAGTCATTGGTGGCAACAGCGTGCGCGAGCATTTCCATCAGGCGGACGATTTCCGCCCGATGCTGGAAGACGTTGAAGGGCCGGAAACCTGTAATACCTACAATATGTTAAAGCTGGCGAAGCTGTTGTATCTGCAAAGCGGTGACACGCGGTATTTAAACTTCTATGAGCGGGCCAGCTACAACCATATTTTGTCGTCACAACATCCGCAGCACGGCGGTCTGGTGTATTTCACGCCGCTGCGGCCCGGGCATTACCGGATGTATTCGGCGCACGACCAGTCGATGTGGTGTTGCGTTGGCTCCGGGCTGGAAAATCACAGCAAATATAACGAGCTGATTTACGCCCACGCCGGCGGCGAATTGCTGCTGAACCTGTTTATCCCATCGACGCTGCTCTGGCCGGAGCAAGGGCTGCAGCTGGCGCTTACAACAGAATTTCCCGATGACAACAGCGTTCGGCTGACCGTGTTGCAGGCGCCGGCTACCGGCAAACTACAACGCATCAGCATTCGCCGGCCAGCCTGGCAAGGCGCGCCGTTACAGCTGTTGTTAAACGGTCAGGCGGTGCAAACCCAGGATCTCAGGCCCGGTTATGTCAGCGCAGCATTGGCGCTGCAGGCCGGTGATGTACTGAGTTTCAACCTGGACCCGCAGCTGCGGCTTGAGCAGTTACCGGGGCAGCGAGCGAACGACCGCAAGGCTGCGGCTTCTAATGTGGCTTCAAATTATGCCGTGTTATATGGCCCGGTGGCGCTGGCGCAGCCCCTGCCGCCGTTAAAAGGCGAGCAATTGAAGTTTGTCGCCGATGACAGCCGGATGGGGCATATTGCTGCCGGCGCTTTGTGTCCGGAGGGCGCAGCGCCGCTGTTGGTGGGGGAGCCGCAGGCCTTTTTAGCGCAGTTACAGCGCCTGCCGGGGCCATTGGCTTTTGCCGCACCAGGTCTTCAGGCGGCGCGGCCACAGATCTGGCAGCAACAGCCAGTGGCACAGCTGGTGCCATTTTTCCGCGTGCACGACCAGCGTTATCAGATTTATTTGCAGCAAGTGGCCACAGCGGCCTATCCGGCTTTTGTGAAGGCTGCAACAGCGCGGGCTGAGGCGGAAGCCTTGTTGACGGCCCGCACGCTGGACCAGATCCAGCCTGGCCAGCAGCAACCGGAAGTGGAGCATCAGTATCAGGGCGAGACCAGTCAAAGTGGCAACAATAACGGCCGGCACTGGCGCGACAGCCACAGCTGGTTCAGTTATCAGCTGAGCGATGCCCATCAGCAAGCCAACGTGCTGCGGCTGGAGTATTTCAGTGGCGATGCTGGCCGGCAGTTTTCGGTGTTACTGAACGGTCAGTTGCTGACGGATGTGGTGTTAGAAGCAAAGCCTGAGGCCGGTATTTACAGCGTCGATTACGCTATCCCGCAAACCTTGGTGCAGCAAAGCCAGAACGGCCGCCATCAGCTGAAGTTTGTCGCCAAAGCCGGCTCTGTCGCTGGTGGTATTTATGGTATCAGGCTGTTAAAGCCCTGAAACTGACGGGCTGCCGCTGTCTTCTGGCAGCCCGCAGGTGAAGATAAACCAGAGATTTATTTGTTGATGAGCGTGGTACGGTATTGATTCAGCGCTTGTTGCTCCACCACAGGCCAGCCGTCCTGCCATTGCATCGGTAGCACTTTGAGTTTTTGCAGCGCTTTGTCTGCGGTCTCATAAGCATGAAACACCAGATAGTCTTTGCCATCAATGCTGTACGCCGCGTTATGGCCCAGCGCCACCCAATCTTTATCACCCTGCAACACCAAGGTACCACCGCCTTGCAGCATCGGCTTGCCGGCCTTGTCGACATAAGGCCCGGTCACGCTTTTACTGCGTCCAACCATGATTTTGTAATCGCTGTCTTTGCCGCGACAACATTTGTCAAAGGACACAAACAAATAATAAAAGCCATTTTTGTGGAAGATATAAGGCGCTTCAATAGCGCCATCGCCCGGCTCGCCGTCCGGCAGCGCCGGGTTGCGTGGTCGTTTGGCGATACTATGCCACTGCTGCGGCTCGGCGAGGCGGGTCAGGCTGTTGTCCAGTTTGACCAGTTTCAGCCCTTCCCAAAAAGAGCCAAAACTCATCCAGTGATCGCCTTGTTCATCGCGGATAATCGCCGGGTCAATCGCATTCCAGTGGTCGCGCTCCGGCACCGATTGCAGCACTATGCCCTGATCCTGCCATTGGTAGTTTTTCGCGGTCGGGTCCAGCGTTTTATTGGTGGCCACGCCAATGGCCGAAGTGTTTTTGCCAAAAGCCGACACTGAATAATACAGATAAAAAGTACCGTCTTTCTCAAAGATATCCGGCGCCCACAAATGGCCGTCAAAGCTCGGCGCTATGCTTTTGGCCCAGGTTGGCTCTGTGGCAAAGACCCGGCCGGCCGGTTGCCAGTTGTGTAGATCTCCGGATTGATAAATGGTGATGCCGGGGCCGGTACTGAACACATAATACTTGCCACCGGCTTTGGCCAGTACCGGGTCGTGCACTTCCAGTTGTTTGGCTTGAGTCTGTACGCTGCACAATAACAGCGCGATGGCTGCCAGTGTGATCTTCGGTGTGGTCTTGAATGCTGTCTTTAATGTCAGAGGGGCCCGAAATTGCATTTTTGCTGCTCCTGCCAGATTGATTCTTGTTAATAAGTAATACAATATTAATAGTACAGAATAGATCTGCTGCTCACAAGAGCAACGACCACAGGAGTTCCACCGATGCGTTTCACTGTGTTTACTTTGGCATGTCTGCTGACGCTGCCGGCAACTGGCGCTGTTACTTTGCCGCAAAATCCGCTGCTGCTGCAACGGGCCGACCCTTTTATCCAGCGCGACACCGCGAGCGGCTGCTATCACTTTACTGCGACAGTACCGGATTTCTCCGCGCTGGAAATTCGCTCCAGCTGCACTTTAGCCGGCTTAAAAACCGCCAAAGCCGTGCAGGTGTGGCAGAAAAAAGCCAGTGGCCCTATGAGCGCCAATATCTGGGCGCCCGAGCTGCATCGCATCAACAATATCTGGTATCTGTATTTTGCTGCCAGCCGCGCTGATGCGCCGTTTCAGATCCGAATGTATGTGCTGTCTAACCCTTCGGCAGACCCGAAACAAGGCCGCTGGCACGAAGAAGGGGAGCTAAAAACTCATCTGGATACCTTTGCGCTCGATGCCACCACTTTTTTCCATCGTGGCAAACAGTATCTGCTGTGGGCGCAGCAGGATGTGGCACAGACTTACAACTCAGCGCTTTGGTTGGCAGAAATGGACGGCCCGATCCGGATCAAAGGCACACCGGTGAAACTCAGTGAACCGACCTTACCCTGGGAAATTCAGGGCTACAAAGTTAATGAAGGCCCAGCCGTATTGGTGAAAAACGGCCGGGTTTTGGTCACTTATTCGGCGAGCGCCACCGACCATCGTTACGCGATGGGCTTGCTGTGGGCCGATGCTAATGCCGATTTATTGAAACCGGAGAGCTGGCAAAAACAACCGGAGCCAGTGTTTGCCACTAACGCGGCACTGAAACGTTTTGGCCCCGGCCACAACAGTTTTGTGCTGGCAGAGGATGGCAAAACCGAGGTGATGGTGTATCACAGCCGCGATTACCGCGATTTACAGGGTACGCCGCTGACCGATCCAAACCGCCATACCCGGCTGCGGTTGCTGCAATGGGACGCCAATGGCTTTCCGCTGTTTGCGCCGGAGCAGGCAGATTAACCAGGCACTTTGCGCAGAAAAAACAAAAGCCAGCAGCGCTGGCTTTTGCCGGTGAACACTTCTTACCAGAAGCGCCAGTAGATAAAAGCAGTGATGCCTAAAATGATGCCGCTGTGGATATAATCCCACTTATCCAGGCCTTTAATCACATCCTGCAGGGTGTCTTTACCCAGCGTGGAAAAGGTCAGGCCCCGCACGTTGTCTTCGCTTGGTGCTTTGGTGACAAAACTGAGGCCAATCACAATCAGGCACACCAGCACAAATAACAGCACACAATAATACAGCCAGTTCATTTCAACGACCCAGGCGATTGGCGTGCCATGAATGGCATCGCGAAACGGCAATAACACCAGCCGGAACATGCCCAGAATAAAGCCCGCCACCAGCCCGACATAACCGGCGGTCGGCGTGATGTGTTTGCTGCAAATGCCGAGTAAAAATACTGCCGCAATGCCCGGTGCAATCAACGACTGCACACTTTGCAGATATTCATATAAGACGTCGGCAATCAGGCTCATCACCGGGATCCATAAAATGCCTAGTACCACCACGACGACAGTGGCGATACGGCCGACTTTTAACAGCTGCTGCTCAGAAGATTCTGGTTTGTACTTTTTATAAAAGTCGATGGTGAACAAGGTGGCGGATGAGTTAAACAACGACGCCAGCGAACTCATCAGCGCCGCAAGCAAACCGCCAATCACAATACCTTTGACACCGGATGGCAGTAATTCGGCCACCAGCGTCGGAAAGGCCTGGTCGGCGCTGTCAAAAGAAATGATGCCTTTGGCCTGCAGCGCATGCGCAATCAGGCCGGGCACCAGAAAAATAAATACCGGCAGCAGTTTCAGATAACCGGCGAAGATAGTGCCGCGTCGCGCTGCCTGAATACCTTTGGCCGACAATACCCGCTGCACAATATATTGGTCAGTACACCAGTACCAAAAACCGATAATAAAAGAGCCAAACACGATGCCAGGCCAGGGGAAATTGGCGTCGCTGGCGGCGCGCATCAGGTGCATATTCTCGCCGTTTAACCGCTCCATTTCGGCCCAGCCGCCGACCTGCTCCAGGCCCACCACCAAAATCACCACCGAGCCGATAATCAGCACCGGGGTCTGAATGACAGACGTCCACATAATGGCTTTCATGCCGCCCAGCACCGTATAAACGCCGGTCAGCACCACGAGACCAACGGCGGAGATCCAGAAAAAGTCGATACCCCAGATGCTTTCTATGCCGAGAATCGTTTTAAAGGCGACGCCGCCGGCGTAAACAGTGACCGCAACTTTTGTCAGCACATAACTGACCAGCGATATCACCGACAAAAAACTGCGCGACTGCGGGTTAAAGCGCCGCTCGAGAAATTCCGGCATGGTGTAGACCTTGCTGCTCCAGTAAAAAGGCACAAAGATCCAGCCGAGTAATAAGATGATCCAGGACTGTAATTCCCAGTGAGCCAGCGCCATACCTGATTCCGCGCCGGAGCCGGATAAACCAACCAAATGTTCTGAGCCGATGTTGGAGGCGAAAATCGACGCGCCAATCACCAGCCAGCCGGCATTGCGGCCAGCCAGAAAGTAGTCGGTGGTGTCTTCTTCTTTTTGCCGCATCGAGGCGACGACCACCCCGACCATCAGCAGTGCAAAGCCGGCCAGTACCAGCCAGTCCAGTGTACTTAGTTCTAACATGCCCTCTGTCCTTATTGTGAAGCCAGCTTGCAGGCGGTAGCGCAACACACCGACCGGTACCGGCAATAATTGCTCATAAAGCATATTATAATACAAAAGTAATAATGGAAAGTGTTGGACATACCACGTTGAGCTTTTGGTTGGAGCCCTGGTGGATTTACCGGGTAAACTGGCTTTATCGCTTGAATTTCATTTGGTTTTTCGGCAATTTGGTAGGCATAGCTGGCGCTGCTGTCGCCGGTGTATCACAGGCATGCGTCGTTGCTTCAGCTTGTTGTTACCGGTTGACCGGCAGATATCGTCACAACATATGTTAATATGACAGGCAAAACGGCAAACAGACGCCGCTCAACCTTGTCGGAGGAGCCACCATGGTTCGTATCATCGAAAATTTAAATTTGTCCGAGCAGGTCACCAACGATTTGGGCCGGGCCATAGTGGCGGGTGAATACAGCTGTGAATCCGGTTTGCCGACAGAAGCGCAGCTCTGCGAAGAATACGGCATCAGCCGCACCGCGGTGCGCGAAGCAGTGAAGATGCTGGCCGCCAAAGGCCTGATCTCATCGCGGCCACGCCAGGGCATCAGCGTCGAACAACCAAGCAACTGGAACCTGTACGACACCAGCGTGTTAAGCTGGTTGCTCGACAGCAGCCCGTCTTTGCATGTGTTAAAAGAGTTTCTGCAAATGCGCCTGGCGATTGAACCACAGGCTGCCGCCCTGGCCGCCGAATTTGCCCGCGACGAAGATATAGATCAGATTGAAAAAGCCGTCGAAGCGATGCGCACTGCGGCCACAGACCCGAGCGCCAGCATGCACGATGCCGACCTGGCGTTTCATACCAGCGTGTTATTTGCCAGCCGCAACCGGTTCTTTTTCCAGTTACGTGACTTTATCCGCACTGCACTGAATGTCAGTATTCAGCACACCACACCGGCCAAAGCCAATGACGTCGCAGTGGCTGAAGATCATGCCAAAATCTGTCTGGCTATTCGCAATCGTCAGCCGGAGCGGGCAAAAAATCTGATGACGCATCTTATCGACGAAGCGATGAGCTTTATCGAAGCCGAAATCAAACGCCGCAGTTAAGCGCCCGCGCAGGAATGATGATGCAGCAGGACCTGAATCAAAAAGCCCAATATCCCAGTCTGCGTGGCAAAGTGGTGTTTATCACCGGTGGCGGCACCGGCATCGGCGCCCGCATGGTGGAACGCTTTTATCTGCAGGGCGCCAAAGTGGCTTTTGTTGATATAGCCCGCGACGCTGCTGAAGATTTGGTGCAGCGCTGCAACAGCGCCGATTTAACCACCCCGCTGTTTTTGCCCTGCGATATCCGCGATATCGCAGCGTTACAGGCTTGTATCAGTCAGGCGCAACAGCAGTTTGGCCTGGTGAGTGTGCTGATTAATAATGCCGCCGACGATACCCGTCATCAGGTGGAAGAACTCAGTGTGGAATACTGGGATGAGCGTTTTGCGGTGAATTTACGCCATTATTTCTTCGCTTCGCAGGCCGTTATTCCACAAATGCAGCAACTGGGTGGCGGCAGTATTATTAACCTCGGCTCCATCAGCTGGCGCATCAAACAAACCTGTATGCCGGCCTATACCACCGCCAAAGCGGCGATTGAAGGTTTAACCCGCACGCTGGCCGGCCGTTACGGCGCCGACCAGATCCGCGTTAACAGCCTGATCCCTGGCTGGGTGATGACCGAACGCCAGCTGGCCCGCTGGCTCGACGCCGACAGTGTCAAAGAAATTCACCAGCATCAGGCGATCAAACAATCGCTGCAACCCGACGATATTTGCGACATGGCGCTGTTTCTCGCCGCCGATGACAGCCGCATGCTGACGTCACAAAGTGTCATTGTCGATGGCGGCTGGGTGTAGCCAGAGATTTTTATTGCGTGAGCAGGGCAGTGAGTGCCAAGGCTGCATGGTGCTAATAGCGGGTATTCCTGTACGGCGGCGCTGACGCTTGCACGTACCTACCAGCTAATTGCGATCGTAGGTATCGGCAAGCGAAGCCCGCTGGGCGTCACACGCCGTACAATACCTATATTCGATGACTGCAAATC
The DNA here is from genome assembly GCA_937978655.1 of uncultured Chromatiaceae bacterium. GTDB lineage: Bacteria > Pseudomonadota > Gammaproteobacteria > Enterobacterales > Alteromonadaceae > Pararheinheimera. The sequence continues at coordinate 29,104 of CALJUX010000061.1, forward strand.
GCTCAAAGCAGCTGTCGCCTAACTTCAACAAAGCCAACAGCGGCTTTTCCAACTGAAATCCTCCAATAGACCTGCAACTTCAACCCACTAAATCTCTGCAAGTAAATGTCTTCGCTTGCATTTCCTTATTTGTATTATAATATTTAAATTAACAAGCAGCACTGCTGCAATCTTTTCGCCGGAGCCGTCTGTTTGGTTGAAGTGTTACTGGTAAACCTGATCCTGTTGATTGGCGCTTGTCTGCAGGGTTTGTTGGGGTTTGGTCTGGGCCTGTTCAGTGCGCCATTGTTGTTTTTATTGGCGCCGCAGTATGTGCCTGGGCCGATGATCCTCAATGCGTTGTTGCTGACCTTGCTGATGTCGCTGCGTAATCATCAGGACCTGCAGTGGCGACAAACCAGTTATGCGCTGGCGGGGGGCACTATTGGCGTGCTGGGGGCGGCGCTGTTAATGTCGGTGCTGGTGTTTGCGCAGTACCGCAAGTTATTTGGTGCGCTGATTGTGATTGCGGTGTTGTTATCGTTCGTCGGCGCCCGGCCGGCGTTAAGTCCGCGCAATAACCTGATTGCCGGGATTTTTTCCGGTTTTATGGGCACCGCCACCTCAGCCGGTGGTGCGCCGATGGGCCTGTTATATCAGCATGCCGACGTTCGGCTCCGCAATGCCAACCTCAGCGTATTTTTCCTGTATATCAATATCTTCGGTATGGTCGTGCTGTGGCTTGGTGGTATCTCCGGGCGGGCCGATCTGCTGTTATTTTTGCAATCGGTGCCGGCATTATTAGTCGGCTGGGGCCTGTCCGGGGTCGTCGGTCGTTACCTGCATGGCAGACGTTTACGTCAGCTGATTCTGCTGGTAGCTTTGGCTGCTGGCATGTTGTCGGTGTTGCTCTGAATCAGGCTGAACAGCAACCCGTCCATTTTAATACCTCTGAAGATACAGCGAATGTCAGATCCACAGGTGCAGATTTGCCCGGGCCATGCCGCAGCACTGGCTGAAGGCATTCATTGGGACGTGCAGCGACAACGGCTGTTTTGGCTCGACATTCTGCATCCCAGGTTGTATTGGTTTGAACCGGCCAGCGCAACCGCCGGCCGGCTGGCGTGCGGGGCGCGCGCACACCGCAGGTCAATTTAAGCCAGTTAACGCTGTGTGGATAACACAGCGTTCATCGGCTACCCGCGCAGGGGGCTGGTAAAGCCGGCGGCGCCTTGGCCATGCCCTTTATTATTGCTGCCGCTCCTTGCTACACTGCAGGAAAAGGTCTGCATCTGACGCCATGAAATTCTTATTTAGCTGTACCAATCACTTAACCCGTTTTCTGCACACAGATCTGCCCCGGCTGCCCACGCCGCCTGGCGCGCAGGCCGGCGTGCGGCGGCTGAGTTCGACGCCGGCGGAGCTGGCCTTTCAGTGCCATTACTACCAGCCACGTTATCAGGGCTGGGGCCCGCAGTACCTGCTGGCCATCGAAGCGGAAAGCCGTTATTGCCTGATCCTGCCGCTGCGACTGGCGATAAGCCAGGCTGAACTGGCAGAACAGCTGCAGGCGTTGTATCTGACCCATGTCGGTTACCAGTTGTTTGAAACACAAATGCTGCAGCACTCGGATATGACGGCGCTGGAACAGCTGTTTGTCGCCATGCAACCTGCGGTCAGCTGGGTCAGAAACACCGATTTAAGCCTGCAAGGTACCATCACCCAAATTGAGTTTTTTCTGCAGGATGCGCTGGAGCATGCCGGGAAAGCCGGTTTGTCTGATCAGCAGGTGTTTGTATTATCACTGCAATTTAATGAAACCACCGCCTCGCGGACAGTGCAGGGCAAAAAGCAACGTTTTGTCCCGGCGCTGCGTTTTGTCGCCGATGCGATGTTGCGTTTTGGCCCGTTGTTTGTGCAACAGCAGCTGCCGGATAACGTGGTCGATCTGGCGGCCTATAAAGCGCTGCGCCGCTGATCTTCCCCTAAAAACTTTCGTCTTTGTCAGGCTGTGGCACTGCCCGCGCCTGACAATTGTCGCGGGTGCCGCGGGCAAAACCGCATTCTCTCCTCATCGCTTCATCCCGGTTTGTAAAAAATCTGCGCTGCATTTTGGTTGAAAAGTGTGTATAAATTGCACTGCCACCGGTGGCTAAATAAACAAAAAAAAGCAAAAAGGTAACGCATTTTGGCAACTTCTTTCACCGGGCGTCCTCACTACAATGCTTCGGGTGGGACAGATCCGTCTGGCCGTGCAGTACAGGAAACAGATACGCATGCCCCACACCCGAACCGCTGGCCGAAACCAAAAATTACAGTCGTATCCACAACAGCAGACCGGCGGTTTGAGTTGACTGACTCACAACAAATCAATAGGGAATGGATAGATGCACAATAAAAAACTATTTACCAGAACTGCGCTGGCGAGGACGATTTCCTTGCTGCTGACCGGCACTGCGGCCTTGCCGTTATATGCTCAGCAAGCACCGGCCACCGACAGCAAAGCAGAGACCAGCGACATCGAAGTGATCCAGGTGCGGGGGATGCGTGGCAGTTTGCAACAAGCCACTGCGATCAAACGCGAATCGATGGGGGTGGTCGACGCCATTTCGGCGGAAGATATCGGCAAATTCCCGGATACCAACCTGGCTGAATCGCTGCAGCGTATCACCGGGGTGTCCATCAGCCGGACCAATGGCGAAGGGGCAGAAGTCACAGTGCGCGGTTTTGGCGGTGACAACAACATGGTGACCTTAAACGGCCGTACTATGCCGTCCGCCACTACTTACGGCGCGGGTTCCGGTGCTGACGGCACCACCCGCGGCGGCAGCGCCCGCGCTTTTGACTTCTCCAATCTGGCGTCTGAAAGTATCAGCGGTGTGGAAGTGTATAAAACCAGTAAAGCCAACATCGCCACCGGCGGTATTGGTGCCACGGTCAACGTGAAAACCTCGCGGCCGCTGGACCGCAAAGAAGACATCGCCAGCATTGGTGTCAAAGCGGCGCATGACACCAGCAACCGCGCCGGCGATGACATTACGCCAGAAGTTTCCGGTATTTTCAGTCAGGCATCCGACGACGGCAAGTTTGGCGTCAGTGTGACGGCCAGCCATCAGGAACGGGATTCTGGTTATACCGGCGCGACCGTGAACGACTGGCAGGTGGATTATTGGGACGATATCACCGACTTAAACCGGCTGTGGAACAATACCGCGACCACGGTCAAAAATGCGCCGACCCAAGGCCAGCTGTACGCGCGGCCTAACGATATCCGTTATGCCTTTTCCGATTCACAGCGCAAGCGTGACAACGGCCAGCTGACTTTACAGTTCAAGCCATCTGACAAACTCAGCATGACCGGCGATTACACTTTTGCCGAAAACAATCTGGTCGAGCACCGCGGTGAGATCACCAACTGGGTGCAAACCGGCAGCAATACCAAGATTGTTGAATTTGATAACAATCTGGTGAAAACACCCAGTTACATCAAAGAAGAATACTCAGGGGCAGTGGACGAAGGCTACGAGCAACAGTGGCGTGAACAAACCAACACGCTGAAATCTTTGGGTGTGAACTTCGCTTACGAATACAGCGACGAACTGACCATTGTGCTGGATGCGCACGACTCTAATATGTACAGCCGCGGCACAGGACCACGCGATTCGGGTGAACTGGCGGTCGGTTTAGGTGCGCCTATTGTGACGTCGCGGGAATGGTTCTGGGGCGCGGATTTGCCGACTTACCTGAACGTTTACAACGACAAAGTGCCGGGCAAAGGTGCCAATGCCAACGGCATGGTTGATGCCGGTGATGTGGGCTCGTCGATTGCGCGTATTCGTAACGCCAGTCAGGAAAGTGATATTCAGCAGGTCAAACTCGACTTCCTGTATGAACTGGAAGACGGCCGCTTTGACTTTGGTGTCGAAACCCGCGCCATGGAATCCCGTTCACTGCAGACCGCCGGCAATAACATTGCGCTGGGGAACTGGAACGTCGGTCACCCGGGTGAATTTGGTGATTTAATTCAGCCGTTTGATTTACCGGGTGAATTTAAAGACTACAGCACCAAATCCGGTGGTTATGGTTTTATCGCTGACCCACGCGCTTTATACGATGCAGCATTAAAGCTGTATCCGACGATCCCAACCTCGTCAGAAAAATCGCTGTCGTCTGACAACATCGTTAAAGAAGATACCACTGCGGCGTACTTCCAGTTGTCGCTGACCGGCGAAGTCGGCAAGATGCCGTTTGATGTGTTAACCGGCCTGCGCTACGAAAAAACCAAGTCGGAATCCAGCTCGCTGGTGAACTCGGTATTCTTCCGCTGGGAAGACAACAACGACATCGTGTCTTATGTCGACGGCAGCAAACCGGCTGCGCCTTTCAGTGCCGAAAACGACTATGACTATCTGTTGCCAAGTTTCGACTTAACGCTGCACCTGAGTGACGATTTAATCAGCCGCTTCTCGTTCAGTAAAACTATTGCCCGCGCCGGTTTAGGTAGCCTGGGTGTGTCCGCGTCGAACTTCGGTGGCGGCGGTGGTTCTACACTGTTTGGTGCGCAGCCGACTGCGAACGCATCGAACCCGGCCTTGTTGCCACTGGAATCGTCGAACTACGACTTATCGCTGGAATGGTATTACAACGAAGCCAGTTATGTGTCGGCCGGTCTGTTCCAGAAAGACGTGGTGAACTTTATCGGTAGTAAGCAAGTGGACCAGAAATTACTGGGCATTCGCGATGTGACCGCAGGTCCACGTGCGTTGTCGGCGGTGCAGGCACTGCGCGCGGCTGGTCTGCCACAGGATGACACTTATCTGTATGCGATGATGGTGTTTACTCAGTTCCGCAACCATCCGGATATGATCGCCAAATATGGCCCGAACCCGCAGTTCACGGCCACTCAGGCGCAGATTGATTTCCTCGCTAACAACCCGGGTTTTGATTTAGTCGCCACCGGGGATGACCCGGAAATGACCTTCCGCACCAACACACCGGATAACAACAGATCTGCCAAGATTTACGGTAGTGAACTGGCAGTGCAGCATTTCTTCGGTGAAAGCGGTTTTGGGGTACAGGCCAACTACACCATCGTACGGGGTGATGTTGGGTTTGATGTCAATGCCAATCCGGCCGAATCACAGTTTGCCTTAATTGGCCTCAGCGACACCGCCAACCTGATCGGTATCTACGAAAAAGCAGGCTGGCAGGCGCGTGTGGCGTGGAACTGGCGTGACAAATACCTCGCTGAAGTCAACAAAGGCGGCTCGAACAACCCACGCTTTGAAGAGGACTACTGGCAGCTCGACGTCAACGTCAGTTACGATGTTAATGAGAAGCTGACGGTGTTTGTTGAAGGTCTGAACCTGACCGGCGAGAACAGCCGTTCACATGCCCGCAACGAAGCCATGATGTGGTATCTGACCGATCTGGATGCGCGTTATCAGGTCGGGATGCGTTACGAGTTCTGATGCTCTGCATCCGTCTGGACGGCGCCGGTAAGGGTCAGCCAGACGGGTTGAGGCAGCAGCCGCCGGCGTGTTTTGCACCTGCGGCTGTTGCTGTTTCTACGGTCTGAGCGGGATTTGGTTATGACCAGACATATGTTACTGAATAATATCGATCATCAGCACCTGCGGGTGCTGCATCAGTTTGGCGCCGATTATGGCGATGCGGTTGCGGTGCTGCCGGCCTTTGTCGCCGAGTGGACTGAACTGCAAAAAGAATATCCAATTTTGCTGCGCCGCGATGCCAACAGCTGGCAGGCGGTGTTGTTGCTGGGGTTTGCCCCGGACGAAAATCTGTTTTTAACCGCGACGGCAGCCAATGGCTGGGACGCACGTTATGTGCCGCTGGCTGCAGAAAAAGGCCCGTTTTTAATCGGCTTTCAGCGGCCGGCCGGGATGTCGCTCACGGCCGGTGACAAGCCGGATCCGCGCGACGCAGTGGTCCACATTGAGATCAATCACCCGCGTCTGACCGACGATGTTGCCGGCATCCCGTTGTTTTTACCCCAGGGAGGCGCCAGTCCTTACCTGCAATATATCAGCGGTGCTCTGCAAAAAATTCAGCACAGCCTGGCGCTGGCGCCGGTGTTTTTCAGTGCGCTGGACCAGCTGGAGTTAATTGAACCGCTGACGATTGAATTTTCGCTGGAGAACGGCGAAAAACACCGGCTGACCGGCAATTACAGCATCAGCAGCGACCGGCTGGCCCAGCTGGCGGGCGATGCGCTGGTCCGGTTGAATCAGTCCGGTTTTTTACCATTGATTTATGCCCAGTTAAGTTCACTGTCGAATATACAGCGGATGGTGGATCGCAAAAACCAGCAACTGCGCCAGCAGCGCTGAGCCAGCATCAGAAGGAGTGGTTGATGTCCGAACCTTTTGTGGCCAGTGGCATTAAAAACAAGACCGCAGAGGTACAGTGTGAACCCGGTCAGTTACCGGCTGATTTTGCCGACATCATCGCAGCGGCAAAAGCGCCGTTGATCCTGCGCGGGCTGGTGCTGCACTGGCCACTGACGCAGCTGAGTCTCGATGCTGCGGGTTCAGCTTATGACAATGCCAGTGCCTGCGCTGCTTATCTGCTCAGTTTTTATAATGGCCGGCCGACGCAGGTGTATCAGGGCGCCGCCGGGCAACGTGGCCGTTATTTTTACAACGACAGCCGCACCGCGCTGAACTATGTCACGCAGACTGGCCAGGTCGATGCGGTGCTGACCCAGCTGCTGGATGCGATGACACTGCCAGATCCGGCGGCGGCGCCGTCGGTCTATATCGCCTCTAATTTGCTGCACAGCCATTTCCCCGCTTTACAGGACACCCATCGGATTGAGATCCCAAAGCCGGCTTTACAGGCGGCTTTACAGGACACCCATCGGAGCAATTTGCCGGACGCTTTGCAGGACACCCAACGCAGTGACACTTTACAGGACACCCATCGCGGCACTTTACAGGACACCCATCGTAACGGCACTTTACAGGACACCCATCGTAAGGAGCCGGCGTTTGCCACTGAACCGGATCGCGTCAGCATCTGGCTTGGCAATCAAAGCCTGGCGGCCTGTCATTATGATGCGTCCGACAACCTGGCCTGCTGCGTGCGGGGTGTCCGGCGTTTTACGTTGTTTCCGCCGGAGCAGGTCGCAAACCTCTATCCGGGCCCGCTGGAGCCAACGCCGGGTGGCCAGGCCATCAGCATGGTCGATTTTGCCGCGCCGGATTTAACCTTGTACCCGAATTTCCCCAAAGCGCTGGCCGCTGGTCAAATCGCCGACTTAGCGCCCGGCGATGCCTTGTATTTGCCGTCGATGTGGTGGCATCAGGTCGAGGCGCCGGGGCCTTTTAATATCCTGATTAATCATTGGTGGAGCAGTGCGCCGCGTTATACCGGCTCGGGCATGAACCTTTTGTACCACGCACTGCTGTGCCTGCGCGACAAGCCTGAACACGAACGGCGCGGCTGGCAGGCGTTGTTAAATTATTATGTGTTTGACGACCCGCAGCAGGCCGGCGCCCACTTACCGGCTGCAGCCCGTGGTGTGCTTGCCGACCTGGACGAGCACAGGGCACGCCAACTGCGCGCTATGTTGTTAAATCGATTAAATCGCTGATAAATAATATAAAAAGGCACAATCATGGCAGTTTCAGAAACAGCAGGGGCAGTAAAAAAAGTAGTGATCGCCGGCGGTGGCACGGCCGGCTGGGTGGCGGCCGCAGCCTTGTCGAAACGGCTGCAGGGGCTGGTGGAGGTGGTGCTGGTTGAATCTGAGGAAATTGGTACTGTTGGCGTCGGTGAGTCGACGATCCCGCCGGTGACCTTGTTTCATAATCTGCTCGGCATTGACGAGCAGGAGTTTATGCGCGCCACCGACGCCACTTTTAAACTCGGCATTTCGTTTGAAAACTGGGGCCAGCTGGGGGATAAGTACATTCACCCGTTCGGTACTACTGGTAAAGGTAGTTTTCTCGCCGATTTTCAGCATTATTACCTGCATGGCCTGACCCAGGGTATCGACGCGCCTTTTGGTGATTATTGCCTGGAATTGCAGGCCGCCCGCGCGCATAAATTTGCTAAAACCGAGCAGGGGCTGCTGAGCTACGCCTATCACCTCGATGCGGGTCGCTACGCGAGGTTTTTACGCCAGTTCAGTGAAAAACTCGGTTGCGTCCGCATTGAAGGCAAAATAAATACGGTCACGCAGCACAGCAACGGCGATATCCGCAGCTTAGTGCTGGACGATGGCCGGGAAGTGGCCGGCGATTTGTTTATCGACTGCACCGGTTTTCGTGCGCTGTTAATAGAACAAACCTTGCACGCCGGTTTTGAACGCTGGGATCACTGGCTGCCCTGTAATAAAGCGGTGGTGGTGCAAAGCCAGAGCGCGGCCACTTTGCCGCCTTATACCCGCGCCATCGCGCACGACGCCGGCTGGCAGTGGAAAATTCCGCTGCAGCACCGGGTCGGTAATGGCCTGGTGTATGCGGCCGACTATATGTCTGACGAAGCCGCCCGGCAGCGCTTGCTGGCGGGCCTGGAAACGCCGGCTTTGATGGAACCGCGGGTCATTAGCTATCAGACCGGCCGGCGCAAGCAGGTTTGGCTGAACAACTGCGTGGCGATGGGGCTGTCGAGCGGTTTTATTGAGCCACTGGAATCGACCAGTATTTATCTGTTTATGAATAGCGTGGTGCGTTTACTGCGACTGTTTCCGTTTGGCGGTGTTACGCCGGCGCTTACGGCAGAATATAACCAGCAGTCTATACGGGAGCTGGAGAAGATCCGCGATTTTATCATTCTGCATTATCATCAGACCGAACGGCGCGACAGCCCGTTCTGGGACTATTGCCGGACTATGACTGTGCCGGACAGCCTGACGCAGCGGCTGGCGTTGTTCCGTGACAGCGCCCTGGCGTTTCAGACCGGCGATGAGATGTTCCGGCTGGAGTCCTGGACTCATGTGATGCTTGGACAACGCTTAAGCCCCCGGAGTTATCATCAGCTGGTACAGCAAATTCCGCCGGCGGATTTAAGCCGTCATCTGCAGCACATTCGTGAGACGATTGGTCATGCCGTGGAGCGCTTGCCGTCGCACCGTGAATTTATCGCGCAATACTGCGCGTCGGGTTTGCAATGATGCCGCAGTCTGTGACGGTGCAGGCGTTACAGCTGCATCCGGCGTTAAAGCTCAGTGCCTTACGTTTTGGTGCTGAGCGCACGCCCGTGCTCATTGCCGACCAGTTTGTCGCCGAACCACAGCAGCTGGTCGACGCGGCTTGTCGTTGTCAGTTTGTCGCCAATTCACCGTTTTACCCCGGCGTTCGGGCCGAAGCGCCGGCGGCGTACCGGCAGTTGTTGCTAGGCGCGCTGTCGCAGACGCTGATTGAGTTTTTTCAATTGCCGGCGGCCCGGCTAAGCTTGTCAGTCTGTCATTTTTCACTGATCACCACGCCACCATTGCAGCTGAAACTGCTGCAGCGTATTCCGCATTTTGATACCACCACACCGCATGCCCTGGCGGCGGTGCATTATTTGTTTCAGCCGCAGGCCGCACCGCGGCAAAGCGCCAGCGGTACAGCGTTTTACCGCCATCGCAAAACCGGCTTTGAATGCATCACACCAGAGCGGGAGCTGCCGTATTATCGGGCGCTGGAAAGTGAAAATGACGGCCCGAACCTGCCTGAAGCCGACGCCGGTTATATTCAGGGCAGCAGCGCTTTATTTGAGCAAATTGGCGCCGCTCATGGCGTCTATAACCGCATCATTTTTTACCCGCGCCACTTACTGCATACCGGTATCGTCACGCCGGAGACGCTGTTATCGCCAGACCCAAGACAGGGCCGGCTGACCATCTCCAGTTTTATTGATTGCGGTTAAAAAGCCGGTGGCCGTGCTGATGGGGGCACCGGTAAGCCAACAGCACTGGCAACCCAACAGCACTGGCAGCAACCGCCTTGAGACTTTATTGTTAACAATTTACTTGCATCAAACCGCGCCAGCTCTGGCCAGCCCGCGGTGGCAGATTTTGTGTCTGTTTTCTTTACAAACTAGTTCCGTAGATGGGTAATGCTGGAATAAAAATGTGTTAATTCATGCTGTTGCTATTTTTGGCGCGCTTTTTGCTTTTTTCGCGTTTTCCCAGTGCAGCACTGAAGCGCTGCATAAATCTCTCAAAAAAAGGAAGCGGTTACATGAAAAAATTGTGTCTGGGTCTGGCCCTGTTTGCAGCCAGTGCGGCGAACGCCTCAGTGATTTCAGTGGATTTTAAAGTGTTGGGCGAAGGCGGTGATGTGCGCCTGACAGGAGCTTTTTCTGGGACTGATAATGACAACAATGGCGTGCTGAGTTTTGCTGAATTGCTGTCGTTTGTGTCCGAACAGATGGACGGCAGTTTATTGGCCGAATTGGCCGGCCTGAATGGCTTTGGTGACTACAATATTCAATTAAATCAATGGCTGGCTAATGGTGTTGGTTGGACTGGCAACAATGACAATGCCTGGTTTACCTGGAACGCGCGTAACTCAAGCGTGAATACTATTAATGCCAGAGTCGCCACCACTCTGAGTACGACGCCAACGCCTTCAGTCCCGGCACCGGCCTCGATTTCATTGTTTGCTTTAGGTCTTGCCGGTTTAGTGGCCGCCCGCCGGAGCAAAGCGGCGAAATAACCGTGTTGCCGCCGACTTTAATGCCAGGCATTTAAGTGCCTGGCATTTTTTATGCTGCGGCGTTTGCTTACTCTGACCAGTACCAGCTGGTCACGTTGTACCGATAGCGCTGCGCTGCGGCGGCGGTTAAGGCATTCACCCAATGCTCAGCGCCGGGCGAAGCGGGGTCGAATAAGACACAGCGGTTGAACAGCGGGGTTATCTGCAGTGGTTGTGATGCATTGCCCTGAAACACCAGTTCACCACCGAAGTCTTCCTGCCAGTTTTCATTTAAATACAATAGCATACAAATTTCGCGCCCGGGCGAATCATCAGCATGCTGGTTGATAAAATCAGCACTGCCAAGCCGGAAGTAATTGGTATTAATGGCGGGTTCGGCGACATTCTGGTCGGTCAGTTGCACAGAGAAAATCCGCGACAACAAAGCCATAAATTCTGCACTGCGCAGAAACTGTAAAAACTCCAGTGCGATGCCAGGCTGACGCGGCCACAGATCGCGTTGGACAAAGCGTTGTGCTGTTGGCGTTTTTTGCCAGGTTGCGGCGTTGACATACAAAGCCGCATAAGTGTGCTGCTGGCTTTGCCAGCGCTGCTCCTGTTGCAGAATACGGCAGACCTGCGCCAGCAGGTCTGGTTGAAACAACTGGTCTATCACCAGATGGCTGGGGCTGGTGTTTAACAGCGACTTGCGCCACGTTGCGATTGCGCCTTTGCTGATTTGTGCATCATTCAGCCACATTACACTCTACTCACCCGTTGGTCCGGCGCTGCCGAAAATGCGGATCATACCTTATTTTACCGCCGGATTTTGCCACGAGGTGTGGCGAGAGACATAAAGCCCCGGCATGAGCCTGCCGGGGCAGTTGGCTACTCCAGCGTCAGACTGAACGGTGAGGCGGGCAGACCGGCGCTGTTATACAGCACGGCGTCCGGGTTATCGGCATGGCCGTAATGCAGCTGCACCGGCGCAGCGACAGCCGGATGTGACAGCCAGATTTTATCATCGCGCAGCGTCACGTCGGCCCAGTGGAAAATGCCGTCTGCCCCGGCGATGGCAAAGGCGTGGCCGGGTTTCAGTTGCAGGCCCTGTGCGATATGGTCAAAACTCAGTACCAGCTGTGCGCCCTGGCGCTCGGCACTTCGCAGTTCCGGCCCGCGGTATACCACGGCTTCACCATACACCAGCGCGCGGGCGGCCAGCGCCAGCCGGCTGCCGAGCGTGCGTTTGTCGACCGGGTGAATGTCGTTCCACTCGCCGGTGTCAATCGCCACCACCATCGCAGTGTTGGGTTCAGATAATACGGCGGCCTGGGCTTCGCGTAAGCCCGCCCAGCTGCTTGGCTGCGGACTGGTTTGTTTCGGCAGATAATTGGCCAGCTGCACATACAAAAACGGTAAGTCCGGCTGCTGCCACTGCGCGCGCCACTGGCGGATCATGGCGCGAAAACGTTCGGCGTATAGTGGGTAAGCGCCGACGTTGGATTCACCCTGATACCACAGCACCGCTTTGACGGGCAGGTGCTGCAACGGCGCAATCATTGCGTTATAAAGGCCCGCGGGTTTCCAGCGTACGACGGTATCCGCCGGTAAAGGTGGCGCGGCGGCCGAGGTTTGCATTTTCCAGCTGCCACTTAGCGGCAGTTGCTGCGCATCGGTACCGAGCCAATAAGGTTTGTCCGGGATTAAACCACTGCGGTTAGATGCACCGTTCATCGCGGTGACACGCACGGCAATCAGGTTGTCACCGGCTTTTAACAGCCCTTGTGGCAGCGGGTAACGGCGCGGCGGATACATATATGTCGTCTGACCAATTGGGCTGCCGTTGATATAAACCTCTTCGGCATCAACAACAGAACCGAGCCGCAAAATTCGTGCATCGGCGGCCTGCGCGGCGGTTAATGTCAGTTTTTTCCGCAGCCACCAGACGCCGGTAAACTGATCGGCGCGATAGCCCGGTACGGTGAAATCAGACCACTTGCTGTCATCCAGCGCCGGTGAAAACCAAGGCGTATCGCTGTGAAGGCCGATATCGTCTTTCTGCAGCCTGTTATGCCAGCGCAGATATTCGGCCTGATTCGCGGCTTCAACGCGGTGAATCAAAGCATCACTTTTGTACAGTTGCGCCAGCTGATACGCATCCGGAAATTGTCTGAGCGTGGCTTCATCCAGCCAGGATTCCACCGGCGAGCCGCCGAGCGCAGCGTTATAAATGCCAACAGGCACTTTGTTGTGCTGCTGTAAATCACGGGCAAAATAAAATGCCAGCGCCGAGAACTGCCGGATTGTCGCCGGGCTTGCCACCAGCCACTGACCTTCGCTGAGATCCTGGTGTGGTGCTTTAAAATCATAACGCTGCGGCACATTAAACTGGCGGATCAGCGGGTAGCCGGCTTGTTCCAGGTCGGCCGGGTAGGCTTCTTCCAGTCGGGCCATCGTCATTTCCATGTTGGACTGGCCTGAAGCGACAAACACATCACCAAAATACAAGTCTTTGACCTGCAACTGATTTTGGCCCTGAAAAGTCAGCAGATGCGGCCCACCGGCCGGTTGTGGCGGTAACGTCAGCTGCCAGCGGCCATCGTTACCTGCGGTGACAGTTGCGGCGACCACGCCATTGAACGTGGCAGTCACTGATTCGCCAGGGGCGGCATAACCCCACAGCGGGATCTGCTGGTCACGCTGCAACACCAGATGGTCACTGATGAGTTTGGGCAGGCGGATATCCGCCTGCAGCGGGCTTGCCAGTAATAGCGCCAGCAGGGCGGGAAAAAGCAGTTTTGGCATCAGTCAGTTCCTTTGCAATCAAATGGTAAGGCCGATATTGCACCAGGCCGGGATCAGGGTAACACGCTTGCAGGTGCCAGCAACGGAGTTGGCAGGAAAGGTCAGTGTCCGGCGAAATTTCGTAATGCAAAACAGCGAGATACCAGTGTGCCAGTGTGCGTCTGTGTTGACCGCAGCTTCGCGACGGGTATCAGGCAGTTAGCGGCAAAGTGCGGAGTTTTTGGACATCCATCTGAGAGAGATGGAGGAGAGTGCTGGCGGAGTTTTTGGACATCCAACTGGTACGGAGTTTTTGGACATCCAACTGGAGTGTCAGGACACGCAGAAAGAAACTCAACCTTCCACGATACGTAGTGGTAAGTAGCTTGTTGATTTTCCATGTGTCTTCATGTGTGAGTGGACATCCCAGTGTGAGGGGAGACAACAGGTAGCCATCGTTGAGTGTCTGGACACCCAACTGAGTGCAAGGGAGTATTTGGACATCCAACAGGAGTGTCAGGACACGCAGAAAGAAACTCAACCCTGCACGATACGTAGTGGTAAG
>CALJUX010000062.1 GCA_937978655.1 uncultured Chromatiaceae bacterium
ATGCGGGCATAGCTCAGTTGGTAGAGCGCTACCTTGCCAAGGTCGAGGTCACGAGTTCGAGTCTCGTTGCCCGCTCCAAATTAAAGCAAAAAGGTCTTTGGAAACAAAGACCTTTTTGCTTTTGTGGGAAAGCTGTCATCGCTGTTTTAAGCGCCAGCTGCTCCCGGCCAAGCTGTCTCACGGAAGCATCTTTGGATGCCAGAGAATCGTCCTCCCCATGGAAAGGGCCAGCCTGTTTTGGACGAACTTCAGCTTGTTTGTGGAAACTTCACTATGGATCTGCTTGCAGATATTATCGGTATGGCCGGCACCTCGCTGGTGGTCGGTGCCTTCTTCCTGTTACAACTGAGCAAAGTGTCACCCAAAGGTTTGACTTATAACCTGATGAACCTGGTCGGTGCTTTGTTTTTGTTATTCAGCCTCTGTATTAACTTCAATCTGGCCAGTTTTGTCATTGAAGTGTTTTGGATAGCGGCGTCAGTGATTGGTCTGGTGCAATACCGCCGGAGCAGAAAGACGCAAACAGTCGCATAAATAGCAGGCGCAAAAAAAACCGGGCAGCAGGCCCGGTTTTTTTATGGTTTCTTACCATCAGGTCCGTTAAAGCCAGAAAGGCAGAATCAACTGGCAGAATAACGTGATGAGCAGTACGCCGAAAATATTCAGCACCACGCCGGCACGGATCATGTCACGGATCTGCAGCTGGCCACTGGCAAACACTATGGCATTGGGCGGGGTGCCGACCGGCATCATAAAACCCAGGCTGGCCGCCAGCGCCGCCGGCACTACTAAATACAGCGGGGATAATTCCAGACTGAGCGCCACTGGCCCCAGGATCGGCAGAAAAGCGGCCGCGACTGCGGTATTACTGGTCAGCTCGGTCAAGAAGACGATCAGCAGCGCGACACCGGCAATGACAAACAGTGCCGGTACGCTCTGTAAGCCGTGAAATAACTGTGCCAGCGCATCGGATACGCCATGTTGCTGTAATTGACCGGCGAGGCTCAGACCGCCGCCAAATAACAACAGCACGCCCCAGGGTAACTTTTCACTGTCTTGCCAGGTCAGCATTGGCTGTGCAGCTGCCGTGTCCGCAGTTGCAGCAGTGCTGCGGGGTTGCCACACTGGCAGTAAAAACAGCGCAAAAGCTGCTGTCAACGCAATGATGGTGTCGCTGAGGCCCAGACCGCTCCACTTGCTGAGCAGTGGCTGGAAGATCCAGCATAACGCCGTCAGCAGAAACACCAAGGCGACCTGACGTTGTGCCGATGAGAGCGGCAATAGCGTTTTTTCCGCCCGCTGGGCTGCAGCAGGGAGCAAATGCAGCCGGAAATAAACCCGGCTCAGCCAAAACCAGCACACCACTAACATGGCCAGCGCCAGTGGCACTCCGAGCATCATCCATTGACCAAAGCCGAGTTTGAGCTGATAAGTCTTCTCCAGGAAAGCTGCCAGCAGTGCATTCGGTGGCGTACCAATCAAAGTTGCAATACCGCCGATACTGGATGCATAAGCCACACCTAACAATAACGCCGGTGCCAAAGTTGCGCGATTGCCTTGCGGTGCCACGGCGACAATCGACAAGGCAATCGGCAACATCATCACCGCTGTGGCGGTATTGGACATCCACATCGATAAAAATGCCGTGATGGCCATCAGCGCGGCCAGCTGCCGGGCGGGTGCGCCGCCAACGTGGCGTAGCGCCCGCTCAGCAATTTGTTGATGTAAACCGGTTTTTTCCAGTGCAATCGATAAACAAAAACCACCAAAAAACATAAAAATCAGCGGATGCGCATAAGGCGAGGTGGCTACTTCGGCGCTGCTGATCCCCAGGAGCGGAAACAACAGCATCGGCAATAATGAGGTGACCGGAATGGGCGCAGCTTCACTTACCCACCAAATCACCATCCACAGCGTTACCCCGCAGAGCATACTGGCTGTGCTGCTCAGGCCGGGTATGGTCCAGAGACTCAACAATAACAGCGCTGCAGGCCCAGCCAACAACCACCACACTTGAAGACGAGACATAAGGCTCCAGTTTGTCAGACTAAGGTATTGCAGCAGACTCTAGCTGCTTTTATCGCCAGGGTCATCCATTTGTTGTGCTGCTGGTAAGTGCACAGGCTTGGACACAGGGTCTGACTCAGTTAGACTCGGCTGAATTTGCTAAAAGGAGCTGTTAAATGCTGGCTTTACAACAATATTTTCCTGATGTTTCCCCGCTGGTGTTTGGCTGTATGGGGTTGGGTGGTGACTGGAATGCGTCACACACGACCGCAGAGCAACAGCAACAAGGTTTTGCTGCCATCGAATCCGCGCTTGAGCTTGGTTTTAACTGTTTTGACCATGCTGATATCTATACCCGCGGCAAAGCTGAAGCGGTATTCGGTCAGTTTCTGGCGGCGCAGCCGCAGCTGCGAGAATGTCTGGTGTTGCAAAGCAAATGCGCTATCCGTTTTGCCGATGCTGAGCATGTCGGGCGATATGATTTCAGTGCCGGTTATATTGCTGACAGTGTCGAACAAAGCCTGCGCCGGCTGCAGACCGACTATCTGGATATTCTGCTGCTGCACCGGCCAGACCCATTGATGCAAATCGACGAAGTGGCCGAGGTGCTTAGCCGGCTGCAACAAAGTGGCAAAGTCCGTCAGTTTGGTGTGTCCAATTTTGGTGCGCCGCAACAACAGTTGCTGCAATCAGCGCTGCAACAGCCGCTGGTGGTGAATCAGCTGCAAATGAGTCTGGCTAATCTGGACTGGCTGGAAGCCAATGTGCTGACCGGCATGCCACAAGGTGCGCAGCATTATTTTGGTTATGGCACTGTGGAATATTGCCAGCTCCATAAAGTGCAAATTCAGGCCTGGGGCAGTCTGGCGCAGGGGCGTTTCAGCGGCGCCGGCAAAGATCTGACGCCAGCTGAACAGCGCACCGCTGCTCTGGTGGCAAAACTTGCGGCCGAGTATCAGGTCAGCGCGGAAGCTATTGTGCTGGGTTGGTTGTTACGCCATCCTGCCGGCATTCAGCCGGTGATTGGTACTGTGAACCCTCAGCGCATTCGCGCCTGCAGCGAAGCGCTGGATGTTGAACTCAGCCGTGAACATTGGTATGCATTGTATGTAGCCAGCCGGGGGCAGCCATTGCCCTGAACGGCGGCAACCAGATTGCACCAGGTCAGCTAAATTGTTATATTTTATGCGGTTTTTAACAATAATTACTGTGGTGTGGTGAAATTATTGTTGAAATGTGCTCTGGTGGTTTTGGCGTGCGGCCTGGCTCCGGCCAGTGCTGATCCGGCTCTTGATCTCGGGCAACTGGAAGGCAGTATCAACAGCGAACAACCTGTGCCGGCTGCTGAAGTACCGCCAGACGATCGTGCGGAAATTTGCCCGGAAATTATTGTCGGGGGCGGTGACGTCGAAATTTAACCGGCCACAATCATATTGTGGTCATGAGGGCTGTTGATACTGGCCCGGTACTCATTCAAAAGGACATTTTTATGGCTCAAGTAGTACAAAGTTTTACTTTAGGCGCTGACGGCAAAATTCACCTGTCTGGCCAAACGTCTGTGACGGTCAACAAAGGCGATTCAGTACAGTTTATTCTGGTCAATCAGAGTGGTATGGCAGTATTGGATTGGGGTTTGTACTTTAACAATCCTTTTGATATCAGCAATTCATTACGTTATTCCTTTGCGAATCAAACGACGATCCCGAACGTCTATTTCGCTGAAAAAGCTGTCAGTCAGGATACCTGTGACTGCAAAGTGCCAATGTACAATGCCTATGCAATTTATGTAAAAGTTGAGAGCAGCGCTGGCGTTCAGGTCATTTATCAACGTGATCCTGAAGTCATTGTGCGCGATGGCAGTATTGAAGATTAATTCAGTTTGCCGCGAAGTTCTTTGGAACTGACCGACAACAATGCTTTAAATTCAGGCTCACTCTCGATGGCTGCAAACTGGTAGCCATCCTGCAGTGCGTCTTTTATCAGCTGTATTGCGTCCTGCCGCCGTCCCGTTAACTCGTATACCTGTGCCGCTTTAATTTTCATATTGGCGTTGGTCAATGCCGGAATATGTTGCAATGCGATGTGTTGCTGGCCGGATTTACTTAAAAACAGCGCTTTTTGCAACAACAGGTTCGGATTGTTCGGGGCTGTTTTCAAGCGCTTATCCAGCAGCTGCACAGCCTGCTGATAGGCGGCCAGTGCTTGCGCAGGTTGCTGAGCCCAACGATAACTGTCTGCCAGATTGCCCCACAACTGATAACGCTCACGCCCCAGTGCGACCGCGCGCTCGAAATTGACCACCGCCGCAGCGTAGTCGGCCATATAAAAGTAGACAGTGGCCAGATTTGCATAGTTGTTTGCCGTTGGTGCTGACTGCAATGCCTTTTCAAAGGTCTGGCGGGCACCGTTAAAATTGGCCTGACTTAATTGAATGGCGCCGATGGTTTGTTGCACCAGATTATTATTCGGCGATGATTGTTCCAGCCGCTGATAAATCGCCAGCGCTTTATCCAATTGACTGGTTTCGTAATAAAACAGCGCCAGCGAATTTAAAAAGTACCAGTGCTGGTGGCGGTCAGTGAGCGCCAGCAGATGCTGTTCTGCCTGCTGATGATCGCCCAAACGCATATAGGCCTGCGCCAGTCCCTGCCGGGCGCTGATGTTGTCGGGTTGTTGCTGCAACAAGGCAGAATATTGCTGCACTGCGTCGGGGTATTGGCTTTTCACCAGACTTAATTCCGCTTGCAGTGCGGCGGTTCTGGCATCGGCACTGAGCGCGGAATGGCTGAGCGCACTGATGGCGGATTCGGCTTTTTCCAGCACATTGGCGGTCTGCGGCAACCGGGCCTGGCGCAGATAGGCGGAGACTAATGCATATCTGGCTTCGGTAAAGTCAGGTGCCGCCGCCACCGCTTGTTGCAACTGTTGCACACCTTTTTCAATGTTGTCTTTATAATCAAAGCGATACAGGTAGCTCAGCCCGGTAAGGTAGGCTTTGTAGGCCTCGTCTGAGGTTGCACTGCCTTTGGATAATTCCAGTTCGTCGGGTTGTTGCCAGTTTAACAGTTGCAGCAGTTCGCGCCGGACTTGCTGTTGCGCCTGGTCCCAGCCGTTCAGCGGCAGGTCCAGCTCGGTACTCTTCAGAATACGGCCGTCGGCGCCATTGTGCAGATTCAGCGCCAGCCGGCGTGTCGCACCTAAGTGCTGCAGCGTGCCGCTGATGATGAGGTCGGTCTGATACTGCTGATAAATGTTTTTCAGGCTCGGTTCTTTCAGACTGGCCAGTTCACCCGGCGGCAATACCCACATCTGGTTCTGCAGCTGGCCAATTTTGGCTAAGTCCTGGCTGAGACTCAGCGCCATGCCTTGCAGGAATTGCTGGACCGCGGGGTCGCCGCCAAGGTTATCAAAGGGCTGCAGTGCCAGGGTCTGGCCCTGGCTCAGCAGGCTGCTTTTATCAATGCTGTGCTGGCCCAGCCACAAACTCAGGCCGAGTAACACCGGTGCCAGTGCTGCCCAAAGCTGCCAGCGTAACACCGGATACCAGATGCCCAATTTTTCTTTGCGCAGCAGATCCTGATGCAAGGTGTGCAGCGTAGCCGCCACAGTGCTCATCTGCCCAGGCCGGTGCGAACTTTGTGGCGCCATACACTGTGTGATCAGTTTGCGCAGCGTCGGCGGCAGCTGCACTGCGCCGGCCGGCGGGCACAGCTGATGCTGCAAAATGGCCTGCATCGTGTCTTCGGCGCTCTGGTGCAAAAATGGATGCACACCATAACAAAGCTCATACATGATGACGCCAAAGGCAAAAATGTCGGACTGCGTCGTGGCGTCAATGTCACTTTGTAACAGTTCCGGCGCCAGATAAGGCAAAGTGCCTTTGATTTGAAAAGCGGTGGTGTGCTGCGACCACTGGCTGTGCAGCTGGCTCGACAACATCGGCGGCAGCCCGGCACCTTCTGTGGCGGCGACCTGTTGCAGGCGACGCTGTCGGCTGGCCATGCCGAAGTCGAGGATCTTGACCCGTGGTTCGGGCAGACAAACCATCAGGTTACTTGGTTTTAAATCGCGGTGGATCACCCCGGCCTGATGCGCGCAGGCCAGGCCCGAAGCAATTTGATACAGCAAGGCTACTTTTTCGGTCAGCGTCAGCTGGCGTTTTTGATACTGATCCAGCGTCTGGCCTTCCAGCCATTCGGTCACGATATAACTTTGTTGCTCGGTGCGGGAAATATCATGCACAGTGACGATATGCGGATGTTGCAATGACGAAGCCACCCGGGCTTCTTCCAGCAACTGCTGCTGATGATAATAGCCGGAACGGCTCAGTTGCAGCACTTTAAGCGCCACCGGACGCTGCAGGGCGGCATCATAGGCCTGATACACAATACCCATGCCGCCCTGGCCGGCCTGGCGCAGGATTTGGTAGTGGCCATAACGCGCTTCAGTTGTCGTGTCATCACAGGCCAGTGCCGAGGGCAAAGTGGCCGCTGCCGGTGTCGAGGGTTCGGCCGGTGCCGGCTCAAAGCGGGTTTCCAGCTGTGAGGGCAGTGGTGACTGGCAGTAATCACAATGCGTCAGTAACACCGGGTTTTTCATCTCACAATGCTGGCAAACCACTGAATGTTAACCCCTTGCACCGGATCTGAGCAGGTCAGTCGCGGTATCCAGCAGCTGTAAAGTTGCCGGCTGATGCACACAGACGCGATTCTTGCCGCTACGTTTGGCCTGATACATCGCCTGATCAGCGCAATCGATAAAACGGTATGCCAGATTGTGCAGGGCATGATAATAACCAGCCACACCGATGCTGGCACTGATGCTTAACGCCTGGCCGCCAATATCCAGGCTTAATGCCGCAATATCAGCACGAATGCGTTCGGCATAGACAGTGGCACTCTCGACATTGGTATGATGAACCAGCACGACAAATTCTTCACCGCCGAGCCTGCCAACCCGATCAGCTTTGCGTACCAGTGTGCGCAACAGCTCGGCCACGCTGCGCAGGACTTCATCCCCGGCAAAATGGCCGTACTGGTCGTTAATCTGCTTAAAATCGTCCAAATCGATAAAGATCAGACTGCATGGATGCTGATAACGTTTGGCCTGTTCCATCGCCAGCGTGATTTGTTCTTCAATCATGCTGCGGCTGCAAAGACCGGTTAAGTCATCACACAAGGCCCGGCTGATAGTAATGGCATTCTTCAGCGCCAGGCCCAGCTGGCACTGCAAGGTTTTACAGAACATCTCGGTTAAGGCACGAAAGCCTTCCGGCTGGCGGCTGTCGAGGTACAAGACCGCCAGCACGTCATTGTTGTGTTGCAGTGGCATCGTCAGGACCGCGTTGATATCACTGTGCGCCGGACAGTGCAGCGTCTGCAGTCGTTGTGGGTCAGTGGCCAGCTGCAGGCGGGGTTGTTCATAACAACTTCTGGCCAGCCGCTGGCTGAAAAATACTTCAGGGTTGTCGCTGTGTAACTGATTCACTTGCGGATAATTCCAGCAACTGTGGAGCTGGTAGCGGCTGTCCCGCCGGTCGTACATCAGCACAAAACCGCGTTCTGCGCCAATCACTTCGGCAATCATCGGCACTGTGTGCTCTAACAGCACCAGATAACCCTGGGTGTTGTGCACCAGCGTATTGAGGCGCTGCAACAGGCTGTTTTGTTGCGTCCACTGTAAGGCTGCCTGTTGCAGTTCATGAAATTGCTGACTGAGTTCCTGCTGCAACTGGGTTAACAGGGCTGGTGATTCGCTGAGTTGTTGTAAAGTGCTGAGGCTCTGTTGTTGCATCCGGCTAAAACGCAGTTGTAAGTCCTGCAACGCCAGTTCAGCAAAATCCGGTTCGTGCGACGACACGGCATCATAGCGCAGCTGCACTTTTTGCCGGCCAAAATACAGCTCACAGTATTGTGGCAACAACAATGGTTGCAACGGTGCGGACAGCTGCTGCTCAAGCCGGGTCCCAAAGCGCGATTGCAGGTCGCAAAGCGCCGGGCCATGCGCCGTCAGCACAATTTCGGCATGCCGGCGCGACACGCTGCTGTCACTGAGCACCAGCAAATTGGCCGGATCACGGCCGACCGTCAGCGGGTTGTCGTCCAGTTGCAAACGAACAGAATGGTGTTTGCCGGCGCATTGCCAGTCAAACTCAAGCACGATGGCATCATTCATGTTCGTTGCTCCGGTTCAGAAGTGAAGACGTGCTGAAGCAGAGCACGGCCATAGGTTAAAGTCGATTTTGTATTGCAACGCTTTGCCGGCGGATAGTCAACAGTCTGACTGCTGCTGCCGGGATTTTTTTACCTGAGTCAGCCACAATCAGCGCAGCGCTGCGGTGTTTTCGTCAGAAACCCTGCAAATATTGTGATTTGGGTTGCTGCAAAATAGTTTCCCAGGAGCCATAAGTCGGGTTGGTCAGCATAAACCAGCGTGAGCCCCAGTAATGCTGATATTTGTCCACCAGGGCAAAACGTTGTGCCGGGGTGATATTGCTTTTGACCTGTGGCAGGAAATCACCGAAATCGTCGCCCAACAACATAATGACCCGATACTGCTGCGATGCCTTGAGGCGGCGGCTTTCTTTTTCGGAACTCCAGCCTTTTTGTTCGGACTTCAGCCATAACTGACTGGCATCGACTTGGGTGATGCCGGTCGCTTGCAGGTTTTTCAGTGTATCCGCTTTTTGCGGGCACAGGTCTTTGACATTGGCTCTTGGCGCGCACTCGCGATTACTGATATACAGCACCGTCACTCCGTTCTGTCCGGCCAGATTGAGGAACTCCACGGCGCCGGGCACCGCCCGTGCTTTGGCTGCTGCGACCCAGTTGTCCCAGCGCTTGGCGTTAAAACCCTGATCCTTGTCCAGAATGGCCTGGGCCGCGGCTGGCGAGTTGTCCAGGATCGTTTCGTCAATATCTACAATAATCGCCGGCGCCAGCTGCTGAAAATCTGCCGTCTGGGTGGGCAGCGCTGTCCAGTTTTTATCGGTTAAGGCGTCTTTGAGCGTCAGACTGGCCATTTTGTACGTTTGCAAGCTGTTGGCACGAAATTCCGCAGAAGTCTGATACCACAGCGTGGCATTGAAGTTGTCATGCGGGGCTGATGCCGCAGCGGCGGCGAACAATAAAGCAGCGGAGAAGGCCATTACAAAGTCCTGAAAGTCTGAAACCGCCGATCATACTGAGTTAGTGCCGAATTTCAACAGATGCCGGCGTTAAAGTGGCGTGCAGTCTCGCTATCTCTTGACGCCCGGATAAAAAAGGCAGCTTGCGCTGCCTTATCGGTGCTACATATTTGGATAGTTCGGGCCGCCGCTGCCTTCTGGCGTGACCCAGCGGATATTCTGCGACGGGTCTTTGATATCACAGGTTTTACAGTGAATGCAGTTTTGCGCATTGATTTGCAGGCGCGGCTCGCCGCTGTCCTGGCCCACAATCTCATAAACCCCGGCCGGGCAATAACGCTGTGCCGGCTCATCGTAAATCGCCAGATTCACTTTGATGGGGATAGTGCTGTCAATCAGCTGCAAATGACAAGGCTGCTCTTCTTCGTGGTTAGTGTTGGACAAAAACACTGACGATAACTTGTCAAAACTCAACACCTGGTCTGGTTTTGGATAAGCAATTTTGGCGCAGGCCGATGCAGGCTGCAGACTGGCGTGATCGACGCTGTTGTCTTTGAGGGTAAACGGCAGTTTGCCGCCAAACCAGTTCTGATCCACCATGTTAAAGGCGCCGCCGAGGATAGAGCCAAACTTATGCATGGCCGGGCCAAAGTTGCGTGACCGATATAACTCGTCAAATAACCAGCTTTGTTCAAACCGGCCTTTAAAGCTGTGCAGGTCTTCGCCACCGGCATCACCACGGCTTAAGGCCTCAAACACGGTTTCCGCCGCCAGCATGCCGGATTTCATCGCGGTGTGATTGCCCTTGATTTTGGCAAAATTCAGTGTGCCGGCGTCACAGCCCAGCAGCAGGCCGCCCGGAAATGTCATTTTCGGCAGGCTGTTCAGACCGCCTTTGGCAATAGCACGGGCGCCATAACAGACGCGTTTACCACCTTTGAGATACTGCGCAATCACCGGATGGTGTTTGTAGCGCTGGAATTCGTCAAAGGGGCTTAAATGCGGATTGCTGTAATTCAGATCAATAATCAGGCCGACTACAACCTGCTGGTTGTCGGCATGATACAGATAACCACCACCTGAGGTGTTTTGGTCCAGCGGCCAACCAGCCGAATGCAGGACCAGACCCGGCTGATGTTTGTTCGGATCAATATCCCAGACTTCTTTAAAACCAATGGCATAGTGCTGCGGTGAGCAGTCTTTATCCAATTGATAATGTCGGATCAGTTCTTTGCCAAGGTGGCCACGGCAGCCTTCGGCGAACAGGGTATATTTGGCGCGCAGTTCCATGCCGGCGACAAAACTGCTTTTTTGCCCGCCATGTTTGTCCAGCCCCATATCACCGGTGACGATGCCTTTGACGACGTTATCTTCAATGATAACGCTGGCCGCGCTGAAGCCCGGGAAAATCTCGACGCCAAGTGCCTCGGCCTGGCTGGCCAGCCAGCGGCAGACATTGCCCATCGACACAATATAATTGCCGGTATTGTGCATGGTTTTAGGTACGGCAAAATGTGGGATCTGCCGCGCGCTGTCGGCGCTTTGTAACAGATAAATATCGTCATGACTGACGGCTGTGGTCAGTGGCGCACCTTGCGCCTGCCAGTCGGGGATCAGTTCATTTAATGCCCGCGGTTCAAACACCGCGCCCGATAAGATGTGTGCGCCGACTTCAGAGCCTTTTTCCACCACGCAGACGCTGAGTTCTGTCCCGGCAGCTTTTGCCTGTTGCATCAGTTTGATTGCTGCTGACAAGCCCGCCGGACCGGCACCGACTACGACTACATCAAACTCCATCGATTCCCGTTCCATTCGCCACCTCGCTGCTGTGATTTGCGCTGCATCAACTGTTGCCTGACAGTTGACTGCTATTCTTGTGTTGGATTTTAAAAGCGTTGCTGGCAAGGGTATTTCAGGTTGACGTTAACGTCAACACTGGTTAGATTGTCCGGCATTGAAATGGTCTGAAGTTTACCTTTACGTAAACTTGACCCGAAAACAGCAGGGGTGTGCATTGATGAAAATTCTGGTGCCGGTCAAACGGGTGATTGATTACAACGTAAAAGTGCGGGTGAAAGCCGACCAGAGCGGCGTGGACCTGACCAACGTCAAAATGGCGCTGAACCCTTTCTGCGAAATCGCCGTGGAAGAAGCCGTGCGGTTAAAAGAAGCCGGTGTTGCGACTGAAGTGGTGGTGGTGTCGATTGGTCCCAGTCAGGCGCAGGAGCAATTGCGCACAGCTCTGGCGCTCGGCGCAGACCGCGCTGTATTGCTGGAAACCGAGCAAAGCCTCGAGTCGCTGCAAGTTGCCAAATTACTGGCCAAAGTGGTGGCAACAGAGCAACCACAGCTGGTGATCCTGGGCAAACAAGCGATTGATTCTGATAATAATCAAACGGCACAGATGCTGGCGGCTTTAACCGGCATGGGCCAGGGCACTTTCGCCTCGAAAGTAGTGGTGGCAGATGGCAAAGTCAATGTCACCCGCGAAATCGATGGTGGCCTGCAAACGGTGGCACTGAATTTACCTGCGGTCGTTTCGACAGATCTGCGTTTAAATGAGCCCCGTTATGCGTCTTTGCCAAATATTATGAAAGCCAAGAAAAAACCTTTAGACGTGATCGCGGCCGATTCGTTGGGCGTGTCGCTGCACAGCCAGGTTAAAGTGTTAAAAGTCACAGCGCCGGCCACCCGTCAGGCCGGTGTAAAAGTGGATTCAGTCGATACCCTGATTGACAAGTTAAAGCATGAAGCGAAGGTGATCTGATGGCTATTTTAATCATTGCCGAACATAACAACACTGAGTTAAAAGCAGATACTGCCAAGACACTGACCGCGGCGCAGGCCATTGGCGGTGATATCCATGTGTTGGTCGCCGGCCTGAACTGCCAGGCTGTGGCTGCCCAAGCTGCGGCTTTACAAGGTGTCAGTAAAGTATTGCTCGCTGACGCAGCGGTCTATCAACATCAGTTGGCGGAAGAAATGGCCGCATTGGTATTGTCCGTTGCCTCAGGCTACAGCCATATTCTGGCTGCTGCGACGACAAACGGTAAAAATTTCCTGCCGCGGGTGGCCGCGCTGTTAGATGTGGCTCAGATCTCCGACATTATTGCCGTTGAAAGTGCGGATACCTTTGTCCGGCCTGTGTACGCCGGCAATGCCATTGCCACAGTACAAAGCGCGGATGCGGTGAAAGTGATCACCGTGCGCAGTTCAGCCTTTGCTGCCGGCTCAGTTGGCGGTGCGGCTGCGGTTGAGACGCTGGCGCCGGCCGCGACGGCTGGGTTATCAGCATTCGTTGACGAGCAGCTGACCAAATCAGAACGGCCTGAACTGACCGCTGCTTCAGTGATCATTTCCGGCGGCCGTGGGATGCAAAATGGCGAGAACTTTAAATTGCTTGAAGGCATCGCTGACAAATTAAACGCGGCGATTGGCGCCAGCCGGGCAGCAGTTGACGCTGGCTTTGTGCCAAACGATATGCAGGTGGGCCAGACCGGTAAAATTGTCGCGCCTGATCTGTATATCGCGGTGGGGATCTCCGGTGCCATTCAACATTTGGCCGGGATGAAAGACTCCAAAGTGATTGTTGCTATTAATAAAGATCCGGAAGCACCGATTTTCCAGGTGGCGGATTATGGCCTGGTGGGCGATCTGTTTACCATCCTGCCTGAATTAGAAAGCCGGCTCTGACCAGCCCGTGATCTGAATAAGCCCGCAGCCGCGGGCTTTTTTGTCTTTGTGAACTGAAGCTGCATATATGACAGTGTCAAACTGAGATATTTTTGCTGACAATTTTTGTACAAGTTGAGCGGCAGCAGCGCTTGACTGCAGCGACAGGCTTGCTACTCTGGCGACCTTACATCATTTTAACAAGTGATTGTTTTCACAAATAATCGGGATGTTCAGATGTCTTTGTTGCGTATTCTTTTGGTGTCGCCGTTTTGGTTGTTGACAGGCTGTGCCCAGACCCCGCCAGCGAACCAGCCATTGCTGACAGAACTGGACGGACCGCTGGCGCAAATGCAGGTCGACGGCCGGCAGTTATATCAGCGGATGCAGAAGCTGACTGCGGATAAATCCTGCCAGTCGGATCAGCAATGCCAGGTGATTGGGATTGGCAATAAACCCTGCGGTGGCCCGGAACAGTTTTTGTTGTTTTCAACGCAGCAGACCGACCAAAAAATGCTGGCGATCACCAATGACCGTTACAGCAGGATCCGGCAGGAACAGCAGCAGCGCCTTGGACTGCATAGTATTTGTCAGCAGCTGACGGCGCCGGTGGCAGCCTGTCGTCAGCAGCAATGTGTGATCATCGACGCCCGGCGCTGAATCCACCGGTGTGCAGAAATAATCAAGGCCGCATCTGCGGCCTTGTTTTTTGCACTGGTGCTGATTATTTGTGCTGTGTGGTTTTAAATTGTTCACAAGCGGCTTTGTCAACACATTCGCCGTACAGATACAAACTGTGGTGTGTCAGTTTGATGCCATTTTGTTCGGCGATCGCTAATTGCTTACGCTCAATCTCATCATCTTCAAACTCGATCACTTTGCCGCAATTCAGGCACACCAGGTGGTCGTGGTGATCGATCCGGCTCAGTTCAAACACGGATTTGCCGCCTTCAAAATGATGACGGGTGACGATGCCGGCATCGTCAAACTGGTTCAGGACGCGATACACAGTGGCCAGGCCAATATCTTCGCCAATCTCCAGCAGGATTTTATAGACGTCTTCTGCACTGATATGCTGATGGGACGGATCCTGCAGGATCTCCAGAATTTTTACGCGTGGCAGCGTGACTTTTAAACCTGCTTTACGCAGCTCGCTGTTATGATCAGGCATGTGGGCATCACTAGAAAATAAGGGTTAAGCGATTATAAGGCTATTATTCGTTTGAGGAAAAGCGAAAAATGGCAGGGCTGGCGCATCGCTGGTCAGCGGCGCTAAAAAATAGCATAATAACAGGCCCGACCAGTTTTCAGGCAAATAACAATGAAATGGGCGTTTCAACCGCGGGTCATGCGGCATTTATTAAATTTCTGGCCGCCATTTTGGTTTAATGGCATCAAAGTGGCTGTGCTGGCCAGTGATTATCGCTACGCCAAAGTGACTTTGAGCGACCGCCCGTGGCGACGGAATATCAACGGCACTCAGTTTGGCGGTACGATGTTTGCGATGACCGATCCGATTTATCCGCTGTTGCTGATGGGCGCGATGGGGAAGACCTACATGGTCTGGGATAAAAAAGCCGATATTGATTTTATCCGGCCTGGTCGTGGCACTCTGACTGCTGAATTTTGGTTGCATGACGCCACTATTACCGAGATTAAAGCCGCCACTGACGATGGGCAGAAGTATTTCCCACAGTTTTTGGTGTTGGTAAAAAACAAAGCCGGTGAGGTGGTTTGCGAAGTTAACCGCACTGTCTATATTCGTAAGAAACCACAACACAGAGAATAATAAGGCAGGAACCTGATGCTGGGACTTCGCACCGTCATTTATCCGGTTGCCGATTTGGCAGCCGCAACAGATTGGTATCAAAAGGTTTTTCAGACAGAACCTTATTTTAATCAGCCGTTTTATGTCGGGTTTGCCATTGGCGGTTTTGAGTTAGGCCTGGTGCCGGATGGTCAGCCCAGCCGCGACGGACAAGTGGTGTACTGGGGCACTGCTGATATTGAAACCGAACTTGAGCGGATCCGGGCGCTGGGGGCGGAAGTCGTGGCACCGGTGACCGATGTCGGCGATGGGATCCGGGTGGCCAGTCTGGGCGACCCTTTTGGTAACGTATT
Source organism: uncultured Chromatiaceae bacterium (assembly GCA_937978655.1). Classification (GTDB taxonomy): domain Bacteria; phylum Pseudomonadota; class Gammaproteobacteria; order Enterobacterales; family Alteromonadaceae; genus Pararheinheimera. The sequence goes on from CALJUX010000062.1 coordinate 14,927, forward strand.
GGGACTGATTCAAAATCCGCAGTTTAGTCTGGCGCAGGTGCGTTAAAACAGCATGTTGCTAAGCAATAACAAAGCCACCGACTGGTGGCTTTGTTATTTCAACGTGCGGTAGCTCAAAGACCTTCGAGGTCTTTCAGGCTCAGCTCGTCATAAATCTGCTTACACCATTGTTTGATGCGGGCTTCGCTGAGTTCCGGCTGGCGGTCTTCATCAATACCTAAACCAACAAAATGGTCATTGTCGACCAGTGCTTTGGAAGCGACAAAGTTATAACCCTTGGTCGGCCAGTGTCCGACGATGATGGCGCCTTTGGGCTCAATAATGTCGCGTAATGTGCCCATCGCATCAAGGAAATACTCGGCGTAATCTTCCTGATCGCCGCAACCGAAAATCGCAACCAGCTTATTGTTAAAATCGATGTTTTCCAGCTCAGGGAAAAAATCGTCCCAGTCGCATTGTGCTTCGCCGTAGTACCAGGTCGGGATGCCAAACATCAGCAGGTCATAAGCAGCGATGTCTTCTTTTGAACTCTTGGCAATGTCATGCACGTCGAGCAGGTTTTTACCCAGTTCTTTTTGGATCTGTTTGGCGACATGTTCGGTGTTACCGGTGTCGCTGCCAAAGAAAATACCTACGGTAGCCATAATTCAGCCTTCTTACTTTGTTAACACTGGCTTTGCTAACGCCTGGGTTAGCAGTTGTTCGATCAATGCGCTGCGGGTGGTCTGCAGCGCCTGTGCTCTTGCTTCAAGTTTCTGATACAGGTCTTCCGGTATCTTCGACTCGATGCGTTTTAACCCTTTACTGCGATCCCGCCGAACCTGATTCCGCTTGTTCAGTTTCAGTTGTTCTTCACGCGGCAGAGGATTGGTTTTTGGTCGGCCTGGCCGTTTTTCATGGGCAAACAGGTCGATAGTGGTTCTGTCGCTGGAAATTTTTGCCATCAGCCCATGCCCTGCGACTCGTAAATGACCTGAATAATGCCTTTGGCAATAAAACCAAAGCAGCCCAGGAACAATACCAGCCAGACAAACACCCGGCCGAACTTTGGCACATCGCCTTTTTTCAGTACGTCCTGGATGGCCATGCCGATAAGAAAAAATAACACGGCCAGCGCAAACCACATGCCAAACGTCTCAATTTGTTCCATGTACTGATTTAACATCTCGGAAACCTTCAAAAAAAACCCGCGCAATATACCACAAAGGTGCATGGAAAATATTGCGTCAACTCAATAAAAAGTCAGCCGTAATTTTGGCAAAGGCGGCTGGTTTTTCTGCATGCAGCCAATGGCCGGTGCCTTCGATGACTTTTGCTTTCGCCTGCGGGAACAGCTGGCGGATTGTTGGCTGATGCTCCGGCAACAGATAGTCAGAATTCCCGCCTTTGATAAATAATACCGGGCCTGGATAAGGGCCTGTGGCTGTGGGAGCCGCCAGCACCTCGTTATAGCGCGCCAGCAGTGCTGGCAGATTAAATCGCCAGTGAAAGCCATCGTCGTCTTTATACAGACTTTTCAACAGGAAGGCGCGGGTGCCGGCATCACTGATTGTCAATTGCAGTTCAGAGTCTGCTTGCCTGCGGTCGATAAGCGTCGTAAGGTCAATCTGACTTAAGGCCTGTAAAATGCCAACATGGCGCGCCTGACTGACGATGGGCGAAATATCCGCCAGCACCAGCTTGCTGACACGGGCCGGCTGGCTCAGTGCCAGTTGCATCGCTGCCTTGCCGCCCATGGAATGGCCAAGGACGGCGGCGCACGGAAGCTGCAGCGCGTCCATGGTTTCGGTCAGATCCTGCGCCATCAGCGCGTAATTCATCTCACTGCTGTGGCCAGAACGGCCGTGGTTGCGTAAATCGATATTGATGATGCGGAAGCGATCAGCCAATAACCGCGCAATCATACCGAGATTTTCGTAACTGCCGAACAGTCCGTGAATTAATAACAACGGAGTCCCTTGGCCTGTGATGTCGGTATGTAATATCATGGATTTCCTCTTGATTCTGCCGCGGGTCTGTCTGCTGGGCTGATTGGCCGTGCCGGACACGCGGGCAATGTCATTCTGGGTCTTTTAAAGGTAATTACATGAACACAATCGAAATTGATGACGAGCTTTATCACTTTATTGCCGGCCAGACCCAACGCATTGGCGAAAGTGCCAATGATATTTTGCGGCGCATTCTACTGAATAAGCAACCGGTTGCCCAGCCATCGGCGGCGGTGCCGGCTGTCGCAGAAAATTCAAAATCCTCACAGAAAGTCTTTGATATTCTGAGTAAACAGGATTTGCAGGCTGAATTATCTGTGGTGGGCCGTTTTCTGATCATTCTGTCGGCCTTGTCACGGGCGCACAAGCAGGATTTTGCCCAGGTTCTTGAGATCAAAGGCCGGAACCGGGTGTATTTTGGCCGAAGTGAAGCCGATTTACTGGAAGCGGGCAGCAGCACAAATCCAAAACAAATTCCAAACAGTGAGTTCTGGGTGATCACCAATTCGAACACCACCCGGAAAAAAATGATGCTGACGGAAGCGGCGTTAAAACTTGGCTACAGCGTTGAAGAAGCAGAAGTTATCCGCGATTTTCTTTAAAAAATTGCTGTCGGACCCCCTGCGGCAAATGCAAGGCAGGGCCGGCAGCGGTCCGGGATCATGATTTAAATAAGGACGCGTCATGTCATTACATCCGTTAGCCGGCCAGCAGGTTCCAAGAGCGATGCTGGAAAATATTCCCCGCCTGTGCAGTCATTATTACACTATCAGTCCGGATCTGACGGATGCTGCGCAGCGAGTGACGTTCGGGACGTCCGGTCATCGTGGCGTTGCCAGTCTTGGTTCTTTTAACGAGGCGCATATTTTGGCGGTATGCCAGGCGGTGGCTGAGTATCGCGCTGCGCAGGGGATCTGCGGCCCGATGTTTGTTGGCAAAGATACCCATGCTTTATCTGAACCGGCGTTTCAGTCGGCACTGCAGGTCCTGATTGCCAACGGTGTCACAGTGAAAGTGCAACAGGGGTTTGGTTTTACGCCGACACCGGTAGTGTCCCACGCCATCCTGAATTTTAACCGCGGCCAAAGCAACACTTCTGCCAATAACACTTCGCAGGCCGATGGTTTAATTATCACGCCATCACATAATCCGCCGTCGGATGGGGGTATTAAATACAACCCGCCACATGGGGGGCCGGCCGATACGGACGCGACTGGCTGGATTGAACAACGTGCCAATCAGCTCATTGAACAGCGTTTAGCCGGTGTGCAGCGCATGAGTCTCAATGAAGCACTGGCAAGTCCGTTGTGCCAAAGTCATGACTATATCAGCGCCTATGTCGAAGATTTACAGCATGTGGTGGATATGGATGCCATCCGCGCGGCGGGTATTCGCATTGGCGTTGACCCGCTCGGCGGTTCCGGGCTCGAATACTGGCCGGTTATTGCCAAGCGCTATGACCTGAATTTGACGGTCGTGAACGACCACATCGACCCGAGTTTTGCTTTTATGCCGCTGGATAAAGACGGCAAAATCCGCATGGATTGCAGCTCGCCCTGGTCGATGGCCAATCTGATCAAACTCAAAGATGATTTTGATATTGGCATCGGCAATGACGCGGATTTTGACCGTCATGGCATCGTCACCCGAAGCGGTGGCCTGCTCAATCCCAATCATTATCTGGCGGTGGCGATTGATTATTTGCTGGTGCACCGGCCTATGTGGCCGGCGACAGTGAAAATTGGTAAAACGCTGGTCTCCAGCGCCTTGATTGATCGGGTGGTTGCCGGTCAGCAACGGTCACTTTATGAAGTGCCGGTTGGCTTTAAATGGTTTGTACCGGGCCTGTTTGATGGCAGCCTCGGCTTTGGCGGTGAAGAGAGCGCCGGCGCCAGTTTCCTGCGTTTTGATGGCACGGTCTGGTCGACCGACAAAGACGGTTTTATCCTCGGTTTATTAGCGGCAGAAATTTATGCCAAAACCGCAATGGACCCGCATCAGCGTTATCTGGCACTCACTGAACAATACGGGGCGCCGCTGTACCGCCGTCTGGATGCTCCAGCGTCGATGGCGCAAAAAGCTGCGCTGAAAAAACTTGATGTGTCCAGCGTCACGCAAACCACGCTGGCCGGTGATGATATTCTTGCTGTGATGAACCGGGCGCCGGGCAATCAGGCCGATATCGGCGGCGTCAAAGTCGTCACTGCCAACGGCTGGTTTGCAGCGCGACCATCAGGCACCGAAAACAGCTATAAAATCTATCTGGAGAGTTTTGTCGGCCCGGCGCACCTCGACGCGCTGGAACAGGATGCCAAAGCCTTCGTGGCTGAGGTGTTCCGTCGCGCGGGCTGATTGTCAAGGCTTTGCATTCGTATGTAATTGGGTTACAGAATGCAAAGCAATACCTTTAGTTTCTTGCATTATTACGGTTGATTCTGTAATTTTATTACATGAATATTTTCGTCTGGACTTTCGAGGTTAATCGATTAAGATTCAGAGCAAGCGACGGTCATCGGACCCTAACCAGCTGGAACCAAATTATGAATGCCAACCTTACGACTGCTCCTGCCACCACGGCTGTTGGCCAGCGGCCAAATGCTATTGAACTGAAAGAACGTATTGTCCGCCATCTGCACAGTACGCTCGGCACTGACGTCAACAAAGCCAGTCCACAAGCCTGGTGGCGCGCTACCTGTGCCTCGGTCAACGAATATGTGTTTGATGGCCTGCGCAATACCCAGCGCACGCACTATCAGCAAAATACCCGCGCCGTGCATTATTTCAGTCTGGAATACCTGATGGGCCGGCTGTTCAGCAACAACCTGCACAATCTGGGTTTTTACGAAGAAGCCAAACAGGCACTGCTGGAACTCGGCATTAACATTGCCGATCTGGAAGAGCAGGAAGAAGACATGGCGCTTGGCAATGGTGGCCTCGGCCGTCTTGCCGCCTGTTTTATCGACTCAATGGCGACGCTGAATTACCCGGCGATTGGCTATGGCATTCACTACGAACACGGCCTGTTTAAGCAGGAATTTCAGCACGGTATGCAAATCGAGCGGCCGGATTCCTGGCGCGAATATGGTAATCCGTGGGAGATTTGCCGGCCGGAATCCGCGCAGGAAATTTCCGTCTACGGTTATGTTGAAACCGTGTATGACCTGCAAGGCCGGATGAAAAAAGTCTGGCATCCGGGTCGCATCATCAAAGCGGTGCCCTGGGATATCCCGGTTGTGGGCTACAACGGCAGCTCAGTCAACGTGCTGCGGCTGTGGGAAAGTCGCGCCAGTGATTTCTTTAACTGGGACGTATTTAACTCGGGCGGTTATGTCGACGCGGCGCGCGAGAACATCGAAGCCGAAACCATCTCCAAAGTACTGTATCCAAACGATGAAACTGAAGCGGGCAAAGAGCTGCGTTTAATCCAGCAGTATTTCTTCTGCTCCAGCTCGCTCAAAGACATTATCCGCCGTTACAAACGTGCGCAAGGCGATGACTGGTCGCAATTCGCCAAACAAGTGGTGATCCAGCTCAACGACACACACCCGACGGTGGCTATCCCGGAACTGATGCGGATTTTAGTCGACCGCGCCGAGATGACCTGGGATGACGCCTGGAATATCTGTCAGCATGTTTTCGCCTACACCAACCATACATTACTGCCAGAAGCGCTGGAGCGCTGGCCGGTGCGGTTATTTGAAAAAGTGTTGCCGCGCCACCTGGAAATTATTTACGAAATCAACCGCCGGTTCCTAGTCGAGCAGGTCGATGTGCGCTGGCCGGGGGATGTCGAGAAAAAACGCAAACTGTCGATCATCGAAGAAGGCCATGAGCCGATGGTGCGGATGGGGCATTTGTGTGTGGTCGGTTCGTTCCGTGTCAATGGTGTCGCAGAAATCCACTCGCAGCTGGTGAAATCTGATCTGTTCCCGGAAATGGTCGCGCTGTGGCCGGATAAATTTACCAATATCACCAACGGCGTCACACCACGGCGCTGGTTAAAAGCCTGTAACCCGCGCCTGGCGAAGTTATTGGATAACACCATCGGCACCACCTGGCCCACCGAGCTGACTGAACTGGCTAAGTTAAAAGCCTTTGCTGATGATCCGGCGATGCAGGATGCCTTCATGGCCATCAAGCAACAGAACAAAGCCGAGCTTGCGAGCGAAGTGAAAAAACTGACCGGCGTTGATATTGACCCGCATGCCTTGTTTGACGTGCAAATCAAACGCTTGCACGAATACAAACGCCAGCATCTGAATTTGCTGCACATTCTGGCGTTGTACCGCCGGATTTTGCAGAACCCGGATTACGACATGGTGCCACGTGTGTTCCTGTTTGGCGCCAAAGCCGCCCCCGGTTATAAACTGGCGAAAGAAATTATCTACGCCATTAATAAAATCGCCGACAAAATTAACCACGACAAACGGGTGAAAAACCGCATTAAAGTGGTGTTTATGCCGAATTACCGCGTCAGCCTTGCCGAAAAAATGATCCCGGCCGCCGATGTGTCTGAGCAAATTTCAACGGCCGGTAAAGAAGCATCCGGTACCGGCAATATGAAACTTGCCCTCAATGGGGCCGTGACTGTCGGTACGTTGGATGGCGCTAATATTGAGATCGCCGAAGAAGTCGGGCTTGATAACATCGCGATTTTTGGTCTGACCGTTGATGAGGTGAAAGATCTGTATCAGCGGGGTTATAACCCATACGACTACTACCTGAATAATCCGGAGCTGAAGGCCATTCTGGATTGGCTGGAAACCGATTATTTCACGCCGGGTAAACCGGGTGAGCTTGCGGCGATTAAACGTAGCCTGCTCGAAGGCGGCGACCACTATCTGGTGCTGGCCGATTTTGCCGCTTATTGTGAAGCGCAGCAGAAAATTGATGGCTGGTATCGTGACCGCAGTGGCTGGGCGCGTAAAGCCATGCTGAACACGGCGAGCGTGGCGAAATTTAACTCAGATCGTTCGATTGAAGATTATGTCGAAAAGGTCTGGCAGCTGCAGCGTTGTGCGGTGACGGTAAAACCCTGATCCATAAGGTTGTATCGTGAAAAAGCCCTGGTTTCAGGGCTTTTTCGTTGCCGTATGTCACTCAGGGTAATTCAGAAAACCACAGGCCTTCGGCATCCAGTTCGCTGATGGCCTGTTCCAGCTGTTTTTTTTGCGCAAACAATACCGAGTTTTTGCTAAAACCAGCGGACACTTTGGTGTGGGCAAGCCGTAGTGGTGTGATCACCAGCTGCTGATATTCCGGGAAGTTGGCGATGGCAAACTTCAGATAATCCAGATCCTCCACCAGTCCCTGCGCCCGATCTTTGAGCACCAGTTCGTTTTTTACCCGGCGCTCGGCCACTTCCAGCGTTTTTTGCCGAAATCGTGGTTGTTGCAGCAGCTGCATCATCGGTGCGCCCATGTAACTGCCCTGCGTCAGCGCAATAATGCCGGGAAAATCGGTGAGCCTGGCCAGATCATTCAGCTGTTGCCACTGCGGATCGGCCAGCGTGGTGGCAAATGCCAGTTGTTCCAGATGATGCGGCCGGCTGAACCACAAAAAACTCTCGCGGGCCTGCGTCGGGGTCAGGTTAAACATCAGGTCCAAATCACCTTGTTGCAGTAAAATTAACGCCCGTGCCCAGGGCACATCATAAAATCGCACCACACAATTCAGTTTCTGCGCCAGACGCTGCGATAACACCACCCGGCTGCCAAGCCACTCGCCATCCCGCTGATAGGAATAGGGCGGAAAATCACTGACTTGCACCCGCAGCAGACAAGCCTCAGCTTTCGGCGCGATGACACAAGACAAACCAATCAGTAGCAGGACCCAACGCATCTGTGGCTCCAAAAAACAGTACCTGTTCACAGTAAAGCAGAGCACTCCTGTGCTGTCAGCCTTTGTTTTATGCGCTGCAGCGATAAACTTTTACATTTTGCGGCTGGTGTTCCGCAGACCAGTCCCCATATCCTGTAAGGGTTTCAACGTTTATCTGCAGCAGTTTTGAGGTAGTTATGTCTGGTTTTGGTCCAAAAGGTCCGATTTTTATTCAATACAAAGGCGGGCGACCGTCCAGTTGGTTCAGCCTGGTGCTGCTAATTGCCGGTGGTTTGTTTTTATTAGTGTTTGGCGTCTGGCTGCTGATGATTGTGGCCACCTTGCTGGTGTTGTTGTTGCCTTACCTGTGGTGGAAAAAGCGCAAACTGATGCGGCAGATGCAGGCACATATGCAGCAGTTCAGCCAGCACCAAACAGGCGCCGAACCGGCCGATATTAATCCGGCTGCACCAGCGCAAACCCGGCCGCAGCAGCCGGGGGCAAATCCTGGTCTGGTGATTGAAGGCGAAGTGCTGCAAAAGCGGCAGGAAGATTAAGAAAACTCTGTTTGAACAGCCAAATCGGTCTTAATTGCCCGACAGGCCGGTGATATACTCGGGCTCCCTTTGTCTTCAGTTTTCAGTGTCATGATCCCGAAGTTAAGTCCAGAACAGGTGTTGGCCCCGGCAGTTGCACAGTACTGTGCCAGTCTGCAACAGGCCGGTTTTCAGGGTGATATCGAAACCAGTTATGCGTCGCGTTTAGCGGTCGCGACTGACAACAGCGTGTATCAGGCGCTGCCGCAAGCGGTGTTACTGCCGCGTCATCAGCAGGATGTTGAATTATTAACCCGGCTGGCCAGTGAACCGCGTTTTTCAGCGTTAAAATTCGCGCCACGCGGTGGCGGCACCGGTACGAACGGGCAGGCGTTAACCGAACATCTGGTCGTCGATTTATCCCGGCATATGCGTACTATCCTGCAGTTTGACCCGGTCAAACGCCAGGTGCGGGTGCAGGCAGGGGTGATTAAAGATCAGCTCAATGCCTTTTTAGCGCCCCATGGCTTTTTCTTCGCACCGGACCTCTCCACGTCAAACCGCGCCACTATCGGCGGCATGATCAACACCGACGCTTCAGGTCAGGGCTCGCTGGTGTATGGCAAAACCAGTGACCATGTGCTGGCGCTGACCACAGTGCTGGCGGATGGCTCTGTGCTGGAAACCGCGCCGATGCCGGTGGCGGCGGCTGCCGACCAGGCGCAGCTGGACACGCCGCAAGGGCGGATTTACCGCCAGGTGTTGCAGACCTGCCGCGATTTTCGCCCTGAGATCCTGGCAAAATTCCCGCGCCTGAACCGGTTTTTAACCGGTTATGACCTCGAGCATGTATTTAATGCTGATTTAACTGAATTTGACCTTGGCCGCGTCATCACCGGCTCTGAAGGCTCACTCGGTTTTGTCACGGAAGCATTGCTGAATGTCACGCCGATTGCGCGGCATAAATGTCTGGTCAACGTCAAATATGACAGTTTTGAGAGTGCGCTGCGTAACGCGCCTTTCCTGGTGGCGGCCAATGCCACTTCGGTAGAAACCGTTGACAGCAAAGTGCTGGATCTGGCGCGCCAGGACATTATCTGGCATCAGGTCAAAGCCTATATTGAAGATGTGCCGGATAAAACCATGCTCGGCCTTAATATGGTTGAGTTTAATGATGAAGACGACGCCGGCATGGCGCACAAAGTGGCAACACTGGAAGCGCGGCTGCAGGAAGCGGTCGCGACCGGGCAAAGTGGCATTATCGGCTACCAGCTGACGTCCGATCCCAAAGCTATTTTGCAGATTTATGCGATGCGTAAAAAAGCGGTGGGGCTTTTAGGCAATGCCAAAGGCGCGCAAAAGCCGCTGCCATTTACTGAAGATACCGCGGTACCGCCAGAAAATCTGGCTGATTTTATTATGGAATTTCGAGCTTTGCTCGACAGCCACGGCCTGAGCTATGGCATGTTTGGCCATGTCGATGCCGGGGTGTTGCACGTGCGTCCGGCACTGGATTTATGTGATCCGCTGCAGGAACAGCTGCTGCGGACTATTTCTGACCAGGTGGTGGCGCTGACTGCCAAATACGGCGGTTTGATGTGGGGCGAACATGGTAAAGGCTATCGCAGCGAATATGGCCCGGCCTTTTTTGGCGACACGCTGTTTGCAGAGCTGCGCAAAATCAAAGGTGTATTTGACCCGTTAAACCGGATGAACCCCGGTAAAATCTGTACGCCCTGGCAAAGTCAGGATTTACTCGTCAGCGTCGATGGCCAAAAACGCGCTTATTTTGACCGGCAAATTCCAACGGCAGTGCGGCAGAGTTTTGACGCCGCCACCAGCTGTAACGGCAATGGCCTGTGTTTTAACTATGAAGAAAACTCACCGATGTGCCCGTCCAGTAAAGTCAGCAAAGACCGCCGCCATAGCCCGAAAGGCCGGGCTGGCCTGATGCGCGAATGGCTGCGGCTGATGCAAAATCAGGGCGTGGACGTGCTGGCGCAAGAGCAGCAATTGCTGCAGGCAAGCACTGGCCCTGCGGGTTTACTGCAAAAAGTACAAAATACTGTTGGTAAATGGCGCGGCGAAGCCGATTTTTCGCATGAAGTGATGGAGGCGATGGAAGGTTGTCTGGCTTGTAAAGCCTGCGCCGGCCAGTGTCCGATTAAAGTCGATGTGCCGTCGTTTCGCGCGCGTTTTATTCAGCTCTATCACAGCCGCTATTTACGTCCGCTCAAGGATTATATTGTCGGCAATATTGAGCGTTCGGCGCCGTTATTGGCTAAAGCGCCGGGTTTGGTCAATGGCGTGGTGAAACTGGCGCCGGTTGCCTGGTTGCTGAAAAAAGCGGTGGGTTATGTCGATACGCCGTTGTTATCGACGCCGGTGCTGGCTACACGGGTGCAGCAATATCGCCGCTTTGATTTAGCCGCTTTACAGGCCTTGCCTGCCGAGGAGCGGGCCAAATTAGTGCTGTTGGTGCAAGACCCTTTTACCAGTTTCTATGAGGCAGATTTGGTAGCGGATGCGATGGCACTGCTGCATAAACTCGGCTTCGACCCGGTGTTGTTGCCGTTTTTACCCAATGGCAAACCGCAGCACGTCAAAGGCTTTTTGCGTGAATTTGCCACAACAGCACAAAACGCCAGCGAGTTTTTACAACAGGTAAGCGGGCTTGGCGCGCCGTTGCTGGGGCTTGATGCGTCTTTAGTGCTGGTATACCGCGATGAATATGTCAAAGCGCTCGGCAGTGCGCGTGGCGATTATCAGGTCAGTTTGCTGCATGAATGGTTGGTTGGTCAGCCACTGCCGTCGCTGCAAAGTTCTGGCAGCTTTAAGCTGCTGGCGCACTGTACGGAAAAAACCGCGCTGCCGGCCACGGAAAAAAGCTGGCAGCAGATTTTTCAGCAGGCCGGCGTGTCGTTACAAGTGGTTGCTACCGGCTGTTGTGGTATGGCCGGTACTTATGGTCATGAAGCGCAGAATCAGGCCAATAGCCGCGCTTTGTATGACTTAAGCTGGGCAGGTCCGGTGCAACAGACCGCGCCGGATTTGTTGCTGGTGACCGGGTTTTCCTGCCGCAGTCAGGTCAAACGCTATGAAGGGTTTAAACCGAAGCATCCGCTGCAGGCTTTATTACAACTGCTGCCATAAGGCCGATGTGATAAACACACTGGCAGAATGCGCCTTCGCTGCTACGTTTAGCAGCGGAGCTTGTTCTGACAGGAGTGTGAATCATGAGCGTTGAATATAACCCGGTAGGCTGGTTTGAGATCCCATCGCCCGACCTTGGTAAAAACCAGCAGTTTTTCCAGCAGGCCTTTGGTTTTGAATTTGAGCGGCTGGAAATGCCGCCTTATACCATGGCGATGTTTGCTGCTGATCACAGTAAACCCGGCTCGGCTGGTGCGTTAGTACAGGGGCCCGACGCGGAACCTGCGACTGTCGGGGTGACGATTTATTTTGGCTGTGCCGAAGTCGGCGCGCAGCTGGAGAAAATCGCTGCTGCGGGCGGTACCGTGCTGGTGGAAAAAATGTCGATTGGCGAGCATGGTTTTATTGGCATGTTCCTCGATGCCGCCGGCAACAAGCTGGGTTTACACAGCATGAGTTAGGCCCATTCTTTAATACAGATCGTTTGCGACAGATTGTTTGCTATAGAGGGTTAAAGAAAACGGCAGCGCAGGCTGCCGTTTGTTTTTACTCAGAGTCAGGCAAAAACCTGTCAGAAGCGGGCAGTGAGGCCCAAAGCCAGCGAGCGGCCCGGTAAAGGCACATCTTCTTTAACAAAAGAGCTGTGTACAAAACCCAGTTTATCGGTGAGGTTGGTTGCTTTAAGGTACGCGGTTAAATCCAATGCCGACAAGTCGAAGTCATAGCTGACATTGGCATCGACCAGCGTATACCCGGCTGTGATTGTTTCATCCACAGCAATTTTATCTTGTTTGCCATAGTGAGTCAGACCCAATTGCCCTGACCAGTTTTCGCCCTGATATTGATAAGACACACCGGCTTTGATTGGCGGCGTGCGCGGCAGATCGCCACCGGATTTGAGTTCAGCGCGCACGCTGTCGGCAAAAAATTCCAGCTGCTGCGCCGGAGCAAAACGCCAGGTCAGCGCAAATTCTGCGCCATAAAGCCGGGCATCCGCCTGACGGTATTGGTAAACCGCAAAGTCGTCATGCGCGTGATCAGCTTCGGCTTCGCCCTCATGCTCTTCGTGCGCATGCAGCTGCGCCATAGTCAGGCCTGTATTGGCCTGATAGATAAAATCATCGACCTCATTGAGGAAAAAGTTATAGCTGAAGGTCAGCTCGCCTTTGGTCTTGGCAAAACCTAAGTCAATGTTATTGGCGACTTCTTTTTGCACCGCAGCTGGATGGTAGTGAATGTCACCGTCTTCGCTCAGTTCATAACCCAAACCCAGCTCATAACCCTGAGTCGCGATATGCAGGCCATTGGCGAATAGTTCACTGGCGCCTGGCGCGCGCGTCGAGTGGCTGAGCTGTAACGACCACTGATAACCAGGCACAAATTGCCAGACCAGGCCGGAAGAGACGCTGGATGCAGTAGCGGAGTATTTGCTGAGCAGCAGTTCTTCGTGCTCTGCTTCATCATGTGAAGTGTCGTGTTCGCTGTTGACTGGGGTATGGCTGACTCGTTCTAACCGCGCGCCAAGCTGCCACTGCAAATCGCCAAAGGATTTTTCTTCTAAGATAAACAGCGCGTTGCTGTGGGTGTCCGTCGCCGGGGTAAAGGCTTCTTCGCCGCTGGCGGCAAAATCATTTTGTTGTTGATGCAAACCCACCAGACCATGCCAGCCGAGGAAGTCGCTGTGTTCTATGCTGAGGCGATTCTCCAGGCTATCGTTGTCAAATCGGGTGCCCGGCACACCGCCTTCGACTTCAGCATGCTGATAGTCGGTATAGGCACTTTGCAGCGCGATGGTTTCAATCCCTTTAACCGGTGCATACCATTCTGCCGCCAGACCATAGCGGTTTTGTGTCAAATCAGCGTATACGCCTTCGTCCGCATGCTCTTGCGCTGATGCGGTTTCCTCTTCGCCATGATGGTGATGGCCCGGAATACCATATTGGCTGTTGATCCGGCCATAAGACAGACCAATCAGGCCATCGGTAGTCACCCAGCTGCCACCGAGGTTCAGCGCCTGATTATCCAGCTGGCTGTTGGCAATCTGACTGAGGGTTTCGCCTTCGTCATTCGTAAAGGTTGGCGTGTCAAAGTTATTGCTTTGCCGGTCGTAGCCATCGAAATGCCAGGCAAATTCGCCGGCGCTGCCATCGTGCGCCAGCGCTGCGGTGGTTTCATCCGACACACTGTTGTACTTGGTATCAATCACGGTTTGCGGACTGCGCATCTGGCGTGGAATGCGGTTGTCGACCAGATTGACCACACCGCCAATCGCGCCGCTGCCGTATAACAAAGTGGCGGGGCCGCGTAACACTTCAATTTGCTCCGTGGTGATGGCGTCGGCGGAAATGGCGTGGTCCGGGCCTACACGTGACACGTCGGCGCTGTCGAGGCCGTTGCTCAGCACTTTAACCCGGGGACCATCTAAACCGCGAATGACTGGGGCTGCGGCAACAGGGCCATAATAGTTGCTGTGCACGCCCGGGGTAAATTTCAGCGTCTCACCGATAGTGGGCTCCTGCCGGCGCTGCAACGCTTCGCCACTTAACACTGAAGCCGGCTGTGCCATATCCAGATCATAATGATGTAAACCGGCCGCAGAGACGCGTAAATGCTCGATGTTGCCTTTATTCAGCGCAACTTGTAACTGGGGCTGCTCTGCTTTAACAAACTGGTCGTTAAAGCCTTTGGCGGCGATGTGTAACTCGGCGCCGGTTTGCACTGTTAAGCGAAACTCACCGGCAGCGTTGGTATAAACATATTGCTGGCGGCCATGCACATGCACTTTGGCATTGCTGACTGGCTGGCCTTGTTCATTCAACACTTTGCCTTGTAACTGCAACTCAGCAGCTGTGGTCGTGGTGGAAACCAGTGCCAGACCCAGCGCAACGTTCAGAGCAGATAAACGAAATGACATAACAAATTACCTGATTGAGGTGTGATAACATCACATTTTAACGGTGATGATATAAAGTAACAATACACTTCGTCGGCAAAATTTAGCTGTTGGTAGTCGGAAATCTTGACGCTCAGGCTGTAAAAACTGCTGTGCAGTCGGCACAGCAGCATGATGAGCATGAATTATGCTAGATAAAACACGGGCTTCTACACTGTAATTGCTGTGGTTTGTCACCGCGAAAGGGGGCTATATGCAACTGGCAATGAAAGTCGTGCGGCTGGAGCTTTATTATAACCATGCGGCCAGCCAGCGCTTTTTACACGAGATCCGTTACTTGTCGCCATTTTTTGCCGAAGAAGTTGAACATTTTTGCCTGCGACTGCTGTCGTTATTAAGTCTTTACGAATATGCGCCGGCGCTCGCTGTGACCGCCGGCAAAGGGCCAGATGTTTTTGTCAAAGACGAGCACAGTCATTACCGGCTCTGGTGTCAGGTGGCGGTGCCCAATGACAAACAGCTGCAGCGCGCTTGTCATCAAAGCGACCAGGTGCTGTTGATGCTGCCAGAGTACGAGCAGCAAAAATATCTGCAGGCGCATAAACAAAGCGCCAATCTGCAGATCTGCGGGGTCAGTGCCGACACCCTGACCGAGTTTGCCCAGATGCTCAAGGCCAATATGCAGCTCAGCGTGTGGCGCGACGACGACACCCTGCAAATCACCGACGGCCAGCAGCTGCTTGAATTGGCGGCGCCGCAGGTCAGCACCGCGCTGCACTGATTGCACTTTCGCCTGTCACAGGTATAATTCGCCGCTGTTTTTCTGCTCCGGATTTGCGGTCCGGCTTCTTGCAAAAAAGGTGAAATATGTACGTTGTTGCTGCGCTTTATAAGTTTGTTGCTCTGCCAGATTATGTTGAACTGCGGGAGAAGTTGTACCAGCATCTGGTGCTGAATAAAGTCAAAGGGACCTTGTTACTGGCCGAAGAAGGCATCAACGGCACTATTTGCGGCACGCGTGAAGGTATAGACGCCGTCCGGCAATGGCTCGATGCTGATGGCCGCTTTGAAGGCCTGTCATATAAAGAGTCATTTGCCGATGAGCCGGCGTTTTACCGCACCAAAGTCAAATTAAAAACCGAAATCGTCACGATGGGCGTGCCGGGTGTGAACCCGCAACATATCGTCGGGACTTATGTGAAAGGTGAAGACTGGAACCGGCTGATTGAAGATCCGGACACAATTTTAATCGACACCCGGAACGACTATGAAGTGGCGATCGGTACTTTTAAAAACGCAGTAAATCCAAACACCACCAGTTTCCGCGAATTCCCGCAATGGGCCGCGGAGAATCTGGATAAAACCAAACATAAAAAAGTCGCGATGTTTTGCACCGGCGGTATTCGTTGTGAAAAATCTACCGCTTATTTAAAAGAGCAGGGCTTTGACGAGGTCTATCACCTTGACGGCGGTATTCTGAAGTACTTAGAAGAAATGCCGGAAGACAACAGCTTGTGGCAAGGCGAGTGTTTTGTGTTTGATCAGCGCGTCGCCGTCAAACATGGTCTGGAGCAGGGCAGTTATGACCAATGTTACGCCTGCCGGATGCCATTATCCCAAGCTGATATGCAATCGGATAAATACCTGCAAGGCATGAGCTGCCCGCATTGCCATGACCAGTTATCGGACGAGCAAAAGGCCTCGTTTGCTGAACGGCAGAAACAGATTGAACTGGCGAAAAAACGTGGCGAGCAACATATCCGCGACGGTAAAGTTGATTTCTGATCACTGACTTACAATGAACAAGGGCACCTGCGGGTGCCTTTGCTTTTTCTGCCAGAGTTAAAATAACGTCGGATCAATTTGTTGTAAAAATGGCTTTAGGATCCCAGCGGCCTGCAAGGCAAAATCACAAAAATCCTCTTTGACAATATTGGTATTCATCGCCAGCACCAACTGATAATCGGGATAAATCACCAGCCAGCTCTGTGCGCCATCAGAGACTCCGCCATGATGCATGTAACGGATGTTCTTCTTCAGTGGATGCTGTTTATCACAATACAAATTGTTATGTTCGGTGCGCCTGAAACCTAAGGCGTAGTTTTGCGGGTTGATGCTGCCATCTGCCAGACGCTGTGGTGTCCAGAATTCCTGTTGTAACTGTGGTGGTATAAAAGCCGGATCAAACCACGCAGAGCCGATAGTGACTAAATCCACTGAACTGGCCGCCAGCCCGCCACCGGCCAGTTTCTGGCTTAAGTCCACCGGCCAATGTGGTTTCACCTGACCGTTTTTTGTCTGATAGAACGACACTTGTGCCTCGTGCGGTTGGTGAGCCGCGCCCAAACTCTTGAGTTGCAGTGGCGCACTGACTTGCTGTTGCAGATAGTCCAAAAACTTGGTCTTACTGGCACTTTGCAATACGCTACTGGCCAAATTGACATCGAAGGAGCTGTACAAGAAACCCTGGCCCGGCTGGTATTGCAACTTCGCATCGTCAAAAATCTGCAAACCGTCATCAACGTCAGGAAAATGCCGTTGTTTCAGCCAGCTTTGAATAAGCCCACGCCAGTCATCATTTTGCTCGTAACCAGGCAAACCTGCGGTATGAGACAGCAGCTGTCGCAGTGTTAGCGCCCGCCACTGTGGATTGGGTAAATCGGCTTTATACCTACCAATAGGTTCATCCAGCTGCAGGGTTCCGGCGGCGACCGCGCGAGCGATTGCAGTAGCGGTAACAGCTTTGGACGTGCTGCCAATGCGGAACTGACTTTGTGTGCTGGCGGCCCGCTGCGTGCTGATATCAGCATAACCAGCAGCACCGGCCCACAGCAGTTTGCCTTGCCAGGCGACTGCTGCTGTGAGCGCCGGCATCTGCTGCTGCGATCTGGATTGTTGCATCGATGCAAAGGCGCTCTGTGCTGCCTTTGAAAAGCCTTCCTGATAAAGCTGTTGTGATGCAGGGGCTTGCTGCGGCAGGGCTTGCCAGCCCGTGTTCAGGTACCACAGCACTGGTATAGCAATAACCAGCAGGGGCAACAGGACTGCAATCTTCCATCGTTTTACTTTAATTATCCGCATATTAAATTTCCTTTTGGCAATAACAGCCCTACAGCGCGTTAAATCGCGCTGACTGAGCAACACAGGTGTGAAAGGGGGAGGTTTAGGTCAGGGCGACATCAGCGGGCACCCCGCGCCAGTAAAAACTGCCGAACTTGTTCGTTACGGGCCTGACTGAGTGCCGAACGTATCTGTGGTCCATCTGACAGCGGCGTCTCGACCTGCAAATTGATCAATGCGCCGTGCGACAGCAGCAGTTGCAACATGGCGAGGTCACCCCGGCTACTTGCGTTAATCAGTGCCGTTTCATCAGCAAGCACCACGGCGTTGACATCAGCACCCGCTGCAATCAGCTGTCTGGCTAATGCAATATTGCCAAGCTGACTGGCGATAATCAGTGCGTTACCGTCGCCGCGGCTACTGATATTCGGATCTGCGCCACGTTCTAGCAACAGTCTGGTCATTGCTGGCAGTTGCTGGCGGACGGCAACCATCAGTGCATTGCCATCGCCGGGCATCGGTAAATTGAGCGGAGCGCCTTGCGCCAGCAATGTCACGACCTGCGTTGTGTCGTTGGCTCGGACCGCCTGCAGCAGCGCAGCCAAAGGCTTTAATTGGCTGAGCCGGACCTGCGCATGTTTGGCGGGTAATTCGGCCAGTTGCCATTGCTGGATCAACAACATCGATGCGACAAGCCATATGCCGGATGCGGAAATGACCGCGGCAGACAGCCACACCGGGCTTGGCGTTTGGGGCTGTAACACGGCATCAATCCGGGTGGTCAGCACGGCCTGATGCAGGAAATGCTGAGCAAAAAAAGCCCCGCGGTTTTGCTGTTGCGCTGCGGTCACGGCGCAGTCGAGCAGGGTCTGTGCGTACAGCACCGGATCCCCCTGTGTGACAGACGCTTCTGCGTCGCAGCGCAGTTCCCGCCATATGTTTAATTGATTGGCAATCAAACGCCAGGCCGGGCTCCACCAGAACAAACAGCCGACGATTTGTTGCAGCAGGTAGGCTCTGAGGTCCTGATGGCGCAAATGACATAATTCGTGACTGACCACACAGCTTATCTGCTGTGGTGATAGGTCCTGCAGATAACGCACAGGTAACAGGATCTGCGGTTGACGCAGCCCAACCAGCATGGCGCTGTGAATGGATGGATGCTGGAATACGGGCACTGTTGTGGTCAAGTTCTGCAGATGGAGCGGGCTTGCTGTCTGACGCAAGCGCCGGGCCTGATAGTATCCGCCAAGCAGTTTCGCGGCGCGGACCAAAGCACCGAGGGGCAAAATCAGCCAGAGCCAAAACGCCGGTGCCAGTAAATAAATAAGCTGCGAAGTCAGTGGCCATGTCACTTGTTGCACCATCTTCGCAGTGTGAGCGGTCGCAGATGGAGCCGCGAGCACCGCGCTTTGTTCCAGTACAGGACTGACGCTGGCCTGAAACCATGGCAGCAATTGTTGGTCCAGCGCCCAAGGTTGTAGCAATAACACGGGCGTGACGACGAGCATAACGGCGGCGATTTGCCACAGTCTGAGCATCGCAGCGGGTTGATGCTGAAGCCGGCTACGCCCGGCCAGTAAGAGCCCGGGCAGTAACAAGCTCGCCAGTACCAGATGCAGGAGCAGATAAAATGCCAGCCAGCTGATTTCGACCATGGGATCACTCGGTACCGGATGTTTTTGCGGCGGTTGCCGCTTCTGACTGAGTAATCTGGGTTGTCGCCGCTGCCTGATCGATTTTTTGCTGCAGTTGCGTTGCAAGATCAGCGGACAGCGCCGTTTCTGTGATCAGATGCTGTGCCAGTAAGTCCGGCGAGCCGGCAAAAAACTTCTTCACTAATGCCAGCAATGCCTGACTGCGTGCTTCCTGTTGTATAGTCGTTGCCTGATAGACAAAGGCTTTGCCTTGTTTTTCACAGCTGACGTGGCCTTTATCCAGCAAAATACGGCAGAGAGTTTGTATAGTGGTGTAGGCAACCTGCTGCTCCTGACTGAGTTCTGCGGCGATATCGCGCACCGTCAAAGGCCCGCGTTGCCACAGCACCTGCATAATTTTTTGCTCAGCTGCTGTCAGTTCATTCGATTTTGGCCTCGCCATGGCAGTGCTCCGGTTAAAACTAATTGATTAGTTTTAACTCTACTGAAGCCATCAATGATAATCAACTAATTATTTAGTTTTTATGGGGCGGATTGCGCAGCAGTGAAACAGGTGTGTTGAAACAGGGTCTGAAGCTGAGTTTCGCAGTGTCGCTGGTGCCGGAACAAGCGATTGCGGCATCAGGGCAGGCTGCTGCGGTTTTAATCTTTTTATAAATTAGAATAATAAAGCCTAATTTTGCCACTATTTTTCGATTGTTGATTCAGACAGAATGCGATCAGGAGGGTTTATGACCACAAAAACGCAACATTATCATCCGCTGCATATTGCACTGCATTGGTTGATGGCACTGATGATCCCGGCGCTGTTTGGTGTCGGGCTCTGGATGACCGGGCTTGATTATTACAGCAGCTGGTATAAAACCGCGCCGGATCTGCATAAAAGTTTTGGCATTTTGTTAGGCTTATTGTTGCTGTGCCGTCTGGTGGCGATCCGACTCTTTGGTAAGCCGGCGGCAATTGGCGCTGGCTGGCAACAACAAGCCGCTGTAGTGGCGCATGCACTGATGTATGTGCTGCTGGTTGGGATTATGCTGTCCGGGTATCTGATTTCGACGGCGGATAATCGGGGCATTCCGGTATTTGGTTTATTTGAAGTGCCTGGTTTTGGCGAGTTTTTCCCGGATCAGGCCGATATTGCCGGCACTGTACATTTGTACCTGGCCTGGACACTCATTGCACTGGTCGTATTACACGCCTTTGCTGCACTGAAACATCATTTTGTCGACAAAGATAACACCCTGACAAGAATGCTCGGCCGTCGTAACGCCGCTGCGTCTTCCCTTGATAACACGGAGATTTAAATGAAAAAATTATTGTTAGCCGCAGCTTTTGCTGCCTCTTTTACTTCTGTTGCCCAAGCGGCGGATTATGTTGTGGATACCCAGGGTGCCCACGCTTTTGTCCAGTTTAAAGTCAGTCACTTAGGCTACAGCTGGTTACATGGCCGTTTTAACACTTTTAGCGGTGATTTCAGCTATGACAGCGCCAATCTGGCTGCGTCGAAGATCAAACTGGATATCGATACAAAATCTGTGGATTCAAACCACGCCGAGCGCGATAAGCATTTACGCAGTGGTGATTTCCTGAATGTTGAAAAACACCCGAAAGCCAGCTTTGTCAGCACCAAAGTGGTGCCAGGCGCTGACGGCAAATTTGACCTGGTGGGTAACTTCACGTTAAACGGCGTGACCAAAGAAGTGACCATTGCCGCAACGAAAACTGGCGAAGGTAAAGATCCATGGGGCGGTTACCGTGCAGGCTTCCATGGCACCACCAGCATCAAACTGAGTGATTTTGCCATCAAAAACATCCTGGGCCCGGCTTCAGAAACCGTGTACCTGGATCTGGTAGTGGAAGGCGTACGCAAGTAATTGTTTGTCGACAGAAAAAGCCTGCAACTGCAGGCTTTTTTGTGCGCGAAAACGCGGTGTGCAGGCGTTGTTAAGGAATTTCGATATCAAGATCCGAAGCCGGTACGCTACAACAAGGTAAAAACTCGCCTTTACGCACAAACGCCAGTGGCTCTTCCAGATAACTGATTTGGCCGGCGATGAGTTTGCAGCGGCAGGCACCGCAAAAACCGGCACGGCAGTGGAAATTGACCTGTAATTTCTGTTGCTCCAGGCTGGTCAGCAAGTTCGGACTTTGTGGGTCAAAATCAAAACTGCTGCCATCCTGCAGCCGAATGCGAAACATCAGAGATCAAAGTCGCCAAAGTCAGCGCCATCGACTTCGTTATCAATCTGGCCAACCAGATAAGAGCTGATTTCAGATTCCTGTGGCGCCACTTGCACGTTGTCTGACACCAGCCAGGCGTTAATCCATGGAATAGGGTTCTGCGTGGTGCTGAAAATTGGTTTGAGGCCAATAGCGACCATACGGATATTGGTAATGTATTCAACGTATTGGCACAGAATGTCTTTATTGAGGCCAATCATCGAACCGTCTTTAAATAAAAACTCCGCCCATTCTTTTTCCTGCTCTGCAGCGCGGCGGAAAATCGCATAAGCCTGTTCTTCACATTCCTTGGCGATTTCGCCCATCTCTGGGTCATCCTCACCGGCGGCCATAATGTTCAGCATATGCTGAGTGCCGGTCAGGTGCAGCGCTTCATCGCGGGCAATCAGTTTGATAATTTTGGCGTTGCCTTCCATCAGCTCGCGCTCGGCAAAAGCAAAACTACAGGCAAAGCTGACATAAAAGCGGATGGCTTCTAATACGTTGACCGACATGATGCACAGGTACAGCTGACGCTTCAGTTCACGCAGCGACACCGAGCGGCTCTCACCATTAATCTGATGTGTGCCTTCACCACACAGGTGATACAGATTAATCGACGCAATCAGCTCGTCATAATAGCGCGTGACTTCATCAGCCCGTTCGATGATTTTTTCATTGAGCAGAATATCGTCAAATACTTTGTGCGGCTCTGTCGTGATATTACGCACAATATGGGTGTAACTGCGGCTGTGAATGGTTTCGCTGAAGGCCCAGGTTTCAATCCAGGTTTCCAGTTCCGGCAACGACACAATTGGCAATAACGCCACGTTTGGCGAGCGGCCTTGCACTGAGTCCAGCAACGTCTGATATTTCAGGTTGCTGATAAAAATATGTTTTTCATGATCCGGCAGGTGCTGGAAATCAATCCGGTCTTTACTGACATCCACTTCCTCCGGCCGCCAGAAGAAACTCAGCTGCTTTTCGATTAATTTTTCGAAAATGCCGTATTTCTGTTGGTCGTAACGCGACACGTTTACCGAGTTGCCAAAAAACATCGGCTCTTTCAGCTGATCATTGTTGGTCCGGTTAAAAGTGGTATAGGTCATGGATTCTCTCGTTATTATGCTTTCAAAAATACAGCATCAGCAGTGCAGGTGCTGACACAACAAAGCGGAGCACCGGGCTCCGCTCTTGCAGTGGACTTTTTATCAGATCTTACAGGCGCCACCGGCACAACCGTCATCTTCGGCAGCAGGTTTGATATCTTCCTGTACATCTGAGGCACCGTCACGGGTATTGTGATAGTACATCGTCTTCACACCGAGTTTGTAGGCGGTCAGCAGGTCTTTCAGCAACACCTTCATTGGCACTTTACCACCGTCGAACTTGGCCGGGTCATAGTTGGTGTTGGCAGAAATCGTCTGGTCAACGAATTTCTGCATAATGGCGACCAGACTGATGTAGCCATCATTGTTTGGCATATCCCACAGCAGTTCGTATTGGTTTTTCAACCGTTCGTACTCCGGCACCACTTGCTTCAGAATGCCATCTTTACTGGCTTTAATACTGATATGGCCACGTGGTGGTTCAATACCATTGGTCGCATTACTGATTTGCGACGACGTTTCTGAAGGCATCAGCGCGGATAAAGTAGAGTTACGCAGACCATGTTTGACTACGTCTTTACGCAGTTGCTCCCAGTCCAGCTGCAGTGGTTCGCTACAAACTTTATCCAGGTCTTTTTTGTAGGTATCGATCGGCATGATACCTTCGGCATAAGTGGTCTCGTTGAACAGCGGGCAAGGACCAAATTCCTGCGCCAGTTTGTTCGACGCTTTCATCAGATAATACTGAATGGCTTCAAAAGTGCGGTGCGTCAGTGCATTGGCAGAACCATCTGAGTATTTCACGCCATTTTTTGCCAGATAATAGGCATAGTTGATAACGCCAACACCCAGCGTGCGGCGGTTCATCGACGCCTGGAATGCCGCAGGGATTGGGTAATCCTGATAGTCCAGCAGGCTATCCAGTGCGCGCACCGCCAGTTCTGCTAACTCTTCCAGCTCGCCTAAATGCTCGATAGCGCCAAGGTTAAAAGCAGACAGTGTACAAAGGGCAATTTCACCGTTTGGATCGTTGACGTCGTTTAATGGCTTAGTCGGCAGCGCGATTTCCAGGCAAAGGTTACTTTGACGTACCGGCGCAAACTTCGGATTAAACGGGCTATGCGTGTTGCAGTGGTCAACGTTCTGCAAGTAAATGCGGCCAGTTGAGGCGCGTTCCTGCATAAACAGCGTGAACAGTTCCAGCGCTTTCATGCGTTTTTTACGGATAGAACCGTCGTTTTCGTATTTGACATACAGCTGCTCGAACAGGTCCTGATCTTCAAAAAATGCATCGTACAGACCTGGCACATCAGAAGGGCTGAACAGCGTGATCATTTCATCTTTAATCAGACGCTGATACATCAGGCGGTTAAACTGCACGCCGTAGTCGAGGTGACGCACGCGGTTCTCTTCGACGCCGCGGTTGTTTTTCAGTACCAGTAAGCTTTCCACTTCTAAATGCCACAGTGGATAAAACAGTGTGGCGGCACCACCACGCACGCCGCCTTGTGAGCAGCTTTTTACCGCAGTCTGGAAGTGTTTGTAAAACGGAATACAGCCGGTGTGGAAGGCTTCGCCATTGCGAATTGGACTGCCCAGCGCACGGATGCGGCCTGCGTTGATGCCGATACCGGCGCGCTGACTGACATATTTAACGATAGCGCTTGAAGTCGCGTTAATAGAATCCAGGCTGTCACCACACTCAATCAGCACACAAGAACTGAACTGGCGGGTTGGGGTGCGCACGCCAGACATAATCGGCGTTGGCAGCGAGATCTTAAACAGCGACACCGCATCGTAAAAACGACGCAGGTAATCCAGTCGTGTTGCTTTTGGATAGTTGGCAAACAGGCAGGCCGCGACCAGGATATAGAGGAACTGCGCGCTCTCATAAATTTGCCCGGTGACGCGGTTTTGCACCAGATATTTGCCTTCCAGTTGTTTGACGGCGGCATAGCTGAAGTGCATATCACGGTTGTGGTCGATAAAACTGTCGATCTGATCGATTTCTGCTTTGCTGTAGTCTGACAGAATGTGCGCGTCATAGCGGTGACTTTCGACCATCTGCACCACGTGGTCATACAGTTTTGGTGGTTCAAACTGACCATAGGCCTTTTTGCGCAAATGGAACACGGCGAGACGGGCCGCCATGTACTGATAGTCTGGTGTTTCTTTGGAGATTAAATCTGCCGCAGCTTTGATAATGGTTTCGTGGATATCCGCTGTTTTGATGCCATCGTAAAACTGAATATGGGATTTCAGTTCAACCTGAGAGACCGATACGTTTTGCAGACCTTCGGCCGCCCAGTCGATGACGCGGTGAATTTTATCCAGGTCCAGAGGCTCGCGGGTACCGTCTCTTTTGGTTACGTATAATGGCTGATTCATTGCGAAAGAGTTCCGTCTTAGTTGTAGTTTTTCAGGGTTGTCGCTGACTGCGGTCAGACTGCCTGCCCGCAAGATAAGGGCTGTCCGGCGCCTTGGCTGGCGAAGAAACCGGAAGCACTAGATATAGGGCTAAAAGCATAACGAATCACAAGATAAGGTGGATCAAATGCGAATGCAACCATAAAAATTTTACCAAAACGGGCTTGATTTTTGTTATGTGAGGAGTCACTAACTTGTCAGCTTCGGGCGGTTGAACGGATCGCAGGAAGCAAGCGATCATGATGAAAAAAATAGAATTAAATTGATTGGTTAAAAAGTAAAAAGCGTCGGCTGAAAAGCGAACAGCAAGCGGCCGGACGTCTGCTGAAAAGCTGAGCGCTCACGACTTTACACTGTGAACTGCGTCAGCAGCCTGTTAAATATTTGCCAATAAAAAAACCGCCACGCAGGCGGTTTTTCCAGCGACAAAGCCGGTGTAAAATCACAATGCAGCTGTCAGTGTCAGCAGACTTTGCACACGACAGTCGGCACGCCAGAGATCGGGCTCATCTGTCGCCGCGATAAAACCATAGTCGGCGATAATCGACGTCATGCCGGCCCGGTTGGCCGCTTCGATATCACGCTCAGCATCACCGATGTACCAGCAGTCTGCTGCGGCAACGCCCATTTTGTGGGCGGCAACCCACAACGGCACCGGGCTGGGTTTACGCTGATGCAGGCTGTCGCCGCCCAGCAAAATCTGGCAGCTTTCCATCCCACGCATCTGTCTGAGCATCGCCGCTGCCAATTTATAAGGCTTATTGGTGACAATTCCCCAAGGAATATGCCGCTGGTCCAGCAACGGCAGGAATGTTTCCGCACCACCAAACAGTTTGCTGTGCACAGTTAAGTGTTGCTGATAATAATCCAGCAGTTCATTGCGCAGCGTACTAAACGGGAAGTCGTGCAGAGCCGCGCCAAAACCAAGTTCTAACAGGCCTTTGGCGCCGTGCGACGCCATTGGTCTGTATTGTTCGGCTGTTGTTGGTGGCAGGCCATGTTTGCGCAGCACATAGTTCAAGGCGGCGCCTAAATCATCGGCGGTATCCACTAAAGTACCGTCCAAATCAAATAATATCGCTTTCGGTGGACGCAGCGGATGGGCGGTTTTTACTGAGATCAGCATGGTTTGCGTGCGACCACGAAGTAATTTACGTCAACGCCATCGCCAATGCGGAAACTCTGATTCAGCGGGTTATAGTGCAGACCGGTGCAGTCCACCAGCGTCAGACCGGCATCTTCGATAAAGCGCATTAACTGCGACGGGCGAATGAACTTATTAAAATCATGGGTGCCTTTTGGCACCAGTTTCAGCACATGCTCGGCGCCAAGGATGGCAAATAAATAGCTTTTGGCGGTTTTATTTAAGGTGGAGAATACCAGCGTAGCGCCTGGCGCTGCCAAGTCAGCACAGGCCTGCACGACAGAAGCAGGCGCCGGCACGTGTTCCAGCATTTCCATGCAGGTGACCAGTTCAAACTGCGCTGGATGGGAGGCTGCAAACTGCTCAGCAGTGCTTTGTTGGTAACTGAGGCTGACACCGGCTTCCAGCGCATGTAGCTGTGCCACAGCCAATGATTCCGGCGCCATATCGATGCCAGTGACGTCCGCGCCGGCTTTGGCCATGCTCTCCGCCAGAATACCGCCACCACAACCTACATCAATCACTTTTTTGCCAAACAAACCTTGTACCTGATCGCTGATATAGCTGAGCCGGGTCGGGTTTAACTGATGCAACGGTTTGAATTCACCGGCCGGGTCCCACCAGCGTGAAGCCAGTTCGTTGAATTTGTTTATTTCGGCCTGATCGACATTGGCAGGCGCGGGAGAAGTGAACTCAGTCATAAGGCGGTCCGGGAGAAATTTGCGGCCATTATAAAGGCTTAGTCTGAACACGCAATGCAGGGGCGCATGCGCAAGCTAAAAGTTGCCACACATCAGCATGGCATCATGGCGCTATTGTGTTAGAATCCTCGGTTCGTGGTTTGCCGAGAAAACAACTATACGCAAGCCAACCCACTGATTTTAAGGGATATAACGCTTTTTATGACAAATCTGGCCAAAGAAATTGTTCCCATCAATATCGAAGAAGAATTAAAGAACTCTTATCTGGATTACGCGATGAGCGTGATCGTCGGCCGGGCGCTGCCGGATGTGCGCGACGGTTTAAAGCCAGTGCACCGCCGCGTGTTGTTCGCAATGAAAGAACTCGGCAACGACTGGAATAAGGCTTATAAGAAGTCAGCCCGTGTCGTCGGTGATGTGATTGGTAAGTACCACCCACATGGTGACATCGCCGTCTATGACACTATTGTCCGGATGGCCCAGCCGTTTTCATTGCGTTATATGCTGGTCGACGGTCAGGGTAACTTCGGTTCAGTCGACGGTGACTCTGCAGCTGCAATGCGTTATACCGAAGTGCGGATGGCCAAAATCACCCAGGAACTGCTGGCTGATTTGGACAAAGAAACTGTGGATTTTGTGCCGAACTACGACGGTACAGAACAGATCCCGGCGGTATTGCCGACCAAGATCCCGAACTTATTAATCAACGGTTCCAGCGGTATCGCGGTCGGTATGGCGACCAACATTCCGCCGCACAATATCAGTGAAGTCATTAACGCCTGTCTGGCGATTATCGCCAACCCGGATATCACTATTCCTGAGCTGATGGAATATATCCCAGGCCCGGATTTCCCGACCGCCGCTATTATCAACGGCCGCCGTGGTATTGAAGAAGCGTACCGCACAGGTCGCGGTAAAGTGTATATCCGCGCCAAAACCCATATCGAAACCGATGACAAATCTGGCCGTGAGTCGATTGTCGTCACTGAAATTCCTTATCAGGTGAACAAAGCGCGGCTGATTGAAAAAATCGCTGAGCTGGTGAAAGAAAAACGCATCGAAGGCATCAGTGCACTGCGCGATGAGTCTGACAAAGACGGCATGCGGATTGTCATTGAAGTCAAACGCGGTGAGTCCAGCGACGTGCTGATTAATCACCTGTACGCCAATACTCAGATGCAAACCGTGTTTGGTATTAACATGGTGGCACTGGATCAGGGCCAGCCAAAATTACTGGGCCTGAAGCAAATCCTTGAGTGTTTTGTGCTGCACCGCCGTGAAGTGGTGACGCGCCGCACCGTATACGACCTGAAAAAAGCCCGTGACCGTGCCCACATCTTAGAAGGCCTGGCCATTGCG
>CALJUX010000063.1 GCA_937978655.1 uncultured Chromatiaceae bacterium
ACCACCGAGATCTACACTCTTTCCCTACACGACGCTCTTCCGATCTGGCGGCTGAGCATGTGACGCAGTTGCAGCAAGCTGCGGCCCGGTTTAAACAGCAGAGCCAGCAGTTATGGCAGCAGGTTTTTTTGAAAATGAATGTGTTGTAAACAAGGCCGGTCTGACGCCAATGTGTGAGTGAGATCGTGGAGTTTATGACGGTTGTTAGGTTATAATCGCATCGTTTTTGCTGTGACGCATTCTTGGAACACAAGAGCATCAAATCAGGAGCTGCCCGAATGCTTGAATGGCTATTGTCTTTACCCCGTTACATCAAGAGATTTATATCAGTTTTAGCTGATGTTGTGTTTCTGAGTGCGTCGATGTCTATTGCGTTGTTTGCGACACAGGAGACTCCGGCTAATAGTTTTCTGCAAATTTTTCCGGTATTTTTCTTATCGGTACCTATTACCATCATCGCCTTTACCAAGCTTGGCTTATACCGCGCAGTGATCCGCTATATCGGTCAGCATGCACTTGGCGCTGTCTTGGCCGGGATCATCAGTAATGCATTGTTGCTGGGCATGCTGTTTCAATTGGCGGGTATTGCCGACAAAGGCAATCTGATTTTTGTGTATGCCATCATGGCGCTGGTCACCAGTGGTGGTTTGCGGCTGGCGGCACGGATGGTGTTGTTCCAGCGTCACAATGGCCACAAAGAACGGGTGCTGATTTATGGCGCCGGTTCGTCTGGCCGGCAGCTGGCGCAGGCGTTGTTAAACGGTGAGCAGTTCCATCCGGTGGCCTTTGTCGATGATGACATCACGCTGCAGCGCTCCACAATTCTGGGCATTCATGTCGGCAGCCCCAGCCAGATCGCTGCCATTATCAAATCAAAAAATATCAGTCGTATTCTGTTGGCCTTGCCGTCTGCCAGTCGGGCGCGGCGGCGTGAAGTACTGGAAAGTCTCGGTAATATGCCCATTCCGGTGCAAACAGTGCCGGGGATGAGCGACATCGTCGATGGCTCGATGCGTATTGACGAACTGCAGGATGTCAAAATTGAAGACTTGCTTGGACGAGATCCGGTTGAGCCTAAATTAAAACTGATGCATGCCAACATCAAAGATAAAGTCGTGATGGTGACAGGCGCTGGCGGTTCTATCGGCTCCGAGCTGTGCCGCCAGATTGTGCAGTATGAACCTAAAGCCTTAGTATTATTTGAATTGTCAGAGTTTGCCCTGTACAGCATTGAGCAGGAATTACGTGCTCTGGTGCAGGACGAAAAACTCGAAGTTGAACTGAAACCCGTGCTGGGCAATGTGCAAAAGCAGGCGCGGGTGCAGGCGGTCATGAGCAAGTTTGGCGTACAGACGGTGTACCATGCTGCCGCTTATAAACACGTGCCGCTGGTTGAATACAATGTCGTGGAAGGGGTGGTCAACAATGTATTTGGCACCTGGCGCGCGGCAGAAGCGGCCGTCGCTGCCGGCGTTGAGACTTTTGTGCTCATTTCGACTGACAAAGCGGTGCGGCCGACCAATATTATGGGCGCGTCAAAGCGGCTGGCCGAGCTGGTGCTGCAGGCTTTAGCACTGAAGCAAAACCGCACCCGTTTTTGTATGGTGCGTTTTGGCAACGTGCTGGGTTCTTCCGGCTCTGTGGTGCCGTTGTTCCGTGAGCAAATCCGTAATGGTGGGCCAATCACCGTGACGCATCCGGAAATTATCCGCTATTTCATGACCATCCCGGAAGCGGCGCAGCTGGTGATCCAGGCCGGCGCTATGGGCAAAGGCGGCGATGTGTTTGTGCTTGATATGGGTGAGCCGGTACGGATCGCCGATCTGGCCCGTCGGATGGTGCATCTGATGGGGCTGGAGGTCAGAGACAGTCAGCATCCGGACGGTGATATTGATATTTGTTTCTCCGGACTGCGGCCCGGCGAAAAACTGTATGAAGAGTTGCTGATTGGTGAGAATGTGCGTCAGACCGCGCATCCGCGCATTATGGCGGCCAATGAGGTGTCGTTACACTGGAAAGATATGGCGGAATTACTGCGCCAGCTCGAACACCATTGTGACCATTTTGCTGTCGAGCGTATTGTCCAGCTGATCACCGAAGCGCCGACCGGCTTTAGTCACAGCAGTGCGGTTTGTGATCTGGTTGATTTACAGCCTGCACAGCAGCCGGCAGATAAAATTCCGGCCAAAGTAGCGGAGCTGGCGGAACTGTCGGTGGCGATGGCCCGCATCAGTTAACGTGAAAGGCCCGGTCGGCAGACCGGGCCTTTTTGTATGGTTTTGTCTGAACAGCTTTGTGTGAAAAGAGCGGTGTGTAGATTGAGCAGTACCGGGCATCGCCGCAATGCCAGCTCAGCCATACTTGCGCGCAGCGGATTGCGTCGCCGTGCTGAACTCTGTTTCCTGCCATAAATCCCCAAGCCCGCTACCGTCAAACCAGTCGCCTTTGACCAGCCATGCCGCGATGCTGGCGGCAACATCAGGATATTGTACCGACTGCACCGGCTGGTAATGCGCCAAAAAATGTTGAATGCCATGGCTGTCGAGCCGGTCAGTTGCCGCCGCCAGCTGCAACTGCTGTAAAGCCAGCGCGTTGCTGCGTTGCTCGGGCTGGCCCTGTAGCGGCTTGACCAGAATGCGTTTACCCAGCTGCAGCGCTTCACTGATGAGTTCAAAGCCGGCATTGCTTATCACCGCCGACGCCCGTACTAAATCTTGTTTAAAAGCCGCCACCGCCGGCGGGCAAAACTCTAAGTGACGAGTGGCACTCTGTTGCTGACCAACGCCATAGATACGGAACTGATAGTCCTGCAGCGGGCTGAGCCACTGCAGAATGTCGGACGCCGCTTCAAACGGCAGGTAAACCAGCACCGGGCCTTGGCTTGATGGCGCCGCATGCCCGGGTAAATCGACTATCGGCGGTAATACCAGCTTGCCCGGTTGCCGCGGCTGGCCAAAATGATGCCAGTGCAGGCCGATATGTTGTCGCGCCGGGGCGAAGTTGCGCAGCAGTAGCCGCTGGCCCCAATCCATACCAAGCAATGGCGCCGGAGCATTCAGCGCATACTGATGGCCAATCGCCACTGTCGGAGTGCCCTGACGCCGGGCGGCCCAGGCGGTAACGGGCTCAAAATCGGTCAGGACCAGATCATAACGCCGGGTTTCCAGCTGGCAGATATCCTGCCATAGTTGTCGCAAGTCAGCCTGACGCAATGTCTGCCAGTGACTGATGGCGCCGGCCCGACTGACAAAACTCAGACCCCGGCGCCACTGATAAGCGCCAAAAGCTGACATTTCAAATAGCTGGCTGGCCGGGCGGCCGCTGAACAAAAAATCAATCTGGACATCGTATGGTGCCAGCGCGCGTTGCAGCGCGCGGGCTCTGCTGATGTGACCGTTACCTGTCGCCTGCACGCCATATAACAGCCGCATAGAGTTTCCTTGTTACCAGACCAGCTCCTTAAAATGCAGCCGGCACATTGAGACATATCGGTCATTGCCGCCGATCTCGACTTGCGAGCCGGCGCGGGCCGCTTTACCGTCGGCATCCAGCCGCACCACGAAGTTGGCTTTGCGGCCACAATGACAAATGGTTTTTAATTCAATCAGTTTGTCGGCCCAGGCCAGCAGTGCCTGACTGCCGGCAAAGGTCTCGCCGATAAAGTCGGTACGCAGGCCAAAAGCCAGCACCGGGATCCGCAACTGGTCGACGACATCGGTCAACTGGCGCACCTGGGCTTTGGTCAAAAACTGTGCTTCGTCAATCAGCACACAATCCAGCCGGCCAAGCGATGCCCGCAGCGCTTCGCAGCGCGCCACAAAATCCAGCTCGCTGTCAAACAGCAGTGCCTCCATCGACAAGCCGATGCGGGAACTGACTTTGCCAAGACCAAAGCGGTCATCAAAAGCGGCCGTGAAGATCGCCGCCTGCATCCCACGTTCCTGATAGTTGTAAGCGCTTTGCAGCAAGGCCGTCGATTTGCCGGCATTCATCGCCGAATAGTAAAAATACAGCTGCGCCATCGGGCAGACTCCGCGTTGGAAAAAAACGCAGTATACCCAAAGCGGTTGCCGGAACCCAAGATGTGCCTGTCGCGTTGCAGGCAGATGGCAGCGGCATGACATTTTGACGCTGGCCGCTATCGGCAGGCTGGTGTCAGTGGCGTGAATGCTTTAGTCTGGCGGCATCGCCTCTGTATAAGGAATACAACCATGGATAAGTATCTGGTCCTCATTATGTTTTTACAGGTAGCGCTGACCAGCGGCATCATGATTCTGATGGGAAGACGTCGCTTTGCTGCCGCCCGTAACCGCGAGTTTCACCTCAATGCCTTTCGCACTATGGATTTGGCTGGCGCCAACGAAAAGGTGATCACTGCCAGTCGTAATTTCGATAATTTATTGCAAATGCCGGTGCTGTTTTTCGCCGGCGTGCTGGCAGTGTTGCAGCAACAACAAGCGGATGTCGTTTTTGTGCTGCTGGCTGGCGTTTATGTTGCGTTGAGGTTGTTACACAGTCTGGTGCATGTCACCAGTAATCAGGTGCGGATGCGCTTTAACCTGTTTTTATTAAGCTGTGTGGTGTTATGGGCGTTCTGGCTGCGGCTGGTCGTGGTGATGTGGTAACAGGGCGGCATTGTTGATGTGGGATTTATCCGGGTATGCGCTCCTGGCGCTCAGTGCTTTTACTTCAGCCAGTTTATTGCCGGGCAGCTCCGAAATTGTGTTGGCGGCGTTGTGGTATCAGGGCTATGACGTCTGGTTGTTATGGCTGGTGGCGACGTTATCGAATGGCGCCGGTTCTTTACTGAACTGGTGGTTAGGTTCGCAAGTTGCCCGCTTTCAGCATAAACGCTGGTTTCCGGCCAGTCCGGAACAACTGCAACGGGCACAGCAGTGGAGCTACAAGTTTGGCCCTTATGTGATTTTATTCAGCTGGTTGCCGGTAGTTGGTGACCCTTTAACCGTCGTTGCCGGTATTTTACGTTATCCGCTCTGGCAATTTATCCCTTTGGTGTTAATTGCCAAAGGGGCGCGTTATGCCGTGTTATTGCTGGCCGCTGATACTCTGTTAAAAGGACTGGTTTGATGGTAACGAGACTTTACAAATGGCGTGCCGCGACCTTGTTGCTGATATCGGTGCTGCCTGCTGCTATTGCAGCAGCCCCGGCAGAGCAGCAAAGCTGGGTGGATATTCCGCAACAACAGCTGGTGTATCTGCAACTCAGTGATGGTGGTAACGCGGTCGGGCAGGTGGTGCTGCAGCTTGCGGACACTTTCACGCCAAAAACCAGCGCGCGTTTTCGCCAGCTGGTACAAGACAAATTCTATGACGGCCTGCCGTTTTACCGGGTGATTGACCAGTTTGTGCTGCAGGCGGGATTACCGGAAAGTGAAACGCATCCGGCTAAGCTCAACAAAGTCTATCCGGCGTTACCGGCTGAATTCAGCTGGCCAATACGTCGCACAGATCCATACACGCCAGTGCAAAGCGGTGACTTACTGGCCGATGAAACCGGTTTTAATCAGGGGTTTGCGGTAGGGCGCAGTAAAGGCCGGGAGTGGTTGGTCCATTGTCCGAATCTGGTAAATATGGCGCGCAACAGCGAGCCGGCCAGTGCCACCACGGATTTTGCCATCATGCAAGGGCAGGCGCCGCGTCATCTGGACCAGAATATGAATGTGTTTGGCCGGATGATCTGGGGCACAGAAGTGCTGAATTTAGTGCCGCGTGGCGATAAAGCTGCGGGCGGCATTTTGACGGCGAAGGCGCGTCGGGGCGCAATTATCAGTGCGCGTTTAGGCTCAGAGCTGCCAAAAACAGCGCAATTGCCGTTGCAGCAGCAACTGACCGGCAGCGCAGATTTTCAGCAAATGCTTGAGCGCCGTCGCTCGCGGGCCGACGAATTTTATCAGAACAAAGGCAACGGCAAACTGGATATCTGTTATCTCGGTGCGCCGGTAAGGTTAAAATCAGCGCAGTAGCGGCAGAACAACGACAAAGCACTGGCCGCTGGCAGCGCTTTACGTCATCATGTGCTATCAAAAAAACAGAAAAGGTAACTCAGTATGGAATACGCATTGTCCACCGATGATATCCAAAAAATCACCAAACTCGATGCTGAACAGCGTTATGAGTATTTTATTAATGCCGTGGCCGATCTGGAACAGATCTGGATCCTGACCGACGATGAAGGTTTTGTGCTGGTCACTGCCGAAGATGAACGTTGCATCCCGGTGTGGCCACATGCCGAGATCGCCAATCTGTGGATTGAAGGCGATTGGGCCAATTGTCAGGCGCAGGCGGTGGATATCGCCACCTGGCTGGATAAATGGACCTCAGGCCTTGATGGCGATGAACTGATGGTTGCAGTATTCCCGCATGCCGACGAACCAGGCATCGTGGTAGAGCCGGGTGAGCTGGCTGAAACGCTGCTCGAAGCGACGCAGGAAGAAAACGAGCACTGATCATTTTGCGTGCACGCTATTGATAACAATTCGCAATACTATTACAATGAACTTCGTCACTGGGTGCCGGAGTTCATATGTACGTTTGTGTTTGTAAAGCGGTCACTGACAAAACTATCCGCGCGCACGTTGCCGAGGGCATGACCTCGATGCGTGAAATGAAACAATGCCTTGGTGTGGGCAGTCAGTGCGGTAAATGTGTGCAGACTGCGCAGGAAGTGCTGCAAAAAAGTTTGCAGCTACAACATCCGGCCTTACATATTCCTTGTCAGGTGATCATGCAAAGACCGGCAGCTTAAGCCGGTTTTTTGATTTTATATGCAGTAAATCTGCATTATTATTGTTTTTCAGGCATTTTCTCTGCCTCAGCTGGGCAAAAACGGGCATAATACCGCTTCGTTTTGCCAAAGCCCTGAGGTCATCATGAGTACAGCCCCATCTCCTATCCGCACTGTCGCTATTGTTGGCGGCACCCATGGCAATGAATTCTCCGGTATTTATCTGGAAAAACGCTACCGCAGTCAGCCGGAACTGCTGGCGCGCAGCAGCTTCAGCTGCAAAACCTTATTGGCCAATCCAGAGGCGCACGCCGCTAACAAAAGGTATCTGCACAGTGATTTAAACCGGCAGTTTAAAACCGCCGATTTAGCCAACCCGTTACTGACCAACTACGAGCAAAGCCGTGCCAAAGTGATTAATGCCGAGCTTGGCCCCAAAGGTGCAGCAAAAACCGATTTTGTCATCGATTTACACAACACCACCAGCAATATGGGCGCTTGCCTTATTCTGACCCAGCCGGGCCGGATTTATAACCTGCTGGCCGGTTATATCCGTTTGAAAATGCCGGAGGCGGTGATCTCGCGTGACGAAGACCATTTTGCCGCCGAAGATCACGCGCTGCTGTGCACGGTCGGCACTTATGGCGTGATAGTCGAAGTTGGGCCACAACCACAATCGGTGTTACGCCAGGACGTGCTGGAACAGATGCACGAGATGACGCAGCATATTCTGGATTTTATTGAGTTATACAACACTGATGCGTTGCCAGAGTTGCCAAAACGGGTTGAAGCCTTCCGTTATCTGCATTCAATCAAATTGCCGTTATCTGCCAGCGGTGAGCGTCTTGGCATGGTGCATAAAAATGTGCAGGACCGCGACTATCAGCCGATTGCACCGGGTGCGCCGCTGTTTACCCTGTTTGATGGCACAGTGCTGAATTACGACGGCACTGAAGTGGTTTATCCGACATTTATCAATGAAGCAGCGTATTACGACAATAATCTGGCGATGTCGCTGAATGACAAAGTCTGGATTGAAGTGGAGTAAGGTTGAACAAACAAGGCGCTTTAAGCGCCTTGTTTTTTGTCAGTTACAGCTGCTGGTAGCTGGTTTTTTTCTGAATCAGTTCAATCGCATAGTTATCCGGGTCACGCACAAAAGCGATCTCGGTGGTGCCACCTTTGACCGGGCCGGGTTCGCGGCTGATCACACCACCACGGGCACGAATTAAATCACAGGCGCTGTAGACGTTGTCGACTTCCAGTGCGATATGACCAAAGGCATTGCCGTTATCGTAGCTGGTGACGCCATAGTTGTAAGTCAGCTCTAATACTGCTCCGCTCGCTTCGTCGCCATAACCGACAAAGGCCAGGGTATATTGATATTCCGGGTTGTCGGAGGTGCGCAGCAAAGACATACCGAGCACTTCAGTATAAAAGCTGATAGAGCGTTGCAGGTCACCGACCCGCAGCATAGTGTGCAGAATACGCATGTGATGTTCCTATTCGGTTTTCGCGTTAAATTCACATTCTTCGCCACATTTTGTCGGCAAAGAGTAAAGCCAGTATGGTCAGCAGCATCAGCATACTCATCGCTTCAGTCATCGGAACGAAGCGTTGTGTACTGTTTATTGCGGTATGCAGCGCAATTGCCACCAGCACATTACCATTCGAGCGATTATACAGGCTGGTGAATAATATCGACAGAAACACACACAAACCCACTTTGGCAAATACCATTTGCGGCGGTGCTTGGTATGCACCGGTCACAAACAAAGGAAAGTGCCAGAGTCCCCAGACAATCCCAAGCACCACGGAACTCAGAAGTGGAGACAATCTTTGTTGCAGCGCCGGCAACAGCCAGCCGCGCCAACCGACTTCTTCCCCCACAGCGACGACAACCAGTGTAAATATCACCGAGCGGACGCTATAAGTCAGCCAGGAAAACCAATCAAGCCCACCCTGTATCTCCGGCACTGTCTGACCCTGCATCAGCGCCAAAAATAGTCCGGCCAAATGCCAGACTAACGGCAGTAATGTCGCGATAAGCAGCCATTTAACAGCGCGTTTCAAACTCAGGCTGCCTTGATAAACGGGCGCTTTTGCGCCGAATGTGGCGGCGATAATAAAAGCACCGATGGCGGCTGAGACCACGCTGAGCAGAATGTTCAGTGTCGAAAAACCCGGAGGCGTCGCGCGTTTAAAAGCGCCGGCAGTAACGCCGTCACCGGTTGCTAACATGGATATGTAGCTCGCAAGTAACACGAAAAAGCTCAAACCATACCAACACCACCATTTACGTGAATTGGCTATGCAACTTCTGCCACGCAGAGTACTGAGCAGAATTGCCGCGATGGCGGGGCCGAATCCCATCGCTGTGATGATTTTCCTGATAGCCCAATCGTTGGGAAACAGTAAACTGCCAAACCAGAAAAACCAGGTCCAGCTGAACGAAATGAGTAAAAACAACGAAATGGGGTAGCGATGGCTGGCTTGTCGTAACAGGTCCATGTGTTGTTTATCCGCTGGTTAGCTGATTAATAATGCTCGTGCTACAGCGCGGTGTAACTTTGACAAAGCGCTGGCGATATGGAGCGAAAGCGTCAGACTAATCACTCCCGCAGGCAGAGCAAGAGGCAACCAATACCAGGCAATATCGACTGTGTCTCCAGGGTAAAAACAATGCACCAGGAGGTCGATGACAGGCGACAACATCAGTGCAACGGACGCAAAAAATAAACCGACGCAGAGCACAAAATACAGGCTGCTCAGTGGTAAATGTACAGCGGTATAAAGCGTGGTTTTCCAGCCAACAGTTGTTTTCAGGTAGCTGGTTATTTTTCCAAAGGGAAATGTTGAGTGATTGATTACAGCAGGCGTACCGGGCCTTCTGGGCATCCTTTCCCCCAGCAAACTACTCACGATTTGACCTTCAAATAACGCGACGTAGCATTGCAGTTTGAGGTAGAGAGCAAGCAAAGGTATACCGACACCAACCACTGACAGAGCAGCAATACTGAGGCCCACCATGGCAAACCAGGCGAAGTACACCACGCTTAACGGCCACGCCAGTAAAAAATAGCCAACCGCCTGATAGCTGCCAGAATCGAATAGTGGTTCGAAAAATCCATTGACTGTGTGCCGCCGCGATTTACCTGACAAAAATTGCTGTGTCTGTTTTTCTAACAGAACATAGTGCTGCGCTACATCGGCAGGGGCGCCGTATTCGGCTGCAATAGCATCAAAGTCTGGGTTTTTCTCTTCAGCTAAGGCATCAAGCAGATGGCTCTTGGTATCATAAAGGGCATCCTGAATTAAACCAGCTGGCTGTCCTGCCAGTGCCTTGGTCAATTCATTCAGGTAGTGTTCGATGTTCTGTTGGTTATTGGTCATTTTCTAATCGTCCATGAATAATGTTGTTAACGTGACTTTGTGTCGCCAGCCAGCTGGTCAAACACTGCGCAAAGACGCGCTTACCCAGAGCGGTGATGGTGTAGTACTTTCTTGGTGGTCCACTGTCTGATGTTTTCACTTCACAATGCACTAACTCCCGCGCATGCAAATTGCGCAGTACGGGGTAAATGGCGCCGAGTTTTTCCGTGTTTTTTTGCTGGAACCGCCTGGCAATTTCATACCCGTAGAGCGCAGTTTTCGCTTGGTTCAGAATGGCAAGCAATACCAACGAAACCAGGCCAGAACTGAGTTCCTTTTGAAATTTTTTTGTATGCTGCGCAACGATTTCTTCGTCATTCAGTTCATTCGTTTCATGCATGAAATTGCTCTAGTATTGAGTTAACACTAGTTGCAGCTTAACACTAGTATTAACTCAATACTAGCCAGGTGATCTGGTATGAGTGTGAGCTTCTGTTGTTGTTGATTCAGTCTGCTTTTGAATCAAAGTGCTTGTAAAACCCACCTTGGGTAAATCCGGCTGTGGCCATCAATTCTGCAACACCTGCACACCTTCGGAACCGCGTTCGCGCAACAACACTGAAGCCGTTTCAACAAGATGCGCACGGTTTTCCTGCTGCTGCGTTTTGTCACTTTCATCGCCTTTGAACTGCTTTGCAACAGCAGGCTATGGTGTTTTGATTATGGTCATAATCAAAGTGTTTGACATTTTAGATTATGATCGTCATCATATCAGCTATGAAATGTGCTGGACGCCACAACGCACTGTGACGGCGGCACGAAAGCATATATCCAACAGCTGATGCAGGCCGTCGCAGGCCTTCTGACAACGATGAGTGAGTACACTGACATGACGACATCGACCGTTCTTATCACTGGCGCTTCAACTGGTATCGGTGCTGTATACGCCGACCGTTTCGCCCGCCGCGGCCATGATCTGGTGCTGGTTGCCCGCGATGAGGCCAGGCTGGAGGCGCTTGCCACGCGTTTACGCCAGGACCATCGCATTGCTGTTGATGTATTGCCAGCCGATCTGACCCTCGCCAGTGACCTTACCAGGGTAGAAAAGCGTCTGCAGGACGATAGCCGTATCGATACGCTGATTAACAATGCCGGTATCGCGCAGTCTGGTGGTTTTGTTGAGCAAACACCGGACAGCATCACGCAACTGATTGCCCTCAATACCACCGCCTTAACCCGGCTGGCGGCTGCGATTGCGCCCCGTTTAGTTCAGGCCGGACAAGGTTCTATTGTCAACATCAGTTCAGTGGTGGGGCTGGCGCCTGAGTTTGCGATGTCAGTGTATGGCGCCACCAAAGCCTATGTGCTGTTTTTATCGCAGGGCCTGAGTCTGGAATTATCGGCAAAAGGCGTCTATGTCCAGGCCGTATTGCCCGCCGGCACTTATACCGAGATTTGGCAACGCGCCGGTATCGACATCAGTCATTTCGCGCAAATGATGCAGGTCGATGAACTGGTTGACGCCGCGCTGGTTGGCTTTGACCGCCGCGAGGTGGTCACCATTCCGCCACTGCACAACGCTGCCCGCTGGGAAAACCTCGATGCAACGCGACAAGCGCTGCTGTCAGACATTAAACAAGCAGAAGCCGCTCTGCGTTATAAAACTGCTTAATCAATCATTTATGTAAGGAATTTTTATGAAGACCACTCAACTTGTCGCGCTGGTTACCGGCGCATCTTCCGGGATCGGTGAAGCATCGGCCAAAAGCCTGCAGGCCGCAGGTTACAAAGTCTATGGCACCAGCCGGCGCGGCAGCAAAGCGGGCGAGGGGCTGTTCCCGATGCTGGCGCTGGACGTCACCGACGATGCTTCTGTCGAAGCAGCGGTAAATGAATTAATCCAGCGCGAAGGCCGCATTGATTTGCTGGTCAATAACGCTGGTTTTGGTGTGGCGCCGGCCGGGGCTGAAGAAAGCTCACTGCAACAGGCGCAAAGTATTTTTGATACTAATTTTTTTGGCATAGTCCGGATGACCCGTGCCGTGGTGCCGCATATGCGCCGTCAGGGCAGTGGCCGGATTATTAACATCGGCTCCATTATTGGCCTGGTGCCGATGCCTTATGTGGCGCTTTATGCCGCCAGTAAACATGCGGTGGAAGGCTATTCCGAAGCGCTGGATCACGAATTGCGTACCCGTGGTATCCGGGTGTCGGTGATTGAACCGGCCTTTACCAAAACCCAGTTTGACGCCAATAACGTCCAGCCGGATGCCAAGCTGCCCGAGTATGACCAGATCCGTGCCAAGCTGCTGAAAGTCGTGGCCGAAGCGATGGAAGGTGGCGATAGCCCGGATGTCGTGGCAGAGGTCGTGGTGGAAGCGGCGCTGGCTGACACGCCAAAGCGGCGTTATACCGCTGGTAAAGCGGCCGGTCAGCTCAGGTTTTTACGTCGTTTTGCGCCAACTTCAGTTCTGGATAAAGGTCTGCGGAAAAGTCTGCAGCTGGATACCGGCGAGGGCAGCCTGTGACATTCCGCCTGCTGGCACTGCTGAGTTCAGTGCTGTTATTTGCTTTAAGTGCGATGTGGCTGTGCGCCCCTGAACTGATGCTCACGCAATGGGGCGTGCCGTACACCGACAGCGCTGGTTTAGTCAGTCGTCGCGCGGCGGCTTTTTATGCCGGCATGGCGCTGATGCTGTTGCTGGCCCGCAAGGCCGAGGCTTCAGGCGCCCGCTTTGCGCTCTCAAGCGGTATCAGTCTGACCTGTCTGATGTTGGCCACGCTCGGCATTTTAGAATGGTATTCAGGCGCCGCGACTGCGCAAATCCTGGTTGCCGTCGCGCTGGAAGCTGTTTTAGCGGTGGCGTTTTTACTCAGTAACAAAGCGAAATAAGCCATGACCCGCGTCACTCTTACTCCGGAGTATCAATAAATGACCAAACAAACTATGCAGGCGCTCAGCTTTAAACGCTATGGCAAAGCACCTGACGTCGGATTTCGCGCCGTGCCGCGCCCGACCGAACTGAAAGCCGATGAGATCCTGGTGAAGGTGCACGCTGTCGGCCTGAACCCGATTGATAACATGATCCTGACCGGCATGTTTAAGCCAGTGCTGCAATTTCAGCTGCCCGCAACGATAGGCAGCGATCTGGCCGGAGTGGTGACACAGGTCGGCAGTCAGGTCACCCGCTTTAAAGTGGGCGATGCGGTATTTGCCAGCATCTTCGATACGGGCAAAGGCGCGCTGGCCGAATTTGCGGTGGTCGCAGAAAGCGCAGCAGCGCTGAAACCTGCCAATCTGGATTTTGTCGAGGCAGCCTCCATCCCGATGGTCGGTCTGACCTCATGGCAAGCCTTAAAAGAGCGCGCTGACATTCAGCGCGGGCAGAAAGTGTTTATCCCTGCAGGTTCCGGTGGGATCGGTACTTTTGCCATCCAATTGGCCAAGTATTTTGGTGCGACAGTGGCGACCACCACCAGCAGCAAAAACCTGGCTCTGGTCAAAAGCCTGGGTGCTGATCAGGTGGTTGACTACACTCGCGAAGAATTCGACCAGGTATTAAAGGGTTACGATCTGGTGCTTGGCACCGTCAGGGGCGACGCTATCGAGAAATCTGTGGGCATTCTCAAACCCGGCAGCAAAATAGTGTCGTTGGTGGGGCCATTGGATAGAGCTTTTGCCGAGGCGCGGCGGCTCAACTTTTTATTAAAATTTGTCTTTGGTCTGATGAGCCGGAAAATCATCGCGCTGGCGAAAAAACGTTTTGTCAGCTATTCGTTTTTGTTTGTGCGCCCGGACGGAGAACAGCTCAGTGAGATCAGCACACTGCTTGAAACTGAACAGATCAAACCGGTGATCGACAAAGTGTATTCCTTTGCGCAAGCCAAAGAAGCACTCGACTATCTGGCGCAAGGCCGGGCCAAAGGCAAAGTTGTGGTGAAAATCCTCTGATGGCCTGGTCGGTTTCTACTGTGATTGCAGGTCTGGGCCAAAAAGCGCTGACCTGCATTATTCGGTTTTTTGTTTAAAATTGCCTTATATCCAC
Organism: uncultured Chromatiaceae bacterium; assembly: GCA_937978655.1. Classification (GTDB taxonomy): domain Bacteria; phylum Pseudomonadota; class Gammaproteobacteria; order Enterobacterales; family Alteromonadaceae; genus Pararheinheimera. The sequence goes on from CALJUX010000063.1 coordinate 14,164, forward strand.
TAAACCTAAAATCGCCGTGCAAAATCAGCCAGTGATGCACGTCGACTTTAAATTCGGCCGGCACTATTTTGAGCAGTTTCGCTTCCACTTCGTCGACGTTTTTGCCCGGCGCAAAATTCATCCGGTTGCTGACACGGAAAATATGCGTATCCACCGCTATGGTCGGCCAGCCTAAATTCGCAGTGCTGCTGTCGATGGTAGCATTTTCTGCAGTTCAGCAAGAACGGCTCAATACCTGAAGCGGACATCGAGCTCAGCTTACTCAAAAATGTGTTCGTAGCACATTTGCGACCTTTAAAAAGTACAGATATTGGGTTGACTTGCCAAATCTGTACTTATCAGCAGAGAATTAATTTCACTAACATCTTGAATGACCAAAACAAAATACTTTGCAGCACATTGTTGTTTTACAAAGCGCTATTTTAGTTTATCCAGTTCGTCGACAAATACTTTGGCGATCTTGAAGGCTACAGCGCCAAAGTTCGCCTCGGTTTTAACGTTGGTATTTACGGCGACAGAGAGTTTGTATTCAGGAATAACCATCAAAAAACTCTGAGCACCGGCAGATACGCCGCCGTGATGGATATACTTCATAGGTTTGTAACCTTTCCCTAAATCCAGGTCATTGATGCGCCAACCAATACCATAGTTTTGCCGATTCGTTGTGCCGTCTTTGAGTTGTTGCGGTGTCCAAAAAGTGTTTCTGACATCTTGCGGGATAAAGCTATCGTCCAAAAAGCCTTGGCCTAGCTGAACCAGATTTTTTGAGGTGGATACCCAACCGCCTGCAGCCAGACGGTGACTTAAATCCAGTTCATACCAAGGTTTTAGTCGGGTTGGTTGTTGCTCGTCTTGCCAATAATAGGTCGCCACAGGGGAGCCCACATCATCCGGTGAGCCGGTGTTGGTTGATTTCATGTTGAGCGGCGCTAAAACCGCATGCTTGATAAAATCCTGATAAGGTTCACCAGCTTTTATCTGGATCAGCACGCTCAACAACACGGTACCTAAGCTGGCATAACTAAACTGCTCGCCGGGGGTATACAACAGGTCGCTGCCATCAAACAATGTCATTGCATCCAACACATTGGGGTAGTGGGTCTGGGCACTGACGGTTTCAAGCATACCTAAAATATCTGTATTTTCATCATAATGCGGCATTCCTGCCATATGGGAGGCTAATTGCCGGGCGGTTATATCGTGCCAGCCAGGATTGGGCAGTGCGTCAAAATACTCAGCGAGTGGTGCGTCTAAATTCAACTTTTTAGCTGCCACTAATCGAGCCAATCCTGCCGAGGTGATCGCTTTGGACGTACTGCCGATACGCAGCTGGGTATCAGTGGTCATTTTAATTTGCCTGGCAATATCAGCCCAGCCAACACTGCCAGCCCATACAATATTGCCGTTGATTGCCACTGCGGCGGTATAACCGGGTGCGGACACCGCCTTTTGTTGTGCTTTTAACAAATTGAGCGCATGCAAGCCCGACGATTTAAATCTGTTATCGTTGACTTGCTGGGTGGTGGGTTGTTCCGTTGGCCAGGTCTGATAATCCCATCCAAGCATCGGCAACATGCCCCTATGGGCGAGACCTTGGTAAATCGGCACTAATACATACACCAGAGGAACAAAGACAAAAAAAGTGGTTGCGAGCAGAATTTTTTTCATAAAAACGTCCAATGAACAATAAGGACGTCCATTACAGGCAATGACCGCAGACTCGTCTTATTCAAACTGAAATAACCTGATCATTTTTAAAATTGATCACGATATTCTGTCGGCGTTACCCCCATTTTTGTTTTAAAAGCGCGGTTAAAGGGTGTAGTGGCACACTGAATTTGGCCACCTGATTAGAGGTGTTATGATCCACCTCGT
>CALJUX010000064.1 GCA_937978655.1 uncultured Chromatiaceae bacterium
CGGTGTATCAGCAACCTGAGCCGGTGTATCAGCAACCTGAGCCGGTGTATCAGCAGCCTGAACCGGTCAGTCAGCCGGTCATTGAACAATCCGCTATTCAGCCTTGATTTGCAGGCAGCCGCTGGGCTGCCTGTGTTTTTGCAGAACTTATGTTGGAGCCTTTATGCAGCTTTATGGATCGACTTCATCACCTTTTGTCCGGCGTTTGCGTTTATTACTGGCCGAGCGGCCGCATGAGTTTATCAGTCTGAACATCTTTGAATCTGCCGATCGGGAGCGTCTGATCGCGTTAAATCCGACGCGAAAAGTACCAATGCTGGCAGACGGCGAGCAGGTTGTGTTTGATTCCGGTGTGATCTACCGGTTTCTTAGTCAGAAATTTTTACTGACACCGCTCAGTTGGTCGCAGGAAAACCTGCTGACCATTATTAACGCGGCAAATGATTCGCTGGTCGAGTTGTTGCTGTGCAAACGCTCTGGCTTTGATGTGCGCGACAATAAGTTATTTTTTAATCTGCAGCACGAGCGGGTGCAGGCCACGCTGAAGATCCTCAATCATAAAGTCGCCAGTGGCGAGTTTGCGCAGTGGGACTATCTGGCGATGAGTTTGTATAGCCTGGTGGACTGGATTTGTTTCCGGGAACTGGTGGATATGCAGCCGGTTGGCGCTTTATTGCAGTTTAAAATTGCCCATCAACAGGAACCAGGGGTCGCAGAGACGGATCCGCGCCTGGCCTAAAACCGCTGGCACAACAAAGGGCTGCATCTGCAGCCCTTTGCTTTTCATTTAATCCAGACCGATAAAACCGCCAGTCTGATGGGCCCACAACTGGGCATAAATGCCGCCTTGGGCAATCAACTGCTGGTGACTACCTTGCTCGACAATAGCGCCCTGATCTAACACTATCAGCCGGTCCATCGCGGCAATAGTCGACAAACGGTGCGCGATGGCAATAACCGTTTTACCGGCCATCAGCTGATTCAGACTGTGTTGGATAGCTGCTTCAACTTCAGAATCAAGCGCAGAAGTGGCTTCATCGAGGATCAAAATTGGCGCATTTTTCAGCAGTACCCGGGCGATGGCTATCCGTTGGCGCTGACCGCCGGATAACTTCACACCACGCTCCCCAACCTGCGCGTCCAGTCCCCGATTGCCGCGGAGATCGCTGAGTTCGCTGATAAACTGATCGGCTTCAGCCGCTTTTACCGCACTCAGTAATTCGGCTTCAGTGGCATCGGGTTTGCCATACAAAATATTTTCCCGCACCGTGCGATGCAATAACGAGGTATCCTGCGTCACCATCGCAATTTGGGCCCGTAAAGTGTCCTGGCTGACCTGACGGATGTCCTGGCCGTCAATACGGATCTGACCTGTTTCCAAATCATAAAACCGCAGTAACAGATTAACTAACGTCGATTTACCGGCGCCACTGCGACCAACCAGGCCAACTTTTTCGCCCGGTTTTATTTGCAGATCAAGCTGTTGCAACACGTTTCTGCCTTGGCTGGCATACTGGAAGCTGACGTGGTCAAACTCGATAGCACCGCCACTGACTTGCAGTGGTTGTGCCTGCGGGCTGTCCAGCACTTGCTGCGGCTGCGCCAGCGTGGTGATGCCGTCAGCCACAGTACCGATGTTTTCAAACAGGCTGCTGACTTCCCACATAATCCACTGCGACATGCCGTTGAGACGTAGCGACAAACTGACCGCAATAGCAATAGCACCGACACTGACCGCTTGCGCCATCCATAACCAAATCGACAAAGCGCCGATGGAAAAGACCAGCAGGTAGTTCAGCGCCTGTACACTGAAACTTAACCAGGTGACCAGGCGCATCTGTTCGTACACCGGTTGTAAAAACCGCGACATGCTGTCTTTAGCGTAATCGGCTTCGCGGCTGGTGTGAGAAAACAACTTGATAGTGTTGATGTTCGTGTAGCTGTCGACAATACGGCCGGTCATATCCGAACGGGCGTCGGCCTGGCGGCTCGCCACATCTTTTAAGCGCGGAATAAAATAGATTTGCAGGCAGATATATAACCCGAGCCAGACCAACAACGGCAACACCAGACGCCAGTCAGCATCAAATACCAGATACAGCATAGTGCTGAAATACACCAGCACATACACCATCACGTCGAGCAACTTGGTCGCGGTTTCACGCACGGCGAGTGACGTCTGCATCACTTTGGTTGCGATGCGGCCGGCGAAATCATTCTGATAAAAGCTGACGCTTTGTTTGAGTAAATACCGGTGCGCCTGCCAGCGGATCGCCATCGGATAGTTGCCGAGCAAGGTCTGATGTAGCACCGCGGAGTGGATAAGCACTAACAGCGGCATGCCAATCGCGGTCAGTAAACCCATGCGGATTAAGGTGTTTTGTTCGGTTTGCCACAAAGTGGCCGGGTCTTTTTGCACCAGCCAGTCGACCAATTGTCCCATAAAGCCAAACAACGACACTTCCAGCATCGCCAGTAAGGCAGTGAGCAGCGCCATCACTGCCAAAGGGATCTCCATGCCTTTGCTGTAATGGCGGCAGAACGCATACAACCCTTTGGGCGGTTGTGTCGGCTCTTCAGCCGGGAAGGGATTGGTTAACTTTTCAAAAAACTGCAGCATGGCAGACCTCAGTTGGCCTGCTCATGAGGCGGCAGGCATTAATAATTGCAGAGAATATCTCGGCTACAGACAAGCATGGCCTGCACCTGTGCCGGACTGATATCCAGATGAGTGACTAAACGTAAGCGGGATTTCGCCTGGCCGGCCTGCTGATAAGTGCTGCTGGTCAGACGGATCTGATGTTTGCCCAATTCTGCCACAAAATGGCTGGCAAGCGCAGCGTCCAGATCGCAGAAAATGATGTTGGTTTGCGGCTGTTGCAGTGAAAACACCGTTTCCAGACCCGCATCCCGAACTATCTGCTGAAGGCCCGTGGCCAATTGCTGCGCGTGCAGATGGTCGTCCGCTAGGCGGCGAACATGCTGTTGCAGGGCGTAGAGCCCGGCCGCCGCCAGACCACCGGCCTGGCGCATACCGCCGCCGAGCATCTTACGCACCCGGCGGGCACGGGCAATAAAATCGTGACTGCCCAACAACAGCGAGCCGACCGGCGCGCCAAGGCCTTTAGACAAACACACGGAGATGGAGTCATAACCGCTCACCAGCTGGCGCGCCACCTGATACGGATCTGCGCCGGTCTGGCCTGCGATCGCCACTGCAGCATTAAAGATCCGCGCCCCATCAATATGGCAGGCCAGCTGATTGGCTTTGGCCAGTGCCGCCATTTGCGCCATATAATCGAGGCCAAGCACCTGACCGCCGGTCGTGTTTTCAATCACCAGCAGACGGGTGCGGGCAAAGTGGGGGTCATCCGGTTTGATAGCGGCCAGCACATCGCCAGCCAGCAGGCTGCCATCGGGCTGATTCGCCAGTGGCTGTGGCTGAATGGAGCCCAGTACGGCCATGCCGCCGGCTTCCCATTTATAAGTGTGCCAGTTTTGGCCAACAATGGCTTCGTCGCCACGCTGGCAATGACTCATCAAGGCAATCAGATTGGTCATAGTGCCGCTTGGCGCAAACAGCGCAGCATCAAAACCTAACAACTGCGCAGCATGCTGTTGCAGCGCGTTGACGGATGGGTCATCGCCGAAAACGTCATCGCCAAGGGGCGCGTTGGCCATCGCAGCACGCATTGCTTCGGTCGGTTGTGTGACAGTATCAGAACGAAAATCAGCCATAAGTCATCTCCAAAGGCCACAGTAGTGGCTCAGCATAAAGCCTTCGCCACAGCGGTGCAGCCTTTTCTGCCGGTTCGCAGCGCCAGCGCGACCAATTTATGCGCTGCCGCTGGTAACACTATGGGCAGATGCCGGCTGCAGAAAATAGTCGGGCAGATCTGCAACATCCTGCACCAGCCAGCCCGGGTCCAGATGGGCGGCCAGCTGCGCCGGTAAAAAGCGGATCAGCTGCGCCGCAGCGGCCGACAGCCGCCGGTCACGCCGGGCGACCAGATACCAGTGGCTTTCCAGCGGCAGCCCCTGTACCTGCAGGCGCTCCACCGGCTCAGTGCCGGCCTGCAACGTGTGGGCCGACAACACGGCCAGCCCCAGCCCCGAAGCCACGCTTAAGCGGATCGCCTCATTACTTTCGATTTGCATGGTTTTTTGCAGCACCAGCCCCTGACTGCTGAGCCAGGTTTCCAGCATCAGCCGCGTGGCCGAACCCGGCTCGCGGATTAAAAAGCGTTCATCTTTCAGTGCCGCCATCTTGATACCCGCCTGACCGGCGGCCCAATGGCCCGGCGGAGCAATCAGCTGCAACGGATTTTTCAACAGCCGGTGCGCCAGCACCTGATTACCGGCTGGCGGATGACTGAATAAAAACAAGTCGTCCTGCTGGTGTTCAAACCGGCTTAAAATTTGTGCGCGGTTGCCAATGTTCAGCGTCAGCTCGATTTGCGGAAACTGGCGGGAAAATTCTGCCAGCAGCGGCGGCAAAATATACTTAGCGGTAGTGACCACGCCCAGACTCAGACTGCCGCTGTTACCGGCGCGGGCACTTTGCACATATTGCGAAAAATCGCCAAAACGCCCCAGCACATCCTGACTGGCCCGATACAATTCGGCACCAATCAAGGTAGGAACCAGCGCGCCGTCCTGCGTTTCCAACAGGGGCGCCCCTGTCCATTCCGTCAGTTTCTTCAGCTGAATAGAAACCGTCGGCTGGGTCAAATGCAGCGTTCGCGCCGCAGCCGTGATACTGCCGCTTTGCACCACCGCCTGATACACCTGTAACAACCTGAAACTGAGATGACGGACATTCATAGATGTTTATCTATATTAATTAGTGAATGTATTTATTATCTCTTAGGTTGAGTTGCAGGCACAATAGCGCCGGTTTTTAACGGAGAACTGAAATGCCTGATATTGTCATCGCGTTTTTTGCCTTTGGTCTGGTCGCGGGCTTACTGAAGTCAGATTTAAAAGTACCGCATTCAATCTATGAAACCTTGTCAATTCTGCTGATGCTGGTGCTGGGTCTCAAAGGCGGTCTGGCACTGCATGGCCACGTCTCCGCCGGGCTGTTGCTGCAGCTGGCGCCGGTGGCGCTGTTGGGGTTTATCCTGCCGCTGGTCTGTTATCCCATTTTGCGGCGTGCCGTCAAACTGCCAACAGACGATGCGGTCAGTATTGCCGCGCATTATGGCTCGGTCAGCGCCGGCACCTTTGCACTGGCGCTGGCGATGGTTGAGCACGCCGGTTTAGCGGTCGCACCGCAAACCACCTTATATCTGGTGCTGCTGGAATTACCGGCCATTGTGATTATGCTGTGGCTGCACCGGCGGCTGACTGGTGAAGGCAGCACCGGCGGCATTCTGCGGGAATCACTGACCAGCCGCGGCGTGCTGTTGCTCGGCGGGGGTGTGCTTATCGGATATTGGTATGGCCCGGCCGGACTAGAGCCGATCGCACCGGCATTGCTGGGGGGCTTTAAGACCATGCTGGCGTTGTTTTTACTGGAAATGGGCTTATGTACCGCCAAGGTCTGCATGCCGCTGCCGCTGGCACAATGGCGGCTGGTGTTGTTTGCTGCGCTGATGCCATTTTTGCTGGCCTGGAGTGGGATCGCCACCGCCTTATTCCTGCAATTACCAGAAGGCAGCGCTGTGATCCTCGCAGCCCTGACGGCCAGCGCGTCCTACATCGCTGCGCCGGCGGCGATCCGTGCGGCGATACCTTCCGCCAACATCGGTCTGGCCATGTTGGCGGCTCTTGGCATCACCTTTCCGGTGAATGTGTTGATAGGTTTGCCGCTGTATCAGCAGTGGGTCGGCTGGTTTTATTGATAAAACGCTCAGGACTGGTGCCAGCCCAGCTGGCGCCTGAGCCAGTGCCAGTTCACGGTATCACGTCGCCCGGCGGAGATCGGAAGAGCGTCGTGTAGGGAAAGAGTGTAGATCTCGGTG
>CALJUX010000065.1 GCA_937978655.1 uncultured Chromatiaceae bacterium
GTCGATACCATGTTGGCGCGCGATGTGGTCCGCGGCCCGGTCGAACGGGCTGTTATCACCCGGACGCTGACAGAGTCGCGCCAGCTGGAACAACTTGAACAACAGGCGATGGCACTGCATGAACAAGGGCAGCAGTCACAAGCGCTGGTGTTATTATTCGGTGCCGACTACGACACGCAGCTGCAAAACAGCGGCGCAGTGCTGAAGCAAACGGATACGGCGCTGGATATCGCGGCCAACGCGGATATCAGCAACCTCGATCGCCGGGCCAATGTCGGCATGTGGGTTGCCGGTCTGCTGACGCTGGCCAGCCTGCTGGTGGTAACAGTGGTGCTGCAGCGTTTTTATCAGCTGCGCATTTTATTACCCATCTCCCGCCTGACGGCGTTTTTACGGCCGCAACAGCAGGGGCCGGTTGATATTGCGCCTTATCTGGCCGAACACAATGAAATTGGCGAGCTGGCCCGGGCGCTGACTGATTTACAGCAAAAAACCCTGGCGCTGGACGAACAACGGGCAAAACTGGTGCTGGCTGAAACCTGGTACCAGCAAATTTTGCAGTATGCGCCCGACGGGATGCTGGTGGTCGATGCGGCGGGTTGTATCGAACTGGCCAATCCCAAAGCCCACCAACAATTTGGTTATGCCCCCGGCAGTATGCTCGGTATGTCGGTGGATACGCTGGTGCCTGATGATATTCGTGCCGATCATCCGCAAAAACGTCAGTCGTTTATGCAAGGACCGCAGCATCGCAGTATGCACAGCATTCATGGGGAGTTCCGGGCGCTGAATGCTGCGGGCGAAGAGTTTCCGATCGAGCTTGGCCTGACGCGGCTGCCGGCGCTGGCCGGACATGGCTCCTGCGCGCTGGCGACAGTGCGGGATATCGGCGAGCGCAAGCGGTTTCAGCAGCAGATCTCCGATCAGCTGGAATTTCAGCGGGTGTTATTGGACACCTTGCCTTACCCGGTGTTTTTTAAAGACCAACAAGGGTTGTATCTGGGCTGCAATCAGGCATTCCTGCAAGCCTTTGCGATCAGCCGTGACGACATTATTGGCAAGTCAGTGCTGGACTTTCTCAAAGTACCGGCGCAGGACCGTGCGTCTTATCAGGCCGCGAACCAGCGCGTACTGGCGCAGGGTGGCAGTTATCAGGATGAGATCCGCTTAACATATGCAGACGGCCGCATGCATGAAGTGGCGTATATGTTGTCAGCCTACCGCGACAGCCAGGGCGAAACGGCGGGTCTGGTCGGCACTTTAATTGACATCACAGTGCACAAAGAAGCGCAACAGGCGCATGCCGAAGCCAGAGCGCTGGCCGAGGCGGCGACGCGGATTAAATCTGAGTTTCTGGCCAACATGAGCCATGAGATCCGCACACCGATGAACGTGATCCTCGGGATGTCGCATCTGGCACTGCAACAGGACATGCCGGCCAAACAACGCAATTATCTGCAAAAAATCCACAGTGCCGGCCAGGGGCTGCTTGGCATCATCAATGACATTCTGGATTTGTCTAAACTGGAAGCCGGCAAGATGCATATTGAGCAGATCGATTTCTCGCTCGATGACGTGCTGGAAGCGCTGGTAGACCTTGCCACAGTCAGGGCGCAGGAAAAAGGCCTGGAGCTGCTGTTTAACATTAAAGCGGACGTGCCGGTGTATTTGCATGGCGACCCGTTACGGCTGAGCCAGATCCTGAATAATTTTGTCAGCAATGCGCTGAAGTTTACCGAACGCGGCGAGATCACGTTAAAAGTAGAAACAACCGGCAGCTGGCAGGGGCCGGACGGCACCACGTTGTGCCAGCTGTCATTTGCGGTGTCCGATACCGGCATTGGCATGACGGCGGAACAACAAGGGCAGTTATTCCAGTCATTCAGCCAGGCGGACGCGTCCACTTCACGCAAATACGGCGGCACTGGCCTTGGCCTGGCCATCAGTAAAAATCTGGTTGAACTGATGGGCGGCACTATCGGGGTGCGCTCGGAAGCCGGGCAGGGCAGTACCTTTTATTTCAGCCTGCCATTTGGGGTGCAGGCGCGGCAGCGCTCGTTTTCTAAAGACGCGCTGAGTCTGTCTGAGCTGCGGATCCTGGTGGTGGACGATAACGCCAGCGCCCGTGAGATTTTGCAGGACACCTTGCAGGGGCTGGGTTTTATGGTGGATGCCACCGACAGTGGCGCTGCGGCAGTAACGCTGATCCAACAGGCGGCGCAGCAAGGCGCGCCTTATCAGCTGGTATTCCTGGACTGGATGATGCCCTCGCCGGACGGTCTGGAAACGGTGGCGAACCTGCAAGCCACGGCGACAACACTGCCGGTGCTGGTGATGGTGACGTCGTATAACCGCGATGAATTATGCACACTAAGCCAGCACCTGCCCGTGCGTGCGGTGCTGGTGAAACCGCTGACGCCGTCGACTTTATACGATTGTATTCTGGATATCTTTGGCAAAGCGATTTGGCAGGCCGAGCAAAGCAAACTGCCGCAGACGCGCAGCTGGTATTTTCAGCAACTGGCCGGCGCCAGCGTACTGCTGGTGGAAGATAACCCGGTCAATCAGGAAATGGCCGTTGAGCTGCTGCAGCAGGCCGGCATGCAGGTTGCGGTGGCCGAGAACGGCGCCGTGGCGCTGGCACTGGTGCAGCAGCAGAAATTTGATCTGGTGCTGATGGACTGTCAGATGCCGGTGATGGATGGTTTTACCGCCAGTCGTGAAATTCGCAAGCTGCCGCAGTTTGCCGGGTTGCCAATCCTGGCGATGACCGCCAATGCAATGGCCGACGACAAATTACAGTGTTTTGCTGCCGGCATGAATGCCCATATCGCCAAACCCATTGATGTGGATGAGCTGTACCGCACCCTGTGGCAGTGGTTGCCGGGTGCCCAGGCGGCGCAACCGGGCCCGGCACTGGCGCCGCCTGCGGACGTGATGGCGGGGCTTCCGGCGGCAATACCGCCGATCGCAGGCTTACAGCTGGAGCAGGCGCTGCGCCGTCTCGGCGGCGACAAGGTCTTGCTGCAGAAAACGCTGCGCCGTTTTGTCACGCATCAGCGCGACAGTATGACCGCATTGCAGGCAGCAACGCCGGATGACCAGGTGCGGCTACTGCACACCCTCAAAGGGCTGGCGGCCACTATCGGTGCCGACACGCTGGCAGCTCAGGTGGCCAGTGCCGAACAAGCCTGCCGGCGCGGTGAGCTGAGCGAGGCGGTGGTGCAGGCTATTACAAAGGATTTAAGCCAGCTGTGTGACGATATCAATGCCTGGCTGCCGGCCGAACCGGCGCCAGCGGCGGCTGTCAGCCTGCCTGACGCCGACAGCCGGGCCGGTTTGTTGCATTTGCGCCAGTTGCTGGCCGATGACGACGGCGCCGCAGTGCATCTGCTGGCTGAACTGTTGCCGGCGCTGCAGCGCTGCTGCGAGCCGGTCCTGCTTAAACAGCTGACCCTGGCACTGGATAATTTTGATTTTGAGCAGGCGCTGGCACTGTTGGCACCGCTGCTGGCGACTATGGAGCATCCCGATGACTGATTTGTTGCAACACACCATTTTGCTGGTCGATGACGTGCCGGATAATTTAAATATCCTCAACGAGCTGCTGTCACCCTGTTACAAAACCAAAGTCGCCACTTCAGGCGAACGGGCTTTAAAAATTATTGAGTCGGCGACGCCACCGGATCTGGTGCTGCTGGACATTATGATGCCGGGGCTGAATGGTTATCAGGTGTGCCAGCGCATCAAGGCCAATCCGGACCGCCGGCACATTCCGGTAATTTTTGTCACGGCGATGAACGAAGTGGACGATGAGCAATACGGCTTTGCGCTCGGCGCGGTGGATTACATCACCAAGCCTATCAGCCCGTCGCTGGTGCTGGCGCGGGTAAAAACGCAGCTGGCGCTGTATGACCAGAATCGCGAACTGGCGCGTCAGGTGGAGGCGCGTACCCGTGAGTTATACCAGACCCGGCAGCAAATTATCCGCCGCCTCGGCCGGGCTGCCGAATACCGCGACAATGAAACCGGCAACCATATTTTGCGCATGAGCCATTTTTGTAAAGTGCTGGCGCAAGGCTATGGCATGGGCGAAAAGGCGGTGGAGATCCTGTTTAACGCTTCACCGATGCATGATGTCGGCAAAATTGGTATTCCTGATCAGATCCTGCTCAAACCCGGCAAGCTCAATGACGAAGAATGGGCGCTGATGCGCCGCCATCCGCAATTTGGTGCGGACATCATCGGCAAACATCAGGACGAACTGCTGCAGGCGGCCCGTGAAATTGCGCTGTACCACCACGAAAAATGGGACGGCAGCGGCTATCCGCATGGTCTGGCCGGCGAGGACATCCCGCTGATGGCGCGCATCGCCGCGCTGGCTGATGTGTTTGACGCCCTGACCACAGTACGACCCTATAAAAAAGCCTGGGACATCGACGCCGCCATCGCTTTGATCCAAAGCGAATTTGGCCGGCATTTTGACCCGGCGCTGCAGCCGGTGTTCAGCGCTGTGTTACCGCAGTTGCTGCAGATCCGCGAACGCTTTGCCGATCAGCTGGGAGCCATTGACGAAGACTGCTAGTCCCAGTTCCGAAAGCACAAACTCACTTTTATTTCAGCGCCCACCGCACCGGCATGGGCGCCAAAAACCTGCTATAACTCAATACATTGTCTGCTCTGTGTCGGTGTTTGTCGGACCTGAAAACACCTGTCTGCCTCGGAAGGCCTCACTGGATAAAACGATGGCAAAAGCGATGTTGTGCCAACCGCTGTCGATAAAGAGATGATGTTATGGCTGAACCCAAATCCCCGAAGCAATACTCCGCCGCTGTACTTGCCGTTTTGCTGTTGACGCCCTGCGTATCGCAGGCCGAACTCAGCTCCACTGTGACCCTGACCAGTGATTATTTGTTTAATGGTATCACTCTGACTGACCATGATCCGGCGTTGCAGCCGAGCCTGGACTGGAACAATGGTGCCGGTTTATACGGCGGGCTTTGGGCGTCCAATGTCAAATTTGCACCTGGCACCAGTGTCGAATTTGACGCCACTGTCGGGCACTGGTGGCAACTCAATGCCGACTGGCTGCTGGATGTCGGCATTGCGCAATATACCTATCACGGCTCCGACGGGGCGCAAAGCCGCGGCTTTAATTTTCCGGAAGCCTATCTAAAAATCTCTTATCAAAAAACCAAGTTATCTTATTGGTATGCCTCAGATTATTTTGGCGCCGGCGGTGGTCATTATATCGTCGCGCTGAATCACTCTATCCCGCTGGGCCCGGGTGAGTTGCTGCTGCAGGCCGACCGTTCGACCTCCACCCAAACCGACAAATTTATGCGCGACAACGACGGTACTTATCATCACTGGCGGCTTGGGTATCAGCAAGCTGCCTTTGGCCTCAACTGGATCCTGGCCTTTGATGATACCGATCTGGAGTTGCCGGTGCTGGGCGATGCCAGGGTGTCGCTCAGTGTCAGTAAAACTTTTCCGTGGTAATGACGGCTTTCATTTTCGAGGTTCTGTATGCAGGTTGATTCTTTACGCTTTAAATTAAGTGCCGGCATGGCGGTGTTGATTACGCTGGTGGTGTCTTTGCTGACCGGCCTCGGCTGGTTTTCCAGTAAAAGTAACAATGATGCGGCGGTCCTGCTGCTGAATCAGTCGTTACAACAACAGGCAGAGGCGACGCTGAGTGACGCCGCCAGTGGGATCGCCGAAGAAACTTCCGCGCTGATTAACCGCAATTTTGACCTGGCCCATTCTTTCTCGGCATTGCTCAGCAGCACCGCGCATGGCAGTGGTGATACGCCGTACAGCCGCGAACGGGTGCAGCAGCAGGCCGGCGCCTTATTGCGCAGTAACGCTGGGATCAGTGCGTTGTATGCCCAGTTTGAAGCCAACGGCTATGACCAGCTGGACAGTCAGTATGACGGTTCGCAGCAGCACAGCTCAAAGCAGGGCACGATGGAGATCTATTGGGTGCGCGACGGCCAGGATCTGAAGTTTGTCCAGGTGCCGGACCCTGCGGTCAAATATGTCGAAACCCGCAATCAATATGGTGTGCGCGAAGCCGAATGGTATCTGTGCAGCCGCGACAGCCTGAAACCTTGCCTGATGGAACCTTATTTATGGGAAATAGCGCCGGGCAATTCGGTGTTGTTAACGTCCCTGGTATATCCGGTGGTAACCTCAGGCACTTTCCGTGGCGTGGCCGGGGTGGATATGAATCTGCCGGTGTTACAGGAACTGGTGGAACGGCAGGCGGCGCAGCTGTATGGCGGCCAGGTCAAACTATATCTGCTGAGTAAATATGGTTTGGTGCTGGCCAGTAATGTGCTGGCCAAAGATCTGGGTAAAGCCTTACCGGAGCTGGATAAAGGCCTGCATCAGCATTTGCAGCAGCACAAAGGCGAACTGGCGGTGTATCAGGATGATTTGGTGATCAGCCAGCCGCTGCGGGTCGACGCGGCCAGTGCCGACTGGCAGGTGGTGGTGGCCGTGCCGCGTGCTGTGGCCCTGGCGGCCGCGCGGCAGCTGGAGCAGCAACTGAACACTGCTGCAGACAGTACCTCCGGCCGCATGCTGATGCTGGGGCTGGCGCTGCTGTTTGCCGGCGTGCTGATTGTCGCCTTGTGGTTAAAACGCGCGGTGGCGCCGGTGATGCAGATGGGGCAGCTGATGCAGGAACTGGCAGGTGCCGAAGGCGACCTGACCCGGCAACTGCAAAGTGACAAAGCGCTGGAGCTGCGGCTGATGGCCGAGGGCTTTAATGCTTTCACCGCGAAACTGCGCCAGATGATCAGCGCGCTGAAACAATCATCGGTGGCTTTGCAGGGGCAGGCGGCGCATCTGGTCAGCACGGGTCAGCAAACGAATCAGGCCACCCATTTACAAGCCGCCGAAGTGCAGAGTGTGGCGTCGGCGATGCATGAGATGACCGCGACAGCGCATGAAGTGGCGAATCTGGCGAGCCGCACCGCCGAAGGTGCGCAGTCCAGTTTACAGGCGCTGCAGCAGGCCAATCAGCTGTTTCGCACCACAGTGTCGGCCTTTGAAGCCGTGGCGGCAGAGTTTGAACAAACCCGGCTGGCGGTGCAGTCGGTGTCGCAGAGTAGCCAGCAAATCAATGGCATTATTGAAGTGATCCAGGCCATTGCCGAACAAACCAATTTGCTGGCACTGAATGCTGCCATCGAAGCGGCGCGGGCCGGCGAGCAGGGCCGTGGTTTTGCGGTGGTCGCCGACGAAGTGCGCTCATTAGCCGCGCGCACTCACAGTTCCACCGATGAAATTAAAAAACTTATTCAGGATCTGCAGCTGCAGGTAGCTGGCACTGTCAGCCAAATCACCGCCAATACCACTAAAGTGACCACCACGCTGCAGGAAGCCGAAACCTCTTACAGCCAGCTGTCGGCGGCCACCAGCGGTATTTCGGCCATTGCGGATAACGCCTTTCAGGTGGCGGCGGCGGCTGAACAACAAAATCAGGTCAGTGAAGAGATTAACCGTAATATCACGGCGATTGACGACGCCACCCGGCAGCTGGAGCAGTTGTCTGGTGACAATCTGCAAATCAGTCAGCAGATTGGCAATATCACCGATGATATCAACGCCCAGCTCGGCCGGCTGCGTAACTAAAACAGGCATAACCTTTGCAATTCCCGCCTCAGGCACTTTTACCTGAGGCGGAACTTTATGTCACTGCAACTCCAGGCCGCAGCCGCGCTGTGGCCGTCCACCACCGGGTTTTCCGGCAATCTCAGCGCACTGCAACAATCTGCCGGCGACACGGCAGAAAGTGGCAACGAGCTTGCCGGCGAATTTGCCGCCGCGATGCAACAATCACAAGCTGTGCAGCAGCAGCTGCACAAGGCGCCCGCCGAAACCGCAGCCGAAGAAACCGCGCAGGCTGGTGCTGCGACGCCGGATCAGGGCAATCAGAGTGTGGCCGGCAGCAGTCAGGCCAACGGCTCCGGCAGCAAAAATTCCGACAACGAAGCCAACAGCGAACAGGCGCAGAAATTTCTCGATGGTCTGATGGAACAGTTGCTGGCCAACCGGCTGGGGCTGAATAAAAAAGAGATGGACCGGCTGAAAGAGAAAATTGCTGAGCTGGAATTAAAACGCAAAGAGCTGACCGAGCAGGCTAATCGCGGTGGCGATACGGCGAAGCTCAGCACGGCTATCAGTCAGATAGATACGCAGATAGCGCAGTTACAAAAGCAGCTGGAACAGCTGATCCGCGAAAACGAGCTGGCGAAAAACAATCCGGACGATGATAAACGCCGGGAGTGGTCGGCGCAGAGTTTAGGCCAGTCGGCACAAAGCCTGAGCCCGTCGGCATAACTTGCCCGGCGGCTTGGTGACTGTCAGAGAAGCAGACTGCAACAGGTGCCAGCCCGTTGCAGCCTGTGGTCAGTTTATCGCATTGACACCGCGCGGCGTGGCCGCAGCAGCAATAACAAAGCCCCACACATCAGTAACCACGGCGCCGGTGCCGGCACAGTGGCGTTGTCAGTCACGCTGAAACTGCTGCCAATCCAGTCAGCGCTTTGCAGGTCACCACCGGCGGTCAGCAAACCCAGATAAGACGGGTCCAGCTTCAGGCTGAACAAACCGCTGCCGCTGGCTTTAAACTGCAGCGTCGCCAGCATAAAACTGCCGTGTTGCTTAGCTGCCAAAGTCGCGAGAGCCGCCGCCCAGTCGGCATATTCTTCCAGCGCCAGCCGGCCTGCGCTGTTGTCCGAGAACTGATAAGAGCCAAAACCATCGTCAAAGCCACTGCCAAAACTGAAGTTTTGCAGCGACAACTGCCCTGGCTGATATTGCAGCGCCAGGAAAAAGCCGGTCAGCACGTCGCTGAACGCGCTGGCTTTGAGCGTGGCAATGATCAGTTCGCCGCTTTGATAGCTGCTTTTGTTGGTTTCAATCTGAATCACACCGGCGTGAGCCGTGCTGCACAGGGTACAAGCACTGACAGCCAGCAGCAGGCTGCCTATTAATTTTCTGATTTTATTCATCATGTTAATTCTCTGGTTATGGATGGGGTTAACTGGCAATTGCACAGCGGGCGCGGTCACAGAGTTTGCTCATGGCCGTCACATCACGCTGGTCTATCACTTTGTCGCCGTTAAAATCCAAATCCGGCGTCAGGTTGGTTTTGCTGCGCAGCCGCTGGTTAAACAGCTCGATGTCGCGGCTGTCGATGGCGCCGTTTTTATCCAAATCGGCCGGGCGGAATTGGCTGCAGTTGCCCTGGCCTGCGACCAGACAATCCAGCCATTGGTGGAAACTCACATCAAAGCTGCTGCCCCAACGGCTCAGGATGTCCTGATAAGGCGTATGCGGCGGTAATTCAGGCTCTGCAGTTTTTTGCTGACCACAGGTCCAGACCCAATAACCTGAGCCATTGGCGCTGTCGTCATAGAGCCAGCTCCAGTTGTTGGCAATGGCAATTGGTTTTTCCTGCCAGCCCCAGGCAAAGCTACAAGGCTCGGTGGAAATCACATATTTAGCGGCGCGTAATGATGGCAACAGCGGGTCGTTGATTTCGCCGCGCTGGCGTTCAAACATGTAACGCACGGCCAGATAACCCCAGTGATAAGTGCGGCTTGTGTTGCTGTTGGCGTAAGTGGTCTGAAACAGCCGGCTGAGCTGGTAAGTTTTTTGTGGCGCTGCGGCGAGCGCATTGGCGTTCGTTGGCGGCTGTGACAGATATTCAGCCAGGCCTTCGCCCCACCAGACTGAGTTTTCCGGCTGGTCACTGAAGCTGCCCCATTGGTTAAACCGGGCGTCGAGGTAATGGATATATTCGTGCTCTAAGTTCCACACCACAAAAGCCGGCTGCAGCCAGGTGGCCTGATAGGCGATAAAACGCGCCTGATTGTTGGGGTCGGATGGGGTGCCTTCGAGATACATGCCGCCGTTATTGGTATTGATATCAAAGAATTGACCGGCGTAGTTCTGATAGTCGGTGGAGGATTTGAAAATCACCATTTCCAGATCGTCGTTCTGATCATTTGCTACTGGCTGGTTGCTTTGGGTGCCAAAAGTCTGGTGGAACAGCTGCTCTTCGGCGCCCAGTTTGCTGCAGATCTGGCCTAAGTTCGCCGCGCTGATACTGCCCTGATACCGCAGTTTTAACGTGTCGCTGCACTGATGTTTGCCGGAAAGTACAGTGTCTTCCAGGTTAAAAGCACAAGCGTTGCCGTACAAAGCGCAGTTGGCGCTGTCGTAGGCTTTGACCATACCCTGCGCATTAACCCAGGCCTGCGAGCCGGTGCCGCCGTAGCTGTAAGTACTCAGAATGTGCTGCAGCGCCGGGCGCACCGTATCGGCGACAGTACCGCCGAGTTTTAACAACCGGCCGAGTTCAGACACCGCATCATTCAGTTGATATTCGCGGGTATGACCGAGCAGCCACTGGCCGTCCGTCAGCACAAAATCACGCAGCCGGGTGACGATTTGCGGCTGTTGCGTGAGCAAAGTTTGCAGCTCAGTGCTGCCCTGATTGACCGCATTAAAATAATGCGTCAGCAGTTGGGTCATACCGTTTTCTTCATAGGCGATGCCCCAGTTATTGGCACGGTTGACCGTGCTGGCATAACCGCTGATAGCTTCGCTGATGCGCGGTAAAAACTGCAGCGTTTCTACGCCTGAGCTGTTGATTAAAATCAGCATTTCGTAGCGCAGCATAAAGTTACGCGACACGTTGCCGTCAAAGCGGACAAAATGCGCGCCGTTGACATATTGGCGCAGTGCCTGTGCTAACTGAGTTTTGTAGGCGCTCTGGAACACCCGGCCAGTGCCAGCACTGTGCCCAGTGCATCGCCCGCAAATAAGTCACCAGCTTTTCCAGCACGGCAGCGCCTGAGGCGTCCGAGCCATCGAACCCGGCCAGTTTGCTGTTGATGGCGCTGGCGACGGTCAAAATTTTCTGGTCGCTGAAATGCGCGGTGCCGACATAAGCCACGTTATACAGCTGATACAAACAGCTGGTCAGGCTGCTGTTGCTGATGGCGTCAATCAGCGCTTGGTCCTGCAGCGGCAACAAATCAGCCGGGCTGTTGCAGCCGGCGGCCTGCAGGGTGGGTTGGTCCGTGGGGAAAGCGTTGTTGGCATGGCTGTCCACGGAAGTTTGTGCTTTGGCGGCGGATGGGCTGGGCAGGTCTGCAGTTAAAAATGCCTGCTGCGCCGCGGTTTGCCATTTCGCCGACAAGGTCACGCCATGCAGCTGCGCATAAATCTGCGCCTGGGTTTTCTCAAATTCCGCCGGCGACATCAGCCGTGGCTGTTGCGGCGCCAGCAAAGAGCCGGGTGTTTTAGTGGTCGCAGGCGAGGTTTGTTGTTGTGCCAAACGTTGCTGCAGATGTTGTTGCTGTAAATCCTGATCCATCTGCCCCGGATGCGACAAATTCACATCCTGCGCCATAACCAGACCACTGCCGAGCAAAAGCGACAGTGCCAGAGGTTGAAGTTTCATTGCTGATGTTCCTGTTTTGTTATGTGTCGTTATTTTTGTGTGACCTGCGCAGGCGGAATAAAGCTAGCATATGAAATATTGTATACAATATCCTTATTGAGTTTGTTTTACGCTTAGGCGAGGGTTTTTAAGATGAATTGGTTATAAAAGCGGCGGGGCTGGGTGAGCGTGTAGGCAAGTGGTCGGTCCGCTGGTAGGTATCGGCAAGCGAAGCGTCGCCGTACGCTCACAGTCGCCATAAATGGACTCAAGGCCACCACGTGAATCTAAAACGAACGCATATTGTGCGTAGGTACGCGCAAGCGAAGCCCGCTGGCCACCACGTGGCGTACGGTCGAGGCCGCAACTCGTCACGCTGGCCATCATGTGGTGTATGTTGACCACGGTCATACGGCGTAACACATCGGCTAATCAGTCCTGCAGCTTCAGTGTTTACAACTGCGTAAATGAGAAGTTATCAACAAACTTTGCGTACTTATCCCTGCTTTATACCTGCAAATAATGCAAAATCAGGTACAAGCGCTTGAGAGCCCCGGATTTTTGCGGTAGCGTGAAGTGAAGAAGATATCGCGGATTTGCCACGCTTTAATGCATGGTTCGTTCGTATGATGAAGTTGTCAGCTTATAAAGGAGTATTCATGAAAATCAGATTAGAACAGCAGAATATTGGTGCGGCTGTGATGCAGATTGCAGAGCATGACCAGTTTACAGCTATTAACGCATTAAAATTGAATGGTAAACCTGTCAGTAACGCCTTTCTGATTAATAGCCAGATTGCTGTTTTGTGTAAATATGCAACGGAGCCAAATGGAAATGGCGAATATGTCTTCACATTTACTGAAGACCAAATGACTGCTCTTGAAGCCTTATTTTTAAAGCACGACAGCCTGTTTTTTGGTTTGGTGTGTGTTGAAGCAAGTGAAATCTGCTGTTTAACAAAAGCAGAGTTTGAAGAATTGATTGGTTACCGAAAAGAATCAGCCGGAAAAATTGAATCGCAGTACGCGATATTAGTCACAATTAGTGCTGGAACAAGTTTTCGCGTCTATGTGAACGCCGCAGGAACAAAGGGCAAGTATGCAGTCAAACAACTCACTATCGCTCGTAAAGCATTCCCCGATGCAATGTTCAGCTAACAAAACCAGTGGGCGTTAGTCTGTAACAGCAAAATCGGCGCAATGACGATGTCATCTTAAGTGCGAGGGGGGTTAACCCTCTCGTATCAGATGAGCCGGTTTCATCGCAAAACTAGCCATGCCACGCACTTAAAAGTGTTCAAATCGTTGATATCTCGCGATAACAACCCGAAAGCGGCAGCTGGGTTTTGTTACCTTGCAGTCGTGAGTTTTTAAATTGCACAGCCGCCGTTGGTTGTTGCATGGTTTGCATACAAGCGTGCGCCACGCTTTAAAGCGAGGGGCGTTCTTCCGATTAAATTGTTAGCAGGCACAGCAGGTATGAGTGGCGAATACAATTATAGAAACTGCCAGTCGCTATTTGGCTACGCGTATGACGTGCACCAGCGTTCGGGCGGTATCTGCCAGCTATGTGGGGCCGGAGGAGCGGAGCCGTCGTTCGATCTGTGGCGCCAACTTACCGTCGAGCATCTTATTGGAAAGAAGCAAGGTGGCTATCTTAAGGACATAAAGCACTTGGTGTCAGAGTTCTTCCCCGAACTGGACGCAACGGCACAGGTGAAGCTTGCGCGCGCAATAGATGCCAAAAACACGGTAACGGCTTGCAGTTTTTGCAACTCCAGCACAAGTCGTAATGTAAGTATCTCCATGAGGGAGCTCGTAGCAGCGGCTGTATCTGATAGTCGGCAGCCAGAAGCTATGTAGTGGTCAACCAATTTTGGCCACTTCGTTATAGCCAAGCCAGTATCTGCGCT
>CALJUX010000066.1 GCA_937978655.1 uncultured Chromatiaceae bacterium
CTTTCTTTTGGCAAGACAAAAGAAAGGAACTCACCGACAGGTGAAATCTCTGCTAAGCGGTCTCACCGCCAAGGCAAAAATGATTATTGAAACAGAAACAGCCGCCCGCAGGGCAAAAAACCAGCGTTCAGCGACCAAAATCCCATGGAACACCCCACTCATCCCAGCACCAACAACACCAGGCACGTCGACTGACGACAATCCGCAACCAGCATGGTACTTTCAGTACAATTACCTGATCACAATCACATTTCCAATTCAATTCCGGGATTTCCATGAACCTGTTGCCGTCGCACAAATCTGCGCCCCCCTCCTCCCGTCACAGCGGACTCGACCTGCTACGCGCCTGCGCTATCTTGCTGGTATTTATGTATCACTACATGGTGTTCGTCAGTGGCGAGCCGACTTTTGGCTGGCTGAGCCGAGTCGGTTGGGTCGGTGTCGATTTGTTTTTTGTCTTGTCCGGTTATCTGATTGGCAATCAGCTGTTTAAAGGCCTGGCGCAGGGTAAACAGCTGTCGTTCCGGCGATTTTACTGGCGCCGGGCGCTGCGGACCTGGCCGGCATTCTGGCTGGTATTAGCGGCATTTTTCCTGCTGCCTGAACTGATGGGCGGCAACACGCCGCCACCGCTGTGGCGTTTTCTGACTTTCACGCAAAATTACCAGCTGATGCCCGGCACTGCTTTTTCGCATGCCTGGTCTTTGTGTATTGAAGAGCAGTTTTATTTCCTGCTGCCGCTGGTGGCTTTTCTCTGTCTGCGGCTTGGCGGCAAAGTGCAACACGCGTTTTACCTGATAGGCGCGCTGATTGTCGCAGCCACTTGCTACCGCTATCAGATGTGGCAGTTATATGGTCTGGAGGCGGACGGCCAGACCCGCTATTTTAATGCCTTTATTTATTACTCCAGCTTTGCCCGGATGGACGAGTTGTTGCCGGGCTTAGCAGTGGCCTTATTTAAAAATGCCTGGCCGGCGCGCTGGGCTGCGCTGGCGCAACATCAGCAAAAACTGCAATGGATTGCCTTTGGCGCCGTCGGCCTGATGCTGTATCTGCTGCTGAATTACGCTTATATCAAAGACGAGGGTTATGGCTTTTTTGCCACTGTGTTTGGCTATTCACTGCTGGCGATGGCGTTTGCCCTGCTGCTGATGAGTGCGCTGCAACCCGGCAGTTTGCTGACGCGCTGGCGGGTGCCGGGCGCGGCCACGCTGGCGCTCTGGTCTTATTCGTTGTATCTGGTACATAAACCCATTGGTTATATCGTTAAACAACAAGCACCATCACAAGGCTGGTCAGACAGCACCGTATTGCTGCTGAATATCCTGCTATCGCTCGCCGTCAGCGCGCTGCTGTACAAGCTGGTTGAAGCGCCGGCGATGCGACTTCGCGACCGGGTCTTTCCGGATATCTTCCGCCCCGCCCCTGCAACAATGCCCGTCGCCGAGGCCAACGCCAGCCGCTGATCCCAAGGCCGGACCGGCGCTGCCGCTACTTTTTTTCCAATATGCTGCTGGCGCGAAATATTGCGCCAGCGCAACTTTGTTGCCGATAGCACAAGGCCACCACAGAAAGCTGCTGACAAACCCTTCACACAGCCATATAATGCGAATCATTCTCATATGCTTTAAGTTTTATCATGTCACGCGGAACTGCCGGAGTCTTTGTGCTGTTGTTACTGCTGCATCTTGGCGCTGTTGCTGCGCTGATGCAGGCAGATGCTGCGGTGACCGAACCTAAAATCGACATCGAGCCGCCAAAGCTGCAGGGCGTATTGATTGCGCCTGAACCGAAAATTACGCCTCCACCGCCCAAAGCCGAGCCTGAGCCACAAAAGCCACAGCCTAAGCCGAAACAGCCGCCGCTGAAACCACAGCCGAAGCCAACCCAAAAAACACCGCCGCCGGTTGCCAAAGCCGCTGCCGCGGCGCCGGTAGTAGCACCAAGCAAAACAGTCAGCCAGAAAGCTGCCACCAGCAGCCCGGCAAAAACTGCCGAGCCGACCACGCAACTTCCCAGCGCAGACGCCGCCGGCCTCAATAACAAAGCGCCGGTGTACCCGATGTTGTCGCGTAAACGCAAAGAGCAAGGCACGGTCTGGTTGTTGTTGCTGGTCAGTAAAGAAGGCCTGGTCACTGAATTAAAACTGAAAAAAACCAGCGGCTTTGACCGGCTGGATCAGGCTGCGCTGCAGGCAGTGAAAAAATGGAAATTCCAGCCGGCACGTAAACAAGGCCAGGCCATTGATTATTGGTACGAATTACCGCTGAAGTTTTCGCTGCAGCAAGGTTAACGCAGATTTTGGCGCAAAGCGTCACGTTATTCACAGGAGTACATCATGCAAGACAATCCTTATGGCATCGCGTTGCTGTGGCAACAAGGCGATATGGTCAGCAAAACCGTGGCGTTTTTATTGCTGCTGATGTCAGTCGCCAGCTGGACCGTCATTGCCCGGCGCAGCTACGCGCTGTGGCAGCTGCGCCGTTTACAGCAAGCCGGTCGTGAGTTCTGGCATGCGCAAAGTTTTCAGGCTGGCCTGAGTTTGTTACAGCAAGCCCGGCCTGTCGATGGCCCTGGCAATCCGTTTTTTTACCTCGCCGACCAGGGCCAGCAGGCGTTGGCGCATCACAGCAGCCATCGTGATGATTTACATGGTCATTTACCATTGTCTGATTGGCTGACCGCCAACTTAAAAGGCGCCATTGATGAAAGTGCCGAGCAATTGCAACGCGGTTTAGCCATCTTAGCCTCAGTCGGCTCCGTCGCGCCTTTTGTTGGCCTGTTTGGCACTGTCTGGGGGATTTATCATGCCTTGGTCAGCCTTGGCGCCAGCGGTCAGGCCAGCATTGACAAAATTGCCGGCCCGGTTGGCGAAGCGCTGATCATGACCGCCTTTGGCCTCGCCGTGGCGATCCCCGCCACACTGGCGTTTAACGCCTTTAGCCGCAGCAATAAAGGCATTGTGGCGCAGCTCAATCGCTTTGCTTTTCAGCTGCATGCCTATTTCATCACCGGCGCCGCACCCAAAGCGACGGTGTCGCACGCCCAGCCTGTGAATGGAGCGGCCTGATGTCTTTTCATAACGATTTTGACGATGACAGCGGCGTCATCAGCGAAATTAACATGACGCCGCTGGTCGATGTAATGCTGGTATTACTGATTATTTTTATGATCACAGTGCCGGTCTTGACGCACTCTATCCCACTGGAACTGCCGCAGGTCAGCCATCAGCCGAGTCAGACCAAACCTGATACTGTGACGCTGGCGGTTACCGCCGACGGCTCGGTGTACTGGAACAAGGATAAATTAAGCCACGAAGAACTGAGCAACCGTCTGGCGCAAGCCGCGTTGTTAACACCGCAGCCGACTTTTCAATTGAAGGGCGACCGTGCAGTGGCCTATGAGCATGTGGTTGCCACACTCGCCGCCGTGCAGCAGGCCGGTATCATGCAGCTGGGGTTTCTGACAGAGCCGGGCGCATAAGCCAACCTCATACATTCAGTTACAGATTTGTGCTGCCACAGCTAACTTTTTGCGATAGAGTCAGAACAAAGGCGAAAGTGCTGACGTGAGGAGCCCATATGGCAGAGCAAGGTTCAGGCGGTAATGTCATTGCCGCATTATGCAGTGTGTTTATTCCAGGGCTGGGCCAGCTGGTGCAGGGCCGTTTAATGCCAGCCATTTTGTTTTTTGTCGTTTGTATGGTCGGCTACGCCATGTGGTGGCTGATTTTTATCCCGGCGGTGATAGCAGGTTTAGTGCATTTGTGGTCGATTCTGGACGCCGCGACTTTTAAAACCCGGGCGTACTGACGGGTTCATCAGCATAAAAAATGGCGCCCGCGGCGCCATTTTTCATTGCGTCCAATCAGACCTTTTTGACGAATTCAGATTTTAACTTCATCGCGCCAAAACCGTCGATTTTGCAGTCGATGTTATGGTCGCCATCCACCAGCCGGATGTTTTTCACTTTAGTGCCAATTTTCACCACCAGCGATGAGCCTTTGACTTTTAAGTCTTTAATCACGGTGATGGTGTCACCATCCTGCAGCAGATTCCCTGCCGAATCGCGGATCTCTTTGCTGCTTTCGGTCGCCACTTCCGCACCTGGCTGCCATTCATGGCCACACTCGGGGCAAACCAGCTGCACACCATCTTCATAGGCAAATGGCGACTGACATTGTGGACATGGGGGTAACTGACTCATTGCGGCTCCGCGGCAGACTGGCTGAATAGCCTTAAAAAAAGGAGGGCTATTATAGCGTCAGGCGCAAAAAAAGCAGCAGAAAACTGTGCGCCACCACGTGATTGTCTTGCCCGTTCTCAGCTTTTATCGCCGACCTGGCTTAAAAACGTCATGCCACTTTGCACCCACTGGCAAAAACGTTGCTCCGGCAATGGCGGCGACACGATGTACCCCTGGGCGGTGTTACAACCGGCATCGCGTAAATAACGCCAGTCATCCGCCCGCTCGACGCCTTCAGCGACCAGTTCAATGCCCAGCTTCTGACACATCGATAAAGTACTTTCGAAAATCACCTGCAAATGTGGTTTACCGCTGATGCCATGGATCAGACTGCGGTCGACTTTCAGCTCTGTAAAGGGGATTTGTGACAATTGTTTCACCGACGAATAGCCGGTGCCGTAGTCGTCAATCGACAAGCCACAGCCAAACAGCCGCAACCGGGTCAGAATAGCCAAAGCCCGGCCAATGTCTTTGATAACACCGGTTTCGGTCACTTCAAAAATCAGCGAATCCGGCGGCACCGCACAGTCTTTGATCAACGCAATCACCCGGGCGGAAAACGCAGTCTGTTCAAAAGAATAAGCCGACAGGTTAATGGAAATGGTCAGCGATAATCCCGCCGCCAGCCAGCGTTGCTGCTGGGCAATCGCCAGCTCAATTACCTGGTAACTGAGCTCGTCAATCAGACCAAAACGTTCACACAACGGGATAAAATCGTTGGGAAAAATCAGCTGATTATCAGCACCCTGCAAACGAACCAAGGCTTCAGCGCCAATCAGCTGCAAGCTGGAAAAATCAATCTTCGGCTGGTAATGCAACACAAAACGCCGCTCTTCCAGTGCCTGTTGCAACTCATCTTTACCCAGCACCAGCCGTTCGCGCTGCTCACTGCCATGTTTTTGGGTCAGACCATCTTGTTGGTATTTGCGCACCAGCGTCAGCAAATCCGCCTCTGCCACCGGTTTTTGCAAAGCCCCCAGCACATACAGTCCTTCCGTGGTCGCCATCAGTTCCACCGCCGACAACAATGACCGTTCCCGGCCACTGGCGATGATGAGGCCGCTGCGGATGTGGCGGGCGGACAACAGATTAATCAGTTCGATACCGTCAATGTCCGGCATTTCCAAATCGCAAATCAACAGATCAAACGGCTGTGGCCGGCTATCCAGCACCGCGAGTGCAGTGCGGCCGTTGTCGGCTTCGGCAATGTCGCTGATGCCCATCTGCCGGCACAAGTCCAGCATAAACAGGCGCTGTGCTTTACTGTCTTCGATAATTAATACAGAGAGCGCTTTCATCCTGTCCACCTTTAACCCTGACTGTACAACATGATCTGGCCGGCGACTTGACCCAGCGCCACGATATGCACGGCGCCACCGCGTTTAATCGCCTCTTTTGGCATGCCAAACACGACCGATGTTTCTTCATCCTGCGCATAAGTGACGGCGCCGCTTTCACGCATCTCCAGCAAACCGCGCGCGCCGTCATCGCCCATGCCGGTCAGCTGAAACGCCACGGCATTTTTGCCGGCGCATTTGGCCACCGAACGGAACAACACATCGACCGACGGACAATGCCGGTTTACCGCCGGCCCCGGTTTCACCTGCACCTGATAAAATGCACCGCTGCGCAGCATGGTCATATGCTGGCCACCGGGCGCAATTAATGCAAGGCCCGGCCGCACCCGGTCACCGTCACGCGCTTCACGAACTTCAATTTCAGACAAAGAGTTGAGCCGGGCGGCAAAAGCCGCAGTGAACTTCTCCGGCATGTGCTGCACCACAACAATTCCGGGGCAATCGGCCGTCAGGGCGGTCAGGATCTGCTCCAGCGCCAGCGTACCGCCGGTTGAGGTGCCAATCGCAATAACTTTTTCGGTGGTTTTTGCCATCGCGGTCTGGGCGGCTGGCGCGGTTTGCACTGCGGCCACGGCACGGGCAACCGGCGCCGCAGCAGTCAGCCGGCTGACCCGGCTTTGCGCGGCTTCGCGGATAGCCGCCAGCAATTGCTGTTGACTCGACTGCAGGAAATCTTTCACGCCCATCGTCGGTTTGGTAAATATGGCGACGGCACCGGCCGCCATCGCTTCGACCGTGGTCTCAGCGCCCTTTTCGGTCAGCGACGAACAAATCACCACTGGCGTTGGTCTTGAGGTCATGATTTTGCGTAAAAAAGTCAGGCCGTCCATCCGCGGCATTTCGATATCGAGTGTGATCACATCCGGCCATACTTCACGCATTTTATTGACGGCAAACAGCGGGTCCGCCGCCGTACCAATGACTTCAATATCAGCCTGCTCCGACAGCATAGCGCTGAGCACCTGACGTACCACAGCAGAATCATCCACCACCAGTACTTTAATTTTTTTGCTCATGCAGCTGCGCCTCCCTCTGCTCCAACGCCGCCAGCGAGTTGATCTCCAGCGTGCCGTCGCTTGCTTCAAATTTCAGCTTCACGCCGTGTTCACTGCCAAACTGTAACAGCTCCGCCTGCAGCCCGTGGCTGGCGCAGAATTGCACAGCGTAATCCCGGTTCAGTTGCCCAACCTGAAAGGATGGCACCAAGCGCTGAGATTTACGCGAACTGGCGCCGCCACATAACCGCACCTGCACCTCAGCCAGCGGGATCCGCTTTTTCTGCAACAGCTGCAAAAAATGCGGCAGGATTTGGTCGCCATAACGGCCATCCGGCAGATAAGACCCGGCCTGTGGCTGATTATTGCTGACACAGACAAAATGACAGCAGGCAAAAAACCGGCTGGGCGCATGCCAAAGCACCATCGCCACACAAGACCCCAGCACGGTGATCACTGTGCGATCCTGGGCGGTCCCGCTGATAAAATCCCCCGGCGCTAAATGCACGGTGCGGGCGCGAATATTGGCAATCATGGCAGATACCGGTAACAGGCCGGGCGTTGCTGCACCAGCCTTGGGTCATAGCCATGAATACTCTCGGAGTGACCAACCAATAAATAGCCCCCCGGCTTTAACACTTCCAGCATGTTCAGCACTATGCGTTTTTTATCCTCTAATTCGAAATATATCAGTACGTTACGAAGAAAAATCAGGTCAAATTTCTGGCTGGTTTGCAGCGACTGCATCAGGTTATGCTGTTGAAACTGCACATGCTGGCGTACTGCGGGCCGGATGCGGAACCAGCCATCGTCTTTGCCAATGCCTTTCAGACAAAAGGCTTTTAATAAGCTCTGATCGATTTTATGGCTGTCCTGTAACGGATACACTGCCGAGCGTGCCCGTTCCAACACTCTGGTATTGATGTCGGTGCCAATCACCTGCCAGGGCTCCTGCAGGCCAAACTGGCTGGCCAGTGCCAGCGCAATGCTGAAGGCCTCTTCGCCGGTGGACGCCGCTGCGCTCCAGATCCGGGCTCTTTTGTTCAAATCCCCCTGAGCAATCAGGCTTTGCAGAAAATCAAAATGCTTGGGTTCGCGAAAAAAATAGGTCTCATTGGTAGTCAGCAGATTCAGCGCCAGTTCGGCTTCTTTGCTCTGTTGCGGGCTCTGCAACAGCTGCAGATAGGCATCAAAATCGGCTAAATCCAGTTCAGTCAGGCGTTTGTACAACCGCCCGGTCACCAGACTTTTTTTGGTGGCATTGAGGTGGATGCCGGAGCGATCATACAGCCAGTCACGGATCTGCTTAAACTGCTGATCACTGATAAATCTGCCTTCCCGCATCAGCAGCTCCGTCATCCGTTACTCCCGCGCTCTGGTTGCTTTTACTCAGAAATTTTCGAAGTCAAAATCGTCATCGTCCTGCTCGGTTTTGGCTTTTTTCTGCGCCCGGGGGACCGGTGCAGCTGGAGCACGGGCCGGCTGGGCGCGGCGTTTGGTTTTGTTGCTGGTGATCTGGAAATAAGAAATTAATTCCTGCAGCTGCACGGCCTGATGCGTCAGCTCTTCCGAAGTCGATGACAGCTCCTCCGATGCAGCGGCATTTTGCTGCGTCGCCATGGTGATTTGCGCAATCGCATCATTGATTTCGCCGGCACCAGCCGATTGTTCGTTACTGGCCGCGGCAATTTCCTGTACCAGTTCCGATGTGCGCTGAATACCCGGCACAATTTCATCCAGCAACACACCCGCCTGTTCGGCCAGCTTGACCGAACTGCCAGCCACTTCACCAATCTCTTTGGCTGCAGTCTGGCTGCGTGCCGCCAGTTTACGTACCTCAGCCGCCACCACAGCAAAGCCACGGCCATGTTCACCGGCGCGGCCGGCTTCAATCGCCGCGTTCAGTGCCAGCAGGTTGGTCTGATAAGCAATGTCATCAATGATGCTGATTTTCTCGGCAATTTGCCGCATCGCCAGCACCGTTTCGCCAACCGCTTTGCCGCCGCTGATCGCTTTGACCGCGCTTTGGCTGGCGATACCTTCAGTGATTTTGGAGTTGTCGTTATTCTGGCTGATCGATGCGGTCATTTCTTCCATCGCCGCCGAGGTTTGTTCAATACTGGCGGCCTGCTCCGACGACGCCTGACTGAGCGACTGCGAGGTCGCACTCATTTGTTCAGACGCTGAAGATAAGGTGTCGGCTGACGAGCGGACTTCAGCGATAATTTCCGATAACTTAGTCACCATCTGCGAAATCGCAAACAACATGCTGCTTTCATCGCCGTTCTGCAGCCGCACCTGTACGGTTAAATCGCCGGCTGCGACTTTGCTAATCACATCCTCAGCATAGTTGGGCTCGCCACCGAGCTGGCGGGTGATACTGCGGCCAATCAACACACCCAGCACTACACTGAGTGCAATGGCAAACAGGATAATGCCGATGTTGATGCTACGGGTACTTTCAAATTCATCGGTTGATGCCTGGTAGAACTTTTCCGCCACTTTCAGCTGCACATCAACTAACGCAGAAAAACGCTCGGACACCGGGTCAATACTGGTGTAAAGCTCATTTTTAACAAAGGCATCCAAACCGGCCTGATCTTTACTTTGCAGCAGGTTTTTCAGCACGGCGACCGACTTGTCTGCCTCGTTCAGCAGCGGTTTTAATTGATTGACCAGCGCCTGCTCTTCATCCACCAGCGAAGTCGCCAGATAAGCATCCCAGCGCGCATGAATGATCTGGTACGCCTGCTCAACATTCACCAGCCCTTGTTGCCAGTCCAGATTACCGTTGCGAACTTTGTGCGCGGTATCCACCACGTTGACCGCATACATATCCGCGATTTCTTTTAAATCTTTCAGCGGCACCACACGGTCGTTATAGACACTGGCCATCGCCTCATTGGAATTTTGCATACCGGAAATGCCCAGCACGCCAATCAACACTATTAATGCGATCATGCTGCCCGCCAGCGTCGCCAGCCGGACTGATACTTTCATGCGACTAAACATTTTCACCTCGTCCCTTTTCGGGTTTGACGTTTTCTATCAATGAAGCCAATTCTTCGATGGATAACACTTTGTCGCCGTGCAGCAACACCACAAAACTCTGTTCGACGTTGACGACCCCCTGGATAAACTGCGCTTTTAAACGCGCGCCAAAACTGGGCGGCGGTTCGACCTGTTCTTTACCTATTTCCAGCACTTCGTTGACACTGTCGACCGCGGCCCCGATCACCACGCGCTGGCCCTCAAACGGGATCTCCAGAATGATGATGCAGGTGCGGTTTTTCAGTTCCAGTGCATTGCGGCCAAGCCGGATCGACAAGTCGATCACGGGCACAATATCGCCGCGTAAGTTAATGACACCTTTGACAAAATCCGGCATCAGCGGCACTGTCGTCAACTGCGCGTATTCAATGATTTCCCGCACCGTGTCGATGCTGATGCCAAAGCATTCGTCGCGTAGCAGAAAGGTCAGGTATTGCTGTCGGTTAACCTCAAGGTCGGTATGATTCAACTGCTGTCTTCTTGTACTGATAGTCCGCTTACCGTGCCGACTCGGTGGAACATGCGTATTCAATTAACTGTGGAATATCCAGAATAAAACCGACATCGCCGCTGCCAAGAATGGTCGAGCCACTGATGCCATGCGTCGAGCGGAAGATCGGCGCCAGCGGCTTGATCACCGCCTGTAATTCACCATTGAGCGTATCAACCACCAGGCCTGCACGACTGCGGCCATATTGCACCACCACAATGTTTTCCCGGCTGGCCGGCGGCTGCGGTAGCTGAAACAGCTGACGCAGCCGGACAAACGGCAACACGTCTCCCCTTAAATTCAGGTAGTTACGGTCTTCCACCAGTTCGGCATGCTCAAACTCCAGGCATTCCTGGATCATATTGACCGGCAATACCAGATGGGTGTCGCCGACAGTGACCTCAAAGCCATCGATAATCGCCAGCGTCAATGGCAGCCGGATGCGAAAACGCGCGCCTTTGCCCAGTTCAGAATCAATCAGGATCTGGCCACGCAGCTCTTCGATATTGCGCTTCACCACATCCATGCCCACGCCACGGCCAGACAAATTAGTGACCTGCGCCGCGGTAGAAAAACCCGGCTCAAAAATCAGCCGGTAGATATCTTCCTGACTAAGCGCCTGTTCGCTGCTGATCAGGCCCTTTTCTTCCGCCTTGGCGCGAATGCGGCTGGCATCGAGGCCAGCGCCGTCGTCCTGAATTTCAATCACGACAGCGCCGGCTTCATGGTAAGCCGACAACTTCAGCCGGCCCTGCGCCGGTTTGCCGCGGTAGGTGCGGATATCGACCGGCTCAATGCCGTGGTCCAGCGCGTTGCGCACTATGTGCATCAATGGGTCGGACAGCTTTTCCACCATCGATTTATCGAGTTCAGTTTCAGCGCCGACCACATCCAGTTCGACGTCTTTACCAAGCTCGCGTGACACGTCGCGCACAATGCGTTTCAGCCGGCTGAACGACTCGCCAATCTGCACCATCCGCAAGCTCAGCGCGCCGTCGCGGATTTGTTCAATCAGATGGGTGATACTGGAAAATGCTTCCTGCAGCTGTTCGTTGTTGGTCTGACTGATCAGCATTTCATTGGCCGAACCGGCCGTGACCATTTCACCGATGAGTTTGATCAGGTGGTCGAGCTTACGCGCTTCGACTTTGAGTACCTGAAAATCACTGGCTCTTTTGTGTTCCTGATGCGCCTGCCGGTTCACGGCAGCTTCAACCACGGCGGTTGGCACCGCGCCTTGTTGCACCAGCAATTCACCGACAGAGCTGTGCGTCTGTTGTTTTTGCAGTTCCAGTACCTGCTCCAGTTCGCGCGGTGTCACAGCGCCGGCATCGACCAGCAGCTGACCAAGTTTCTCCGGCTGCAACGGCGTGTGCTCAAGCTGCTCGACCACGGTTAACGGCGGTTTAATCTGAACCTGACTGGATTCCTGAATAAATTCAAAGACGTCTTCGATTTTTTGTTTGCCGGCGCCGGTTTTGAGCTGCAACTGCAAATGCAAATAGCAGCTTTCCGGGTCAAAGTCGGCCGGAAAACTGTACTGCAGCGACACTTGCTCCAGCGTACCGAGCGTCGTCAGATAACTGAGCTGTGACACCGGGTCCATGCCGTCGCGAAACACATCCAGGCCATAGGCCACGTCAACAGACCAGGCATCGGCCGCCGCCGTTTGCGCCGCAACAGGCGCCGGTGCCAGGTCTTTTGGTGCTTGCAGATAAGTGCCGAGCTGCTCCAGTAAAAAAGTGCCTTGTGCCGCATTCACCGCCAGCGCCGGGTAGCTTAACGCCGCAATCATCTGCGCCATATGCTGCTGGCAGTCCAGTAACAGACTGACCAGCAGCGCATCCATCTGCAGTTTGTTATCGCGGACTTTATCCAGCACACTTTCCACACTGTGGGTAAAACCAACCACAGTGTTAAAACCAAATAAACCGGCAGAGCCTTTGATGGTATGGGCCGCGCGGAAAATTGCGGCAATGTGGTCAGCCGGTGTTGCATCGCCGCCTTCAATATCCAGCAGGCAGGTTTCCATCACCTGCAACAAATCCTGCGCCTCTTCGATAAAAATCTGTTCGGCTTGTGCCATATCCATCATCAGGCCTCCATCGCGGTTAAATCGAGGCGAAATAATGCCAGCACTTTGCTGATCACCGGATTATCCAGACCAAGCCAGCGCAGCGGTTGTTCGCTTTGCAGCTGCTGGCGCAGATACAACAATAACTGCAGGCCGGCGCTGTCAAAATCCTGCACATGACTGAGGTCAATCATCAGCTGGGACACCGCTTCCTGCGACAAGGTTTTCAGGCTGTCAAAATCATCACGCACTGAAAAAATACTTAATTCGGCGGAAAACACCAGAATATGAAAATCCGCTTTACGTTCAATAGTGACCGCCATCGTTGCTCCTCAATCGGGTTAACACTTCACGGCAAGATCAGTTTGTTGACTGCATCCAGCATTTGCTCAGCTTTAAACGGTTTGACCACCCAGGCTTTGGCGCCTGCGGCTTTGCCGGCCGCTTTTTTGTCATCAGACCCTTCGGTGGTCAGCATAATCACCGGCGTAAAGCGGTAAGCCGCCAGCTTTTTCAGCTCGGTAACAAAAGTGATGCCGTCCATGTTGGGCATGTTGACGTCGGAGATCACCAGATGAATTTTGCGGCCATCACATTTGGTCAGCGCATCTTTGCCATCCACGCCTTCAATCACCTCAAAGCCGGCGCCGCGCAGCGCCATGCCGACTACTTGTCGGATCGAAATCGAATCATCCACAATCAGAATGGTTTTGCTCATAGCTGTCCCTAGAAAAAAGTAATGTCTGAACTGGCCGGGCCCTGCGACGCCTTTTTGCCGCCGTGCACTGCGACCTGTTCTAAAGTGGTGTAGGTTTTTTCGATATCCCGCAGCCATTGCTGCCGGTCAAGCTGACTCAGGCCATCGCTGCGCTGCAATGACTGCTGCAGTTTGTCGATATCGGCACTGACATGCGCCAAAATCTGACTGACCCGGTCCTGGAACTGCAACGACGTTAATACTTCACTGATCTCGTGTTGCACATTCAGGCTGCTGCTTTCCAGCTGTTCAGACGACGCCAGAATGGCGCTGGCGACTTGTTTAAAGTCACCCAGCACCTGCTGAATAGACACTTCCGAATGCTGCAGGCGCTGCTCGTCCTGTTCAGTGAATTGCGCAGTGCGCGCCAGCGTGCGTTTGAGCATTTCGTTGACATCATCGATACGTTTGGTGATGCGGGCACCGGTTTCACCAGAGCGGGACGACAAGGTCCGCACTTCGTCCGCCACTACGGCAAAACCGCGACCCTGTTCACCGGCCCGCGCTGCTTCAATCGCCGCGTTTAACGCTAATAAGTTGGTTTGCGACGCAATACCGGCCACTTCAGCACCCATCGTTTTTAACTCATCAGTGATGGCTGCCAGTGCATTGATTTCCTTCAACAATTCATCGCGATTGGCCATCGCCTCCCGCAGCAGGCTGACAATAGCGGTCAGATTGCGGTCGCTTTGTTGCACCACATCGGCGAGGCCAGTATGGCCACCGGTGGCTGAACGCGACGACTGAATGGATTGTTGCAGCTGGTCATAAATGCCATGAAACTGACCAACTAAAGCGGTGACTGCGGACTCCAGCTGATGTGACGCCATCTGTTGCTGGTCGCGCCAGACCGGTAATACGGCCTGTAAAAACTGTTGTTGTTGCAGCTGCACGTCATCCTGCTGCGCCTGCAGGTCAACGATGTTTTGCTGCTGCGCCTGCGCCTGTTGCCGGGCTTGCTGCAACGCTTTTTGTAACTGGGACCAACCCCAGAACGCCGCCGCCAGTGCCACCGAGACGCACGACCATCGACGCCGGGCTCAGCAGTAATAAAGCGCAAATAAACAACAAGGCGCCGGCCAAAACGAATGAAGGGAAAACATGCTGTTGATCAGGTTGTGCCATGATTATTTCCTGTGACAAGGGCTGGTTTGGCGACATTTTTTCCGCGCAAAGAACTAGCCAGACGCAAACTAACTATATGAACAGAATCAGAATTCGCTCAAGTTAAATGAAGTTTAATTATTAGCAGCAATTCAGACGCAGAAGAGAAAATTTTTCCGGTTTTGTGAAATTCTGTCAGAACCTGAAATAGGGAATTTTTGCCAGACATAACAACAAAACAACAAGCCTGATTTTGAAACGTTTAAGAGAGTACCACTTTGTTACATTTGATCCAATTATAGAAACAGATTAATTGACCGGCTGCACTTGTAACTAATTGTAATGATCCTCATTAAATGATAACAATTCGCATTTGATCCGATGGCATGATATGCTGCATCTTCTGATGTTGGCCTCAAGACGGCTGATAACACACTGATATCCAATGGTCTTTTAATGATTGTTTTTATAGCCCTGATATTGATGCTGATAGTTCCGGCGGGCTGGAGCCTGTGCGCTGCTGTGCGATGGTGGCAATACCGGCAGGCGCAACAACAGCATCAGCCAGCGCTCACACTGCAGGTGAGCCGGGTACGCCGTCAAAGCCGTTACCTCCAGCTCACCCTGGTTGCAACGGACGGTCAGGCGCTGCCACCGGCCCGCGCCGGACAACACATTCAGCTCTTTAGTACTGACGCCGCCGGGAAACCCGTCAGCCGGGCTTATTCGCTGGCACAGGATTGCCATCACAGTCATTTTTACCGGCTGGTGATTAAAGCCGAAACCGGCGGACGCCTGAGCTGTCAGCTGTTCGACACAGTTCAGGCCGGTGATTTGCTGCAAGTCAGTGAGCCCAAAGGCCATTTTGTGCTGAAGCGCAGCCGCAAACCGCTGGTGCTGGTCGCTGGAGGTGTTGGTATTACGCCGATGCTGGCGATGGCATATCAGGCACTGCGCCAGCGCCGGCCGGTGACGCTGGTTTATCAGACGCGTACCGCCGCCGATCTGTTATTTCACCGCTTATTAAGCCGTTTACCTGGTCTGCATTACCTGCCGGTGTTATCCCAGCCAGATGCCAGCTGGCATGGTGAACGCGGCCGCATTAACGCGACGCAGCTATTAGCGCTGGGCGGCCGCCGGGCCAGTTATTACTGCTGCGCCAATGCGGCGATGACCGCGCAGCTCAGCGCCGATTTGGCCAAAGCGGGCGTGACTTTGCATTATGAACTGTTCAGTGCCGGTGCTTCTGCGCAAAGCTGTTTGCTGCAATATGGCGAGATCAGCGCCGATTCGGCCGGTTTCAGTTCTGTACTGGATGCACTGAACAGCGCCGGCGCCGGTATTCCTTCAGATTGCCGCGGCGGCTCTTGTGGTTTATGCAAAAAACGTCTGATTAAAGGCGAAGTGATCCAAATGCTGGACCCGGCCGCACCACTGGCCGCCGGCGAAGTGCTGACCTGCTGTATTCAGGCGAAGACTGCATTGGTTTTGGCCGACTGACTTTATCCCACGCCGCCGACTATTAGGGCGTGTTGACGTTTGGTGGTTAGATTTTGTTCGTTTCGGCCACCGCGTGGTGGTGGCGTTTTGGGTGCGAAACGAGGCGCGTAGCATAGTGATTCTATGTAAGCAACGAATGAAGCTACCGCTCCTGCTCTCGCCCCTGACCTGCATCCATGCAGGCCACAAAGCCCAAAGCACCACCAAACGAACCCGCTGGGCAGCGTTTGGCGGCTCTTCTGCGGCGTTAATGCTCGTTTATGTAGAATCACTACACCGCTCTCGCATTGCCTTGCATAAAAGCCGCCAAACCGCTGCAAAAACAAACACCAACCGTCAACACGCCCTATTCGATTTGTAAAGAAGTTGTCATTTGCCTGACTTGTACCAGCGGCAAGATGCGCCCTGCGATGGTTACCACACAGCAGGAACTTATGATGACTTCAGATTTTGTCCGCAATATTCATCTGCAAACCGGTCAGCGTATGCTCGCCAAGGGCGCCAGCATGGAAGAACTGGCCAGTCATTTTGACCGGGTTGGTTTTACCGAACGCGAGATCGCCGCTTTACTCAGCGAATTTGGCGACTATCGCGCCAAACTGCCGGATCAGGAATTTGTCAGCCATCATCCGCAGCGCGGCTGATACTTTTACTAGGTTCGGTCGGTACTAAGTTCAGCCGGGCCGAAAAGCGCTCGGCAATAAACCGGTCCAGCGCTTCACAGCGCGACGGAAATTATGTTCATCCGAATAACCCAGCCGGGCTGCTAGCAGCCGGTTCGACAGTTCCGGCTGCGACAACCAGCACAGCGCCAGCTGATTGCGCAGAGTGTCCTGCCACTGGCTGAAACTGCAATCTTGTTCTGCCAGCAGTCTTTTTAACGCTGCCGGGTGCAGATGTAACAAAGCAGCAGCTTCATCCGGGCTTAACCAATCTGGTAAACGCCGCAGTTGCTGCCGGCTCAGCCATTCCAGCAGGCCCGGCTCACGCGGCAACAACTTCGCCTGCTGACAACAAATCTGCCGCCACTGCCGGCACTGTGCGCGCTGATACTCTGGCAGCGGCTGCGCGAGCTGTGCCGACATCAGCTGCAGTGTCTGTGCTGCAGCAGGCGCGCGACCTGGCTCACCTTGTACCTGACGCGCCGTACAAAGCGCCAGCAAAAACTGTTGGCAAATGGCCAGCGCCAACGGCTGTGCCTGCCCCATACCAACCGCCGGCAGCAAAGTCAGCCGCAGAGTTGCGCCTTGCCATTGCAGCAGCGGAAAACACAGCGGCCACAGCTGCTGGCGATAAAACCACAAATACCGCAGTGCTTTATTCAGCGTGGGAGCGGCTAAAACCAGCCGGCACAGCGGGATCTGTGGATTCAGCAATATTGCCTGTGCGATCACCGCCGGCAGTTCCGGACTCGGTACTTTGGTTAAGTTCGCCAGCAGTTGCCGTAACGCGACAAAATCCATCCGGCATTGCGGTTTTTGCAAATCGGCCTCAAATAAGCGGGTTCCCGCCAGCAGCTGATGCGATAACACACCACGCCGCTGCGCTGCCTGCAATAAATCAGCGACACCATGCCCGGCTAACAGCTGCTTTTGGCTGTAACTGCCCGGACGCCGCATCAGTACCAGGCCTTTACCGCGGCAAGCGGCTGTATTTTGCGCTGCACCAGCGCCTGCTCAGCTTGCTGCAGCACTGCCGCTGCGCTGGCTACAGTGCCGGGTACGGGCAATACCACGGTCTGTAGTGCCAAAGGCTGAGAACAAATCGCCGGCAACTGGCTTTGCAGGTGCTGGCACAACAGCTCAGCCCGGCTCGGCGGTGTGTCTGGCAGTAACACCACAAAACAATCGCCGGCATAACGGCAAATCACTTGTTCCGGTTTTAATTGTCCGGCAAACCAAATCGCCAGCCGTTGCAACACTGCATCGCCGGCAGCAATGCCAAACTGGCGGTTAAAAGCCGCAAAGCCATGAATATCCAGCAAAATCAGACATAAAGACTGGCCGGGCTGACGTAGCTTCATCTCGCGGTTCAGCACCGCATGCAAATACACCGGGCCATAGAGTTGGGTCAGCGGATCAATCAGCTGATGGTCACGTAAAAACCCTTCGCGGCCTTGTAACTGCCGGCTAATCACTTGTTGTTCACGATGCCAGCCATAGAGGCCAATGGTCAGCAGCACCATGCCCACCGGTGCCGGAAAAGATTCCAGCCAGCTCAGCAGGCGCTGCTCTGGCGGATAATCCAGAAATTCGTCGGCCAAATCTAAAGTGGCGGAAAACAGCAGTAAAAAACTGCCGAAAAACAGATAGTTGGTGATACGCCCCACAGGTCGGCTGCTGATAATCAGACTGAGCCAGGCGCCACAAACCGCCAGCGTCACCGCTTCGCCCAGGCTGTCGACACTGTCGCGGACGCTATAGGCTTTAAGCTCCCCTTGCTGAAATGCCAGCACCAGCACCGCCAGTAGTAACAGCAGACAGACACTGAGTTTTTGCCGGTGATATCGCCACATCAAAATCGCCCTCTGCGCTAAACCGCTGCAGTTTAAACCTGTGATTGTCGACAGGCACTGTGACAGTGCTGTGACAGCCGGATGACAAATCCGGCCGGGGTTTGCGCTGCAAAGACCCGGGTCCGCCCGGCACAGCACATCGGTTTTTTGGCCGCGTGGCTGTCACACAGCCTTCGCACAATGGCTGTCAGAAAATTGACCTTCAGCTCTGGAAAACGTTATGAAAGCTCAACCTCTGTTCCATCCGCACCGGCTGAGCCGGGCGATTTCGCTTGGCCTCTGTTTAACTGCTGCGACAACCAGCATGGCATATGCCGATGCTGCATTAAGTGGCCGTATCACCGACAACCAACAGCGCCTGCTACCCGGTGCTGAAGTGGTGATCCGCGAACTGAATCTAAGCCGCACCACGGCTGCCGATGGCCGGTTTGTCTTTCCGAAATTACCAGCCGGCAGCTACACGCTGCAGGTGCGTTATGTCGGCGCAGCAATGGCGGAGCAAGCGGTGATTATCGCCGCCGATCCGTTGCAGCTCGGTGATATTAAACTGCGCGCCGTCGATAACAGCCTGGAGCATGTCGAAGTGACCGGGCAATCCGGCGCCGTCAGTAAGGCGCTGAGCAGGCAGCGCAATGCCGCCGGCATTGTCACGGTGGCAAGCACTGACGAAATGGGCCAATTCCCGGACAGTAACGCCAGTGAAGCCTTGCAGCGCCTGGCCGGTGTGTCCGTGGAGCGCGACCAGGGCGAAGGCCGGTTTGTCCGTGTGCGTGGTCTGGCACCTGATTACAATGCCGTCACCTATAACGGTACTTCGCTGGCAGCGCCGGAAGCGGGCCGGCGCGCAGTTGCGCTTGATGTGATCCCGTCCGATTTACTCGAATCGGTTGAAGTCAGCAAAACACTGACACCGGATATGCCGGCCGGCTCTTTAGGCGGCACTATTGAAATCAAGAGCTTATCGGCGTTTGACCGTAGTCATGATTTCTACAGCTTCACTGCTGAAGCCGGCCACAACAGCCTGGTCGACAAACAAAGCCCAAAACTGTCCGGCGTGGTGACCCGGCTGTTTGATGTGGGTGACAACAGCGACAGCCTCGGCATTGCCTTTGCTGCGAGCATCGCCAAACGTAAATTTGGCTCTGACAACAGCGAAACCGGCGGCAAATGGGATTTTGCCGATGACAAAGCGGCACTGGAAGAATTTGAACAACGTGACTATCTCATCAGCCGCGAGCGCTTAGGTCTGGCACTGAACGCCGACTACAGACCCGACAGCCTGACCGAATATTATGTCCGCACTTTGTATAGCCGCTTTACCGACGATGAAAGCCGCCAGGCACTGATCACCGAGTTCGACAGCGCGCAGCTGGCCGGCGCCACCGGTAAAGGCAAACTGGTGCGGGAACTGAAACAACGCGAAGAACAGCAAAGCATCAGCGCTGTGGTGCTCGGGACTAAACAGCAACAAGGCGCTTATGAATGGCAA
This sequence comes from uncultured Chromatiaceae bacterium, assembly GCA_937978655.1. Lineage (GTDB taxonomy): Bacteria > Pseudomonadota > Gammaproteobacteria > Enterobacterales > Alteromonadaceae > Pararheinheimera. The sequence goes on from CALJUX010000066.1 coordinate 19,579, forward strand.
CTGGAAGCCGGCAGCAGCCAGGCCGATGAAGACACGCCGTTTAATATTGCCGGTGCCGCTTTCACCCAGAAGTTCAAAACCGGCCTCGGTTTTCAGGGCAGCGACATGCTGCAATTGATTGCGCCGGATGCGGCTTATCTGGCCGAGGGTTACAACATCGACGAAGTCGAGATGGGCGAAACCTACACCAAAGAGCAGGAGCACAATCTGCGGGCCGATTTAAGCCGCGAGTTTATCGCTGGCGAAGGTGTCTGGCAGTTAAAGACCGGGTTGAAAATCAGTCAGCGCGAAAAAACGGCCCGTGAAACGGTGTGGGCTTTTGAAGATTTCGCCGATGCCGGCGTCAAAGCACTGAGCCTCAGCCAATACAGCAACAGCAGCGTTGATTTTGCCCCTGCCCGCTTTGGTCCGGCGATAGATGCCGCCAGTATTTATAGCCTGGTCAATAGCTTAGACAAAGATGATTATATCGATGATGTCGAATCCGCCATCAATAACTTCAGCGCCGACGAGCAGTTAAGCGCCGCTTACCTGATGGCACAATGGGAAGGTGACCTGTGGCATTTAGTCGCCGGCGCGCGTTATGAGCATGAACAGCGCGACAGCAGCGGCATTCGTTATGACGGTGAACAGGACAGTTTCACAGCAACCCGCGCCGACACCAGCCACGGCGACTGGTTGCCGGCGCTGATCAGCCGCTATCAGCTCAATGACCATGCCCAAATCCGCGCGTCATACAGCAAATCGCTGGTCCGGCCGAACTTTGCCCAATTAGCACCGGCCTATTTGCTGGAAGAAGATGACGGTGAACTGGAAGCGAGCTTTGGGAATCCGGAACTGAAATCACTGACCTCAGACAACCTCGACCTCGGTATTGAATATTATGCCGACGGCCTTGGTGTGTTATCTGCCATGGTGTTTTACAAAGATATTCAGCACTTTATTTATCAGGCCGACCTGGCTGGCAGCACCGGTTATGAAAACTTCGCCGTGGCAGAAACCTATCGCAATGGCGACCAAGCGTCTTTAAGCGGTATTGAACTCAATGCCGTGCATCAACTCTCTGGTTTTGGCAACTGGCTGGACCGGATGCTGTTGTCGGCTAACCTGACGCTGACGCGCTCGGATGCCAGCCTGGGGTATCTCGATGACGGACAATGGCAACAGCGCGATATTACGTTGCCAAGCCAGTCCGACCGCACTGCCAATATTGCCATTGGTTATGAAACTGACGCTTTAAGCCTGCGCCTTGCTGCCAACTATAAATCGGCCTATCTGGCCGAAGTCGGCGCGCTGGATGATGCGGCTTATGACGTCTATGCCGACGACCATCTGCAGCTGGATTTCTCCAGTAAATATCAGTGGTCAGACTCAGTGCAGCTGTATTTCAACATCGTCAACCTCAATGACGAGCCTTATTACGCTTATACCGGACAGCGCAATGCCAATTTCCAATATGAACAATACGGCCGCAGCTTTGCGCTTGGCCTGCAAATCAGTCACTAAGATGGGAGCAGATCCAATGAAATATCCTGTTTTAGTAACACCTGCTTTGGTAAAAAACGTCCGTGTTGTTTGCACCTTACTGAGCGGCACAGCGCTGCTGGCTGTAGCCGGTTGTCAGCAGCACGCACCGGCGGAGGCGGCTGCTGCCAGTCACAGCGCAGCAGCCAGCCCGCTCGTGTTGCAACAGCTGGCCATCAGCGGCACCTATAGCGCTCAAGCCACTGTGGCGGACCAGGCGCTGCAGCTGCGCACCGACGCCAACACACTGCAAATACTGGACGCAGCAGGCAAAGTGCAGGCAAGCGCTGCCGGCCGTTTTGAACGGCTGACGCTGTTACAACCGCAGGCAGACCAGCTGCTGATCACTGCCGTGGATAAAGAAACGCAACAGTTATGGTTGTGGCAATATCAGGCCGGCACACTCACACCGCGCTTTAATTACACCCTGACCAGCCGGGTTGCTGAGGACTTGTGCTTTTATCAAAGCAAAGAAAATCAGCAGCTGAGCCTGTTTGTTATCGGTGACCGTGGCGGTGCCGACCAGCTGCTGTTACAACAGCAAGACCAGTGGCTGCCACAGCCGCTGCCGATGCGGGTACTGAACCTGCCGTATGACGCCAAATCTTGCGCAGTAGATAGCAGTAAAGGCGTGCTATACGTCAGCGAGCCGCAGGGTTTATGGCGCTTTAATGCCGAAGCAGAATCCGACGAAGCCGGCACGCTGATGCAGGCGCGCCGACCCTTTGGCGCGATTCAAAGCGAAATCAGCGCACTGCAGCTGTTACCTGACGGTCAGTTGCTGGCCTTGGAAGCAGAGCCAGCCCGGCTGCTGCGCTTCGCGCCAGCGACTGAGGATAGTTTCAGTGCAACGGCGTATTCACTGCCAACGGATCTGGCGCTGCAAAGCATGGCATGGCAATACGACCAATCCTCGGTTGCGCTGCAATTTGCCGCCGAGCCGGCGCATTTACTAGATGTGCGGCCACTGTTGACAACCACATTGCCAATGCAGCTGCTGCCGCAACAAACCACAACGGCGACAGTGTTCCCGCAGCTGCAGGCCACGCTGGAAACCGCCGCAACCGCCACCCGCGGCGATGTCATCGACGACCCGGCGTTTTGGCATCACGCCAGCAATCCGGCGAGCAGCCGTATTCTGGCCACCGATAAACGTTCCGGCCTTGAGGTGTATAACCTGCAAGGGGAACGGGTGCAGCAGCTGCCGGTCGGCCGGCTGAACAATGTCGATGTGCGGTATGGCCTGCCTTGGCAGGGCAAACCACACGATATCGCCGTGGCGAGCCTTCGCAACAATAACAGCCTGCAACTCTTTGCCATTGATGCGGCGGGCTTGTTACATGACGCCGGCCAGGTTCTGACCGAATTGGCGGATATCTACGGCATGTGTCTGTACCAGCCCAAAGCCGATGAAATCTATGCCTTTGTCAATGATAAAAGCGGCCGCATCGATCAGTTCCGCTTCAGTTCCAACGGCACTCAATGGCAAGGACAACTGGTGCGCTCACTCAAAGTGCCATCACAACCGGAAGGTTGTGTGGCCGACGATCAACATCACCGGCTTTATGTGGGTGAAGAAGATGTCGGCGTCTGGCAGTTTGCCGCCGATGCTACAGCATCTGCTGACGGGCAACTGGTGATCAACGCCAATGAAGCTGAAGGCCCGCTGGTGGCCGACGTAGAAGGCATGGCGTTATTGCCGGCCGGCACTTTTACCGGGCAACCGCAACCACTGCTACTGATCTCGAGCCAGGGCAATGACAGTTATGTGCTCTATCAGGCCACGCCGCCTTATGCCTTTGTGCAGCGCTTTCGGGTTGGCACCAATCCAACGCTTCGCATTGACGGCAGCTCAGAAACCGACGGCCTGGATCTCACAGTGAAAAGCCTGGGTCCGGCATTCCCATTTGGCGCCATTGCCATTCAGGATGGCCGCAACCGCATGCCGGAAGCCGGGCAAAACCTGAAACTGGTGCCGTTGCAGCAGCTGGAAGCCGTGTTAAAACGGTAATCGTCAACCACTGTCGTACGGCGACGCTGACGCTTGCACGTACCTACGCTCCTATCGGGGCCGTAGGTATCGGCAAGCAAAGCGCCGCCGTACATGCTGTCACCACGCAAAGCCCGCTGGGCATCACACACCGTACGTCACACGCACTCCCTACCAAAGCCCCTCATATAACTTTTCAGTTATATCCTGCTCCGAAAAAGTATTTAAAGTTATTAATGCGCTCTGTTTTAATGCAGGCTCTTAGATATTAGGCATATAGATGTCTAAACGGAGGCGCAGATGCAACAGACCCGATTAACCCGCTGGCAACGCTACAGCTTATGGCTGCAACAGGCGTTAATCCGCGCTGAGCTTGGGCCCTGGCAGGCGACCGTCCGTTCTGACAACACTTCTGTGGCAGAGTCATTATGAGTATTGAAGTCCGGCAACTGCGGAAGAATTTCGGCGATTTTAAAGCCGTGGACAATGTCAGCCTGTCGATTAAAAGCGGTGAACTGACCGCATTGCTCGGCCCGTCCGGCTCCGGTAAAACCACGCTGTTACGCCTGATCGCCGGCCTGGAGCAATCCGACAGCGGCAGCATTTTATTTAACGACGAAGATATCAGCGACCGTCATGTCAGTGAACGCGGCGTCGGTTTTGTCTTTCAGCATTATGCTTTGTTTAAACATATGACGGTGGCCGAAAACGTTGGTTTTGGTTTAAGTGTCAAGCCAAAGAAATTCCGCCCGTCCAATGCTGAAATTCAGAAAAAAGTGCAGAAACTGCTGGAACTGGTGCAACTGGACTGGACGGCAGACCGTTATCCGTCGCAGCTCTCCGGCGGTCAGCGTCAGCGCATCGCCTTGGCCCGCGCTTTAGCGGTGGAACCGAAAGTACTGCTGCTCGATGAGCCTTTTGGCGCATTGGATGCCAAAGTACGCGCCGAATTACGCCGTTGGTTACGCCGGTTACATGACGAAATTCATGTGACTTCAGTCTTTGTCACGCACGACCAGGAAGAAGCGCTGGAAGTCGCCGACCGCATTGTGGTGATGAACAAAGGCCGCGTCGAGCAAGACGGCACGCCGGAACAAGTCTACGACCATCCGGCCAATCCATTTGTCTACGAATTCTTAGGCACAGTGAATTTGTTTCACGCCAGGGTACGCGACGGTGACCAGCTGGTACAACCCAGCAGCGCCGACTTGCCGGCCGAAGCCGCGCAATTGGAACAGCCAGGCCTCGCTTATGTGCGCCCACACGAAATCGACGTGCTACATGCCAAAGAAGAAGACGCGATCGCCGCGCGGCTCGACCTTATCACAGTGGTCGGCCCCACAGTGCGGCTCGAACTGCAGTCACAACAAGCCGACCAGATCATCCATGTCGAACTGGATAAAACCCGCTTCAAACAGCTGGGGCTGTCCGTCGGCCAGCACACCTGGTTAAAACCACGCTACAGCCGGGTGTTTTTAGGCGAAGGGATTTGATGCCCGGCGGCATGCTTTTTTTCCTGACGGGTGGCGGTTTGGGTTTCAATAATCATTTTTTCCCCTTCGGTGAGACCGTCTAGCAAAGAGTTCACCTGACGGTGAGTTCCTTGTTGCTGACGCTGGTGCTTTGCCCTGCGGGCGGCGTTTGGTTTATTTTTCGTTTTTTCCTGCATCTGGAAGACTGTCTAGCAAAGATTTCACCTGACGGTGAGTTCCTTTCTTTTGTCTTGCCAAAAGAAAGGAACCAAAGAAAATGCGCTACCCGGTTCCGCTCGAAAGCCCGATGAAAATCAACAGTTTGAGGCGCCGGCGTAACTCGCAGGCTGCTACCGTCAGCCTGCTCAGACACCCGCCGTCTTAAAACCTCAAACCGCTGATTTGCATCGGCTCGCTTCAACGGGGAATGGGTTTTCTTAGTTGTTTTTGTTT
>CALJUX010000067.1 GCA_937978655.1 uncultured Chromatiaceae bacterium
ATCAGGGATATCAGCCGGCAGGAAGCAGCTGGCAAGGCCAGCCGCTGCTGGAAGCCTGGGCGCATTTCCATCATCAGCCGCAGACCAGCAAAGCCGGACTCGCCCCGCTTTATCCGCGCCGCTGAATTTTTTTCTGCAGGCCTGCACAAAAACGGCAGGCCTGCCGGTCTATGCTGTGATGTCGCTTATTTGCGGAGTTCGGATGAACAGCGCACAACAACGTTACGAAGCTCTGGTGCGGGCTTACACTGCCGATTTGTACCGCTATGCCTGGTGGTTGTGCCGCTCAGCTAGTATCGCTGAGGATCTGGTGCAGGACACCTTTTTACGGGCCTGGAAAAGCCTGCCGCAGTTGCAGGAAGCCGGCGCCGCCAAGGCCTGGCTGCTGACCATTCTGCGCCACGAGAATGCGCGGCGCTTTGAACGCAAACAACTGGATTATACCGAGGTCGAACAGGACAGCCTGGTCGATACCAGCAGCCCCTCACCGGAACATGCAGTAGCGACGGACCGGCTGCATCGACTGCTGCTGAACCTGCCGCAAGATTACCGCGAACCGCTGGTGATGCAGCTGTTGTTCGGCATGACCGGCGACGAAATTGCCACAGTGCTCGGGCTTAATCTCAATACAGTTAACACCCGTCTGTTTCGCGGCCGCGCCCAGTTAAGGGCACAGCTGCAACCCGACTACCCTGACGGAGTCTCTTTACATGGATAATCTCTCTTTGCGCCGGGCCCTGTATCAGGATCCGTCCCGTGTCAGTGCGCAACAACTCAGTGATGATCCGCAGCTGGCGCAACTGCAACAGGAGTTATTACAGCAGGACCAATGGTGCAAACAACTGCTCAACGTGGATGTCCCTGCCCAACTGGCCGATCGCATTCTGCTGCAACAACGTCTGCAACCCGTGCGCTGGTATCGTCGGCCCTGGCCCTATGCCAGTGCTGCGGCGTTGCTGCTGTCGCTGTGGTTCTGGCAGGCACAACCGCCGGCACTCAGCGCGGATTTAGGTCAGCAGGCGCTTGGGCATGTCTACCACGAACTGGCCGCACTTGGCGCGACCACCCCACTGAATGCCGACAGCGTGCAGCCACTTTTCGCAGAGATCGGCGTCACCGCAGCGTTAACCATGCCCGTGGTATATGCACGCTTTTGCCATTTTGAGGGAGTGCGCGCATTACACCTGGTGCTGGAAATAGACGGTCAGCCGCTGACATTATTTGTGTTGCCGGCACAACCCGGACTACCGGACACCAGTGCCAGCCAATTCGCCGATGCCCGTTTTTTTGGCAAGTCAGTCACCACCGCCCGCCACCATCTGGTGATGGTCGCTGAGCAGCCACAGCTGCTGGCACAAATCGGACCTGCGCTGCTTAAGTCACTAAAATTTAACATTTGACCGTCACTGGTAGCAGCCAGGCCGCAGTTCACGGAAAACTGCTGGTCCTTGGCGGTGACTATTGTTAGCATGACCGCGTCATACCGGCTGGTCTGCGCCCTGCACCGCACCCATACCAGCCCCGGCACCATAACAAAAACCAACAGGTCGAGGAATCTTCGTGGAAACAGGCACAATTCTGGCGCTTGCGATTTATTTCGTCGCAATGCTGGCCATCGGACTTTATGCTTACCGGCAGTCCAGCAGCAATTTATCTGAATATATGTTAGGCGGCCGCAAGCTCGGGCCTGGCATCACCGCGTTGTCGGCGGGCGCGTCCGATATGAGCGGCTGGTTATTAATGGGATTACCCGGCGCGTTGTACGCGGCCGGCATTTCGCAGATCTGGCTGGCGGTTGGCCTGATCCTCGGCGCCTGGGCCAACTACCTGTTTTTGGCACCACGCTTTCGGATTTACACTGAAATTGCCAATGATTCCATCACGTTACCGGACTATTTTGAACATCGTTTCGCCGACCGTACCCGCATGCTGCGGCTTATCTCTGCCGTCGTGATCGTGGTATTTTTTACGTTATACACCGCATCAGGCGTCGTGGCTGGCGGCAAGCTGTTTGAAAGCGTATTCCAGCTCGACTATTTCTACGGTCTGGCGCTGACAGTGTCAGTGGTGATTGCCTATACCCTGCTTGGTGGCTTTCTGGCCGTCAGTATGACCGATTTTGTGCAGGGCATTATTATGTTTCTGGCCTTGGTGATGGTGCCGCTGGTGGCTTTAAATGTCGTCGGCGACCTCGATACCGCTTTTAGTATTGTTGAATCCCTGAATCCTAATCATCTGGATTTGTTCACCGGCACCAGTGTGCTTGGCATCATCTCGCTGCTGGCATGGGGTCTGGGATATTTTGGTCAGCCGCATATTATCGTGCGTTTTATGGCGATCCGCTCCGTGAAAGATTTCCCGGTCGCGCGGCGTGTCGGCATGTCCTGGATGATTATTTCGCTGGGAGGCGCTGTCGCCACCGGTTTTATCGGTATCGCCTATGTGCATCAGACCAAACAACCCCTGGCCGATCCTGAAACTATTTTTATCATGTTGTCACAAGTGCTGTTCCACCCCTTTATCACCGGGTTCCTGCTGGCCGCACTGCTGGCTGCGGTGATGAGCACGATTTCCAGTCAGTTGCTGGTCACGTCCAGCGCCCTGACCCAGGATTTTTATAAGACCTTTCTGAACCAGCAGGCGTCAGATAAAACGCAAGTGCTGGTCGGAAGACTGTCAGTTTTGCTGGTCGCAGTCGTTGCCGTCTGGATTGCGCTTGATCGCAGCAGTTCAATTCTGGATTTGGTCGGCAATGCCTGGGCAGGCTTTGGCGCCGCTTTTGGCCCGGTGATCCTGATCAGTCTCTACTGGCGGCGGATGACAATGGCCGGCGCACTGGCGGGGATGGTTGTCGGCGCGTTGACGGTGCTGTTCTGGGTGTTCACGCCCCTGCAGATTAACGGACAACAACTGAATGATTTCCTCTACTCCATGGTGCCGGGCGTTGTGTTTGCCACCCTCGCTATTGTGCTGGTCAGTCTACTGACCAAAGCGCCGGGCGCCATCGTTGACCAACATTTCAACCAGCTTGAAACCGAGCTGAACCGCTGAAACCTCAGCAGCTCAGCCGCACTGGCTGAGCTGCTATCCTGTTGACGAAAACCAACAAATTTTATTAGCCAGCCATTGTTGTTCTTTGCTACATTGCAAATGAAGCTAATGCTGAGGACCCAAGCTGTTATGTATTTCTACGCTGCCCGCCAACCGATCCTTGACCGGGAAAAAAATCTGTATGCTTACGAATTGTTATTCCGGGACGGGCTGGCAAATGTTTTTCCGGATATAGACGGAGATGAGGCGACATCAAAAATGATCGCTGGCAGCCAGTTTAATTTTGGCCTCGATGATTTTCTCGGTGACAAGCCCGGATTTATCAATTTCACCCTCGATACCCTGCTCAAGAAATTTCCCAGCATGTTGCCCAAAGAACAGGTGGTTGTGGAAATCCTGGAGACTGTGCAACCTGGGAAACGACTGCTGGCCGAAGTGCAGCAGCTCAAAGAAGAAGGTTATGTCATCGCGCTGGATGACTATATCCATCAACCGGTCTGGCGGCATTTTTATCCGTTCATCGACATTATCAAAGTCGACTTTCGCAGCACTGATGCCGCAACCATCGATCAAATCCTGCTGGCAGTCGCGCCATTTCCGCATATCAAACTGCTGGCCGAAAAAGTCGAAACCAATGCCGAGTTTCAAAACGCACTGAACATGGGGTTCAGTTATTTTCAGGGCTATTTTTTCTCAAAGCCGGAAATGCTGCAAAGCAAGGCGTTGTCGCCGGCACAGATGACGCTGGCCGAGTTATTGTACGAAACATCCAAGTCTGAAATGGATCTTGGACAAATCACTACCATTTTTGAACGTGACGTAAATTTATCATATAAATTATTACGTTATAGCAACAGCGCGGTGTTTAAACGGCGCTCAGAGATCGAAACCATCAAGCAGGCACTAGTGGTACTGGGCCAAGTCGAACTGAAAAAGTTTCTGTCAGTGCTGTTTACCGCACAAGTCTCCAGTGAAAAACCGGCTGAACTGATGCGTCTGGCGATGACCCGGGCTAAATTTGCTGAAGGCATTGCCACTTTGCACCGCCAGACGGATACCGCCAAAGCCTTCCTGACCGGCATGATGTCATTGATGGACGCAATTCTCGATGAGCCAATGTCCTCGGTGATGGCAAAGCTGCCTTTGTCCAAAGACATCAAAGACGCACTGATGGGTGAGCCAGGTTTGTTAAGCGAGTATCTGGCATTGGTAAAATGTTATGAACGCGCCGAGTGGCAGGAGTCCAATACCGCCATCGCCAAACTGAAACTGGAACCTAAAGTGTTACCAGACAAGTACCATGAAGCTGTGCAATGGGCAAACGAACAAATGCGCGCTCTTGGCGACAACTAAGCGCAATATCGGCCACAGACCATGCGCCGCGACACAGGGTTCGCGGCGTCTGCACTGAACTGGCAGCCCCCCGACAGCCAGCTCAGTGCCAGTACACAACCTGGCCTTAACCGAAGCTGACGTAGGTTGCGATACGGTCTGCCATCTTCTCGCCAATGCCTTTGACTTCCATCAGCTGCTTTTTATCTTTGATCGGACCATGCTGTTTGATGTATTCGAGAATAGCCAAAGCCTTTTTGGCGCCGATCCCCGGGATCGCTTCGAGTTGCTGTTGATCCGCCTTATTCAGCGCCAATTTTGCCGGCACCGTCGCCGAGACCTCCCTGCTGTTGTTGGCAGGCGGATTATTCAGCGCCGCACTGGCCATTTGTGTTCCCATACAACCGAGCGTTGCGCACAGCGCAAACCACAGTGATTTCATGTTCATCAGTCTTTCCTTGCAATTGAGAGCATGTTAAAAAGTGCCGGCCTAAGTTGCGGCCGGCCTGGCGTCCCCGGCACTTGTTGTGGTGAGTGCGGGTCTAATCACCTTAGTTTTAAATTACATTTTTGCAACTTTTTAGCATCAATTTTGAATAAAACAATTCAGCTAAAGTTAAGCTGTGCATTGTCAGTATCGAAGTGACTATCTGTCGGAGGATTTAATATGCGTTATCTGCTGTTGTTATTGCCCCTGCTAACTGCCTGTTCAAGCCATTACGGCAAAAAACAATATGTGATGGCCACCGTCAGCAAATCTGAACCTGTTTACAAAACGATAGAGATCCACAAACCCAAACGGGTGTGCGAAGAGCGCCAGGTCGTGAAACGTGAAAGTGACTCGGCCACCCCCACTATCGTCGGCGCTATCATCGGCGGTGCGCTTGGCAACGCCATTGGACACAACAGCTCCAACAAAAAAGTCGGCATGGCCGCAGGTGCTGTGCTCGGCGGCTCTATTGGTCATGATGTTGGCAAACAAAATGGCACCGATGTGGTGCATCACGAAACGGTTTGTTATCAGGCCGGTACTGAAGTCGAATACCAGAGTGTTGTCGACGGATACCGGGTCACTTACCAGCTGAACGGCCGGGAATACACGACCCTGCTTGACCGTGATCCGGGCCCGCAAATGCCAGTCGTGGTGGAACCCGCCCGAAACCAATAAGTGTCAAAGCCGGGCTTCCCGCCCGGCGTTCGCTGCTTTACACTGCCTCAATTATCGCTTGACCTCAGAGAAGGAAATGCCATGCGCGTGCTGGTCGTTGAAGATGAAACCCTGTTGGCTGAACAAATTAAAAACCACCTGATGGCCCAGCAATTTTCTGTGGATTTGTCGCATGACGGGTCCGATGGTTTTTTTAAAATTAGCGAATATCCCTATGATTTAGCCGTTGTCGATATCGGCCTGCCAAAGCTCGATGGTTTGTCGCTGATCCGCAAAGCGCGCCAGCAGGAAATCAAAACACCGGTGATTGTCCTGACAGCCCGTGGCAGCTGGCAGGAAAAAGTCCAGGGACTTGATGCCGGCGCCGACGACTATCTGACCAAACCTTTTCATATGGAAGAACTGCTGGCGCGTTGCAACGCGTTGATCCGCCGGGCTGCCGGTCAGCCTGATCCAACCCTCAGCGCCGGCCCAATCAGTCTTAACAGTCGCACGCAGCAAGTCTGGTGTCATGGCGAAGAAGTCACGCTGACCGCTTATGAATACAAAGTGCTGGAATATTTCATGCACAACCCAACCAAAGTGATCTCCAAAACTGAACTGACCGAACATATCTACGATCAGGATTTTGACCTCGACAGTAACGTCATTGAAGTGTTTGTGTTGCGCCTGCGGAAGAAACTCGACCCGGACGGCGACCTGAAGCCGATCGAAACGCTGCGCGGTCGTGGTTATCGGTTTAACCTGGCGGTTGGTGCATGACGTTGTCACTCAAGTTGCGCCAGGCTATTGTGTGCCTGGCGTTACTGATGTTTATTCTGCCTGCGTCTTTTCTGGCAATTGAACGCGCCTTTTTTGCCCAGTTGCTGACCAGTACTGAGCAAAAACTCGAAGTGCATCTGTATTCGCTGTTGTCTGAGCTGACCAGCAACAACGACGTCTTTGATATCAACAATAGCGTGCTGCCGGTTGATTTTTTACGGCCGGACACCGGCATCAGCGCCTATATCGTGTCAGAAGATAAATTAGTCTGGCAATCCGACTCCTCGTTAAATCAGACATTTACACCACCATCGCACGAAATGCTGCCAGGCAAACACGAGTTTGTCGCGCTGGAGCAGGACGGCAGAACCTATTGGGTATTGTCGTTTGCGCTGTTGTTTGACATGGGCGAGCGCAGCATGCCCCTGACGCTGCATATCCTGCAGGACGACCGGCTGCTTGAAGCGCCGATGCAGAGTTTCCGTAAAACCTTATTACGCTGGTTTATTGGCATCGGGTTTATGCTGGCATTGATCATGCTGCTGGCGTATTACTGGACCACCCGGCCGCTGTCAGCGCTGGATCACGAGATCCGTGAAGTTGAAAGTGGCCGGCAGCAGCAACTGACTCACCAATACCCCACTGAACTGCAAAGCATTAAAGAAGATCTCAATCTGCTACTTGATAATCAGAACCGGCAGAAACAGCGTTACCGGCACCATTTAAGTGATTTGGCGCACGCACTGAAAACACCGGTCGCGGTGCTGAAAACCTCGGCACTGGCTGAACAACCGGAATTGCGTGATCAAATCGATCGCATCACCGCGATGATTGAACATCAGCTGAAAAGGGCCAGCAGCTCGGGTCAGGACATCTGGTTAAAACAAATTCCGGTCAGTCCGGTGGTCGAACAATTAAAAAGCGCCCTGCAAAAAATATATCGGGATAAAGATATCTGCTTCGAGCTGGATTGCCCGCCCCAGCTGATGTTTCGCGGCGACGAGACGGACCTGATGGAAATGCTGGGCAACTTGCTGGACAACGCCTGTAAAGCCTGTCGCCAGCATGTCAGGTTGTCGGTACAAAACAAACCTTTGCAACTGACGGTCGAAGATGATGGTCCTGGCGTTCCGGCGGACAAAAAGGCACAACTGCTGAATCGGGGCACAAGGCTGGATACTTATGCCGAAGGTCACGGCGTGGGTTTATCAATAGTCGATGAGTTGTGCCAGTCTTATCAGGGGCAACTGCAAATCAGCCAAAGCGCACTTGGCGGCGCCCGCTTCAGTCTGGTCTTCGCGCAACATCAGTATTAAGCGGGCGTCTCGCGCCGCGCTGGTGTTGTACTGTCTCCGTCAACTGCTAAGCTGTTGATCTGAAATCAGCCTTCTGACCGTATTGTCGGCGGATGTGTTTAATCAGGAGCCACTTCATGCGGATTTTACTGACAGGCGCCAGCGGCCTGATTGGCCAGGCACTTTGCCAGCGTTGGCAGGCACAGCACCAGCTGATCTGCCTGAGCCGGGACCCGCTGCGCGCCCAACGCCAGTCAGATCCGGCGTTACACTGGGTCGCAAGCCTTGCCGAAGTTGATTTTAATCAACTGGATGCGGTGGTGAATCTCGCCGGCGAACCCATTGCAGCCAAACGCTGGACCGACGCCCAAAAAAGCCGGATCTGCCAGAGCCGCTGGCAACTGACCGAGCAAATCGCCGGCGCCATCCTCCAGGCCAGCACACCACCGGCATTACTGATCAACGGTTCGGCCATTGGTTTTTATGGCCGGCAAAGCAGCGGCAGTATCGATGAAAGCTGTCACACTTTTTATCCCGATTTCAGCCATGATATTTGCGCTCGTTGGGAAAACCTGGCAATGCGGGCCCAAAGTGACAAAACCAGGGTCTGTATTCTGCGCACCGGAATAGTACTGGCTTCCAGCGGCGGCGCGTTAAGCCGGATGTTACCGGCCTATCGGCTGGGTCTGGGTGGTACGCTGGGGGACGGTCAGCAATATATGTCATGGATCCATCTGGACGATATGCTGAACATCATCGAATTTATGTTACACCACGCCGAATGTCAGGGCGTTTACAATGCCACTGCGCCGATGGCCGTCACCAACCGGCAGTTCAGCAAATTGTTAGCCGAGCGCTTGGGTAAACCGGAACTGTTGCCGCTGCCGGCCTTTTTACTGCGACTGCTGTTTGGCGAAATGGCGGACCTGTTGTTGTTTGGTCAACAGGTCTACCCGAAACGCCTGCTTGATGCCGGTTTTCAGTTTCAATATAACCAACTGCGCCCGGCACTGGCCGCGCTGGCGCTTTGACCCGCGCCGCCTCAGCTGTGCAAGGCGCGGCGGATCAAACTGGCCGGCGTCGGCTTTAATATCCCACGCAGTAACAGTGTGCCCAATAAGGTCAGCAGCGCGACGCCTGCGGCCGGCCCCAGGCCCCACAGGCTGTAATGCAGCGCAAACGGCAATTGAAACAAACGTTGCTGCACAACGGCCAATAACACTTCAGCCAGCAGCGTGGCAAAAACCCCGGCCAACAGCCCCAGCGCAGCAAATTCAAACAACACCGCCTGTTGCAAAAAACGGCCGCGCGCGCCTAAAGTCCGTAAGATAGCCAATTCCTGCTCACGCTGCTCCACCGTCGCCTGCACTTGCGCCACCAGCACTAATACCGCCGCGGTAAATACCAGGACCAGGATCAGCGTCAGTGCCAGTGACACCTGGTCGATGATCTGTGTCACTTGTTGCAAAATCGCGTCAACCGAAATCACTGACACTGTTGGATATTGTTTCAGCAGCGCGGTCAGAAACGGCTGCTGATCTTTTGGTAAATGAAAAGCGGTCAGATAGGTAGCCGGAAAAGCCGCCATTAAATCCGGGCTTAAAATCATAAAAAAGTTCGGTTGCAGACTGTTCCAGTCCACTTTGCGAAAACTGGTGACTTTGGCTTCAAAGGTCTGCCCGCCAATGGCAAAACTGAGACTGTCGCCGAGTTTTAACGCCAGGCGTTCCGCCTGCTGTTGCTCGACTGAAACTTCTGCCGTGCCACTGAACCAGTGACCGGCAGTCAGCTGATTGTTTGCCGGCAGGTCAGTCAGCCAGGTCAGATTCAGCTCACGGCCAAATCCCTGCCGTTTAGCAGGCTCTGGCGGCTCGGTTTTTTCGCCCGCGGTTTTTGCCTGCGTCTGATTGCGCGCAACAGCGCCGTCCTCCTGCTCAGGCTCTTGCAGTGTCTCGCCATTGACTGCCAGCACCCGGCCCGAGATCATCGGGTAAAATAAGCCGGGGCTCAGGCCGGCATCGCGCAATTGCGCGCCAATCGCCGCACTTTCCGGCGCCGTCATATTCACCAGAAACTGGTTTGGCGCATCTTGCGGTACTTGCTGTTTCCATTGTTCCAGCAGCTCTGCGCGTAAGAAATACAACACCAGCGTCAGAAACAACGCCAGACTGAAAGTCATCAGCTGAAAGCTGTTTTGCCATAAGCGCCGGCGCAGATTGGCCAGCGCCAGCTTCAGTGCGCTGCTTTGCCCGGCAGCCATAGGTTTGGCCACCCGCACTAACAGCGCGGCGAAGCCAAGTAAGCACAAACCAAAACCGGCACAGGCTAAAAACAACATGCCGGATAACCACAAGTCGCCACTGAATAACCACATCAGTGTCAGCACCGCGACGGAACCGGACAGCAACTGCCAGTGATCCAGTTGCCACTGCCGCTGCTGCTGGCGCAGCACCTGGATCGCCGGCACCGCGGTCAGGCGCCAGACCGGCCGCAAAGAGAACAACAGCGAACAAATCAGTGCCGTGGCGATACCAAGCCATGCCGCCTTCATACTGAAAATCGCCTGATAACCTTCAATCCAGCGCCCCAGCAGGCCCTGCACAGCCCAGTTTGCCGCCAGCCCCAACAACAATCCGAGCAGACTGGCTGCAACAGTGACAAACAGCAAATGACTGAAATAAATCCGCCGGGCCTGCGCGGACGTCACACCAAGCGCCTTAATCACGGCAACCGCCATCTGATGACGCTGGCTGTAGCGATTCGCCGCCACCGCTGCCGCTGCTGCCGCCAGTACAATGCCAAGCAAGCCGGCCAGCAGCAAAAACTGCTCGGCGCGATCAAGCGCACTGCCCACCGCACTTTGCCGGTCTAATTGTTGCCAGCGGTCGTTCGGACTGAGCGCTGCTTCGGTCGCTTTGGTTAAAGCCTGCAGCGCGTTATCGCTGCCGGCAAACATATAGCGGTACGAGATCCGGCTGCCGGGCTGGATCACTTCGGTAGCCGCCACATCGTCAATGTGCATCAGCAAACGGGGCTGTCCGCCAAACAGATTCAGCGGTGCGTCAGGCTCCTCGATAATCAGGCCGCCGACGGGTAAACGGGCAGCGCCGACATCCAGCCAGTCACCACTGCGGACATTAAGGATCTGTGCCAGCCGGGCTTCCAGATAAATGTGGCCGGCACTGAGCCGGTTCACAATGCCTGCAGGTGTCTCGAGCTGCAATAAACCACGCAGCGGATATTCGGCAGACACCGCTTTCACGTTGACCAGCTGCATCGTCTCGCCGGCAAAAACCATGGTGTTAAACTGCAGCTGCCGCGCGCTTTGCAGGCCAAGTTCGGTGGCCTTGCTGAATATTTCCTGCTGAAATGGCGCGCTGGAGCGCAGGACTTTATCGGCAGCGGTAAAATTGGCGCTACGCTGCATCAGCGCGCTGCGAACGCTGTCGGTGATCCCGCTGAGGCTAACCACGGTCAGCACGGCAAGTACCAGAGCAAAGCCAATCACCCAGAGTTCACCATTTCTCAGTTCACGCCAGAACAGGCGCCAGGCGACCTTAACCAGCATAACTGCGCTCCTGTGTATGGCGTACGGCTTCGACTAAGCGGCCGGCATCCATCTGGAACTGGCGCTGGCAACGGGCGGCAAGTTGCGGATTGTGGGTCACCAGCACAAGCGTTGTGCCCTGACTCTGGTTCAGCTCAAACAACAAATCTTCCACTTTACGCCCGGTCGCGCTGTCAAGATTGGCCGATGGCTCGTCGGCGAACAGAATCGCCGGCTGCGTGATAAAAGCCCGCGCAATCGCGACACGTTGCTGCTCACCGCCAGAAAGCTGAGCCGGGAAAAAATGCATCCGCGCATCAAGCCCCACCAGCTCCAGCAGTTGTTTGCCCCGCTCAAGCGCCTGCGTCTGGCCAGCCAGTTCGGCCGGTAAGGTGACATTTTCCAGCGCGGTCAGCGCCGGCAGCAGTAAAAATGACTGAAACACAAAGCCGACAGAGCGCGCACGCAGCGCAGCCCTGGCGTCATCAGACAAATGATCAATGCGTTGACCGGCCAACACAATTTCGCCACTGCTTGGCACATCCAGCCCGGCCAGCAAACCAAGCAGGGTTGATTTACCCGAACCTGAAGCGCCGACAATAGCCACGCTGTCACCGCGGTTGATTGTCAGATTGATATCCGTCAGGATATTCAGCGTATTACCCGGCAATGAGACTTGCTTGCATAACTGGCGGGTCTGAATAAACAACTCAGGTGTAACTGACATGCGATTGTGTTTCCTTTTATGTGTTCTGTGGATCTCTGCCAGTCTGCCCGTCATGGCAGCGGCGACAAAAACCTTCCTGATCGTTGGCGACAGCTTAAGCGCTGGCTATGGCCTGCCGCAATCACAAAGCTGGCCGGCGCTGCTGCAGCAACGCCTGCAACAAAAAAAATCGGTCTGGCAGCTGCATAATGCCAGTATCAGTGGTGAAACCAGTGGCGGCGCGCTGGCGCGCTTACCAGCCTTGCTGCAACAACACCAACCTGCGGCGGTCCTGATTGAGATTGGCGGCAACGATGGGCTGCGGGGCTTTCCAATCAACCGGCTGCGACAAAACCTTGAGCAGCTGATTGCACTGAGTAAAGCGGCCGGCGCCACCCCGGTTCTGATGCAGATACGGATCCCACCGAATTACGGACCACGCTACACCGAGCAGTTTGTTGCTGTCTATGCGGAATTAGCCGAACAGCAGCAAATCCCGCTCTGGCCATTTTTTATGGACAAAGTCGCGCTGCAACCGGAGCTGATGCAGGCGGATGCCATCCATCCCAATGCCAAAGCTCAGCCTATTATCCGGGATTTTATGCTGCCGTTAATCGAAGAAATGTAATCAGATATCAAGCGCGTTGACATAATACTGACAATGCAACGCGCACAGTTTGCCAAGGCAAAGGATGCCAGCTGACTAGCGCAGACAGAAAAAGCGTAAACAGAAAATTCGCCGTTAAGGCGTGAATGTACAAAGCAAGAAATTTGGTGGAGCTAAGCGGGATCGAACCGCTGACCTCTTGCATGCCATGCAAGCGCTCTCCCAGCTGAGCTATAGCCCCATCGGCTGAACTGACGTTCAAAAGATGGCGTCCCTTAGGGGATTCGAACCCCTGTTACCGCCGTGAAAGGGCGGTGTCCTAGGCCTCTAGACGAAAGGGACACAT
>CALJUX010000068.1 GCA_937978655.1 uncultured Chromatiaceae bacterium
CCTCCGTCGCCTCAACATAAGCCACCAGCTGTTGCAGCGCCGCATCAAACAGCACCAGCGCACTGCGTACCCCGGCGAATAATTCCAGCTGACGTACCACTTCGCCCGGCTCCACCCGAAAGCCTCGCACCTTCACCTGGTCATCGCCCCGGCCAACAAATTCCAGCGCACCCTCAGGGGTATACCGTACCCTGTCGCCGGTGCGGTACAGCCGCAGTGTTGCCCCGTCTTCTGTGCGCTGAATAAAGCGCTCAGCACTTTGCGCCGCCTGAGCCAGATAATCCCGCGCCAGACCCGCACCGCCAACATACAATTCACCCGCCACACCGGCCGGCACCAGCGCGCCCCACGCCGATAACACCCGCACCACATCGCCCCGCAGCGGTCGCCCTATCGGAATGGCCGCAGTGCTGTCATCGCGCGGGATGGCATGTACACAACTGAAGGTGGTGTTCTCTGTCGGGCCATAGCCGTTAAGCAGCTGCACCTTGGGCAAACGCCGCTGCACTTCCCGCACCGCCGCCACGCTGAGCACATCGCCGCCGGCCAGCACATATTCAAGTGGCAAATCTTCGGCGCAAACCGCACTCCACTGGGTAAATAACCCCGATGTCAGCCACAGCGCATTGACCTGATAGCTGCGCAGCACCTCGTTTAACCGCTCCGGCGTCAGATAAGCATCCGGATACACCACACAGCAGCCGCCATTTAACAGCGGGCCCCAAATCTCCAGCGTCGCCGCGTCAAACGCCAGATTGGCGCTTTGTAAAAATACCGTCTGCGGCCCAAGCGGCATAAAGTCCTGACCACACACCAGCCGCAGCACCGCCCGGTGTGGGATTTGCACCCCTTTGGGTGTGCCGGTCGAGCCTGAGGTATACATCACATACGCCAGCGCCTCCGTATCCACAGTCACCGCCAGATTGGCACTGCTGCAGTGTTGCCACAGCGCCGGCGTATCCAGTGGCAGCACGCTGACCTGTGCTGCCACACCCAACTGCTGCGCCAGCGCCGTCGCGCCGGGGCTCAGCACCAGGCTGACCGCCGTCTCGGCCAGCAGCTGCTGCAGGCGCTGAGGCGGACTCGCCGGGTCCAGTGGCACATAAGCCGCTCCGGCTTTTAATATCGCCAGCATCCCCAGCACCGCCACCGCACTGCGTTCGGCCACCAGACCTATCCGCCAGGATTGTGGCGCAGCCTGCCCCTGCAGATGCAGTTCACGTAAATAGTGCGCCAGCTGATTGGCCTGTTCATTCAGTTGCTGGTAACTGAGGCGCTGCTCAGCAAATACCAGCGCCACCGCATCTGGCGTCTGGGCTGCCTGTTGTTCAAAGCGCTGCTGGATACTCCCAGCACTCACCGCGTCCAGCGGTGCACTTTGCCACTGTTGCAGCTGTTGTTGCTGCTCAGCCGCCGGCAATACCGGCAGCTCAAGTACCG
Source organism: uncultured Chromatiaceae bacterium (assembly GCA_937978655.1). Classification (GTDB taxonomy): domain Bacteria; phylum Pseudomonadota; class Gammaproteobacteria; order Enterobacterales; family Alteromonadaceae; genus Pararheinheimera. The sequence continues at coordinate 1,441 of CALJUX010000068.1, forward strand.
GCAACGGACTGCCAGCAGTGAGCGCCGCCACCAGCGCTTCCAGCGCCGTCTGCAAATAACCCGCCACCCGCGGCCCGCTGATGCTGCGGTGCAGCTGCAAGTCCAGACTAAACGGCTCTGCCGCGCCGGCGTCATTCACCGATAACTCAAAGGGATAATTAGTGCGCTCACGGCTGCCCAGCAGCTGCACTCCGGCCATCGCCTGCTGTTGTGCCACCGGCAGACCATGACGGTAATTTAACATCGCACTGAACAAAGCGCCGTTGCCGCCAAGGCCGCTGTAGCGCTGCGCCTGTGCCAGCGACACCTGCTCATACGGCAATAACGCCTGAAGATCCGCCGACACCTGTTGCAGCAAGGTCACCGCATCCTTGGTCCCAAGCTGCACCCGCAGTGGCAAGGTATTAATCAGCATGCCAAGCAGCCGCTCGATGCCGGGCATGCCGTTCATCCGGCCCGACAACACAGTGCCAAATACCACATCGTCGCGGCCGGTACAGGCACTTAACACCTGGGCAAACGCCAGATGGAACAGCACCGCCGGACTGACCTGCTGCGCTCGCGCCTGTGCCCGCAGCTGCGCCGACAATTCAGCGCTCAGACTATAGCTGTGTTCCTCAATCTCGCGGCCATCACCGAGCACCTGCGCCAGCCCAAACGGCAGCGTTGGTGTGTCGACATCCCCGAGCTTTGCACTGAAAAAACCAGCCACATCGAGCTTGGGCAATTGCGCCAGCGTGCGGGCGATAAAGTCGCGATACGGCAATACTGGCGGCAACGCCGCGTCCGGCTGCTGTTCCAGCTGCGCCAGTTCATCCAGCAGCAGCTGCAGGGACACGTGGTCGGTGATCAGGTGATGGAATTTCAGCAGCACATAATGCCGGCCGGCCGCGTCAGCTTCGGTCACTGCCAGTTGCAGCAAGGGCGCCTGGGTCAGGTCCATGCCATGTGCGCCGTTTTGCACATAATCATCAAAAGCCGCTGGCAACTGCGCCGCACTAAACGGCAGCCACTGCACCGGCAAAGTCACTTCCCGCAGCACCACCTGCACCGCCGCGGGCCGGTCGCGCCAGAAAATCGCCGTCCTTAACACATCGTGCCGGGCCAGCAGCTGCTGCACATGCTGGAAAAACTGCAACAACGCCGCCTGATCGGCAAAGGCCAGACTGACAGTAGTGACATAAGGATCGGCCGCCGGATCCATGCTGTGCACAAACAACACACCTTCCTGCAGCGGCGCCAGCGGGTAAATATCCTGAATATTGGCCATGCCACCGGGCACTGCCGCGGCTATCGCATCAATCTCCGCCTGGCTCAGACTAATCAGCGGCAACAACTCCGGGGTGATCCGCTGGCAATCCGCCGTGATCAGATTGGCCGGTACCGGCAACTCTGCCGGCGCCGGCGCTGCGGCATTGGCCATAGCCCGCAAAGTACCGGCCTGAAACAAAGCGCGGACCCCAATCGATATACCACGTGCTTTTAAACCGGCGCTCAGTTGCATCAGCAACAACGAATGGCCACCGAGCGCAAAGAAGTTGGCATTGGCGCTGATGTCACTTGC
>CALJUX010000069.1 GCA_937978655.1 uncultured Chromatiaceae bacterium
CGATCTGAATTTGCTGATAAGCCCGCCTCAGCCGCTGCACCAACTCCGGTGATGAGCCTTTTTTCAGCGCGATCCAGGTGTATTGTTCCAGTTCCTGCGGAAACAGCACAAAAGTGATATCGCGGCGTTGCAGCTGATGCAGGTGCAGCATATCGTCAATCGCTTGCGGGTCATCAATCATCAGGTCCAGCTTGCCATTCACCAGTAAACGCCAGGTTTCAAGGACATCGGGTTGCAGTTCGAGTTTCTGCGCCGGCTGTTTCGCCGTATCACGTAGCCACTCGGCGGAGAAATCTTCGCGCTGCGCCCCGACCACGTAGTGTTTGATATCCGCCAGCTCGCTGACCTGAATATCATCACGCCGGCTCAGCTTTAACAAACCAAACTTGTAACGGGTCACAATGCCAATCCATTCAAACTGCGCTTCGCGCTCCGGTGTGCGCGCCATGTTGTAAATCAGCACGTCCGGCGTCGTTGCTGCAATGCGAAAAGCCCGCGCCCAGGGATACACCTCGAAGTTCGCCGATAAGGCGGCCTGCTGCAGCATGGCTGCTACCACTGCAGTGGTCAGGCCGCCGACTTTGCCGTTATCCAGCGTCTGATGCGGCGGTGAGACTTCCAGCACCACCCTTAGCGGCTGCGCTGCAACTGCTGATTTGCTCAGCAGCAGCCCCAACACTATGGCTGACAGACACGCCTGCCAGCACTTTACTGCCAAATGTCGCAACCTGTGCGCTCCGTTTTTCGCTTTGCTTTACCTTAAACAGCGCAAAAAACAAAGGCAACCGTTAAGTTGCCTTTGTTGCGATACATAAGCCTGAGGCGGTGTTATTTCAGCACTGTCGCAACAGCTTTGGCGAAATAATCGATATTGCTGTGATTAAGACCTGCAATGCTGACACGGCTTGAGCCGACCATATAAATACTGAACTCTTTACGCAGCCGCTCGATTTGCTCTTTGTTAATGCCAAGGAAGCTGAACATGCCGTGTTGCTTGGTGATAAAGCTGAAATCCTGCTGCACACCTTCGGCCTGCAGTTTGTCGATAATCAGCTGGCGGTAGTCGTTGATGCGGTTACGCATCACGGCCAGTTCCTGATGCCACAAAGCAGTCAGTTCCGCGCTATCCAGAATATGGCTGACGATAATAGCGCCGTGCGCCGGTGGCATTGAATAGATGCTGCGCACCACGGCCAGTAAGTTGGTGCGGGCAGTTTCCAGCATTTTATTGCTGTCGACGACCACAGACACAGCACCAATCCGCTCGCGGTATAAACCGAAGTTTTTTGAGCAAGAAGTGCACAGGATCAACTCTTCGACTTCGTTGGCCAAATAACGCAGACCTTGGGTGTCTTCATCAAGACCTAAACCAAAACCCTGATAAGCCATATCAACCAGCGGGGTGAAACCACGTTCTTTCGCCAGCGCCGCAAACTTCTGCCACTGGGCAAAGTTTAAATCCATACCGCTTGGGTTATGACAACAAGCGTGCACCAGCACCACGTCACCAGCTGGCACTGTCGCAAGATCGGCAAACATCGCCTCTTCTTTCAGGCCTTTGGTGTCGTAATCGTAATAAGCGTATTCTTTCACTTTCAGGCCAGCCGCCTGAAACATTGAAATGTGGTTGGCCCAGGTTGGATTGGTGACCCAAATGGTCGCATCCGGATTGGCTTTTTTGATAAATTCAGCCGCCACGCGCAGCGCACCGGTACCGCCTGGCGTGTGCGCCGTGGTGGTACGGCCTTCCAGCAACACTTTATGCGGGCCAAACGCCAGTTTTTCGATATGGGCGTTAAAGCTCAGGTCACCCGCCATACCGATGTAAGTTTTACTGTCTTCGTTATCAAGCCGCAGTTTTTCTGCTTTTTTCACACATTCCAGCACAGCCGTGTGGCCCGCTTCGTCTTTGTAGACACCGACACCCAAGTCCACTTTTAATGGATTCGGATCTTCTTTGTACGCGGCCATTAAACCCAAAATCGGATCTGTCGCTACCGGCTGTAAACGAGAAAACATAAAGTGCTCACCTGTTACTGTTGCTGATACTGTTAAAAATTCTTCGGCTGAAGCATAACCCCGGCCTGTTGGCTTGGTGGTCTGATGTTATCAGGCCAGCAATGCCGGCAAAGTCAGCGCGACTGCAACCAGCAGCGCCAGCTCTTTACCATGAAATAGATTTTGTGCAAACGCTTCGGAATCAATGATGCCTATGACGGCGCCATCAGCGCCAAGCAGTGGCAGACAGGCTTCGGCCTGTACTTTCGGGTCGCAGGTATAGTATTCACCACCTTGCGCCAGATAGGCTGCCACATCATTGATGATCCGGCCCTGACCCGACAAACCGACAGTGCTGTTATTGCTGATGGCAGCAAATTCGGCAGTCAGTGGAAATTCAGCCCGGCTCTCGGCGCCAAAATAAGCCAGTTTCACCAACACAGTTGCACCGGCCGGATTATTCCTGCGCTGATACACACCAAACCAGTGGCTGCTACTGTTGGCCTGATAAAATTGCACCACGGCAGTGACTTTGGCCAACAATTGCTGATTGGCGTCGGTTTGACCGCCCAGGATCGGCGTTAAATCATAAGGCTCATCCGCCAGCTGACCAAACAAAGAACAACTGCCGCCCTCGCCCAGTTCAGGCACGCGGAACTGCCATTGCACTGTGCTGGCTGGCTCTAGTGCAACGAGCTGCTGTTGGTAATCTGCCACTTGCTGGTAAAACTCAGCGGAAATAGTATCGCTTTGTACGCCGCAGCGTGCGAGATAAGTTTGAATCGACATTTGAAGCAAAATAGCCGTCCAGATTTCTAAAAAGACCGCAGCAGTCTACCAGAATAAGGTAAAAATCCAAGACTTTGCGGGGAAATTCAGCGTTTACGCCAGCAACAGCGGTGGATTAAAACGGAAGCATTGCTGTGCGCCTTGTGTTGCATTATCTTGCCACGATTCCCGGCTGAACAACAGCACACGACAAAACGGAACTGAGCATGAGTTCAAAAAAAATCTCCTTAGCCGACTGGCAGCAGCAACTCGGCGGCCAGACCACAGCAAAAGCCGCAACGCCTGCCGGCGACAGTCTGGTATACAGCTCTGACAGCGGTCGGATTGACACGCCCAAAGCGGACAAAGCCACAGGCCAGGCCTTCGCTGACGGCTTTTTACGCTTAAAACGCGAAACCAAAGGCCGCAACGGCAAAGGCGTGATCACCATCGCCGGCATTGCCGAACCTGAAGAAAAGCTCAGTGAAATCGCTGCACTGCTGAAAAAGAAATGCGGCTGCGGCGGTGCCGTCAAAGACGGCATCATCGAAATCCAGGGCGACAAACGCGAAGTTATCCAACAAGAACTGACCAAACTCGGCTACAAACACAAGTGGTCGGGGGGGTAAAGTCGGGATTTCGGGATGCCAACAGTTTGGCATCCCGCCGACTTTACGCGAGGAGCTCCGCGACGAGCCGGAAGAAGTCGGGATTTCTTCATGCCAACAAAAAAGCGGCCTAAGCCGCTTTTTTTCATATCAAAACATCCACCACTATCAGCGGCTATAACGCTGCTGATATTTCTGGTGCAGATCTTTTTGTTTATTGTTTAAATCCACAGCGCGGCCATCAATCCACATCTGGCTGATTTTGCTGCTGCGATAATCCAGAATATCACCTTCTGACACCACCACAGTGGCGGCTTTACCGACTTCCAAAGAGCCCAGCTTGTCGTCGACGCCAGCGATTTTCGCAGCGTTTAACGTCACGGCGGCTAATGCCTGTTCTTTATCAAGACCAAAAGCCACCGCCTGACCAGCCCCAAAGGCCAGATTACGGCTGTCCCAGTAGCTGCCAATGGCTAAAGCGAAAGTGACACCCGCTTTGGCCAGCTTAGCCGGCGTGGCATAAGCGGTATCCACCGCCTCGTCGTCCCGCTCCGGAATACCAAAAGGCGAGCTGAAGATCACCGCCACTTTACGCGCTGCCAGTTCATCCGCCACCCGCCAGCTGTCACGACCGCCAACAATACTCAGTTTCAGCTGATATTTGTCGGCAAGTGCAATGGCCTGGCGAATTTGTCGGGCATCTTCAGCATGGGCAAATACCGCGCGCTCGCCGCTGAATACCGGGATCATCGCTTCCCAACGCGAATCCAGCGCTTTGATGGCGCCAGCTTTTTTCGCATCGACATAGGCTTTGGCCTGCGCCATGGTGTCATACAGCTTTTGTAAGTCTTCAGCGTTTTGTTTGGCTAACTCTTCCGGCTTTTTCGGGTTCCACGGCGAGCTCAGCACACTGGCATTGGGCCAGTTGATATGCAGCGCCACCCCGGCTTTGACCGTCGCGTCCTGCCAGTTCCAGGCATCGAGCTGCATCAGGCTGCTTTGGCCCATCAGCAGGCTACCGGCCGGAAACACCAGGCTGTAACTGATGCCGTTCGAACGCACCGTTGGGATCACATCCGACTGCGCGTCATAAGCCACTTGGGCCCGCACGTCCGGGTTGGTGTCTGTCACTTCATGGGTATCATCGGTGGCGCGCACCGCTTCAATTTCGACCAGGCCGAGCTGATTGGCCAGTGCAATTAAACCAGGGTAAACATGCTTGCCCTGCAGTTCCACCACTGTGCCGCCGGCTGGCGCTGACAAGTCTTTGCCGATAGCGGCAATTTTGCCGTCAACCATCAACAGGTCGGTGTTTTCCAGCACGCCATTGCTGACGGTATGTAAAGTCGCATCGTTGAGCAGCACCGCGCCTTGTTGCGCCGCCGGTACTATCGAGGTGGCCAGGGCCGGTGTTGCGCACGCTGCCAAACAAAGCAGCGACAGGCTATTTTTCTTAAAAGTCATCTGAAGCTCCTTTGCTTAGTGCTGGTGATTGTGTTGATGATTATGCTGTTGCGTCCCTGCGACACGGCCAAAGGCCAGGTCGAGGTAGTCGCCGTTATCTTCACAGTGCCAGATAGGTTCTGGTTTTTTCATCTCACCACCACTGCCCGCTTTGCTTTCTTCCGGTGCTTTTAACACTTTCTGCACGAGCTGTTGTTTCTCGCGCTCAATGCTGGCATTGAGTGTCATATCGACATTGCGGTCATAGTATTTGGTGCCGTCAATCCAGGTCTGCATGGCTTTGGCATAGACCGACAACGGATGCTCAGACCACAGCACAAAGTCAGCCTGTTTGCCTTCAGTGATAGAACCGACTTTCTGGTCCACTTTCAGCTGAATAGCCGGGTTGATGGTAACCATTTTCAGCGCGTCCTCTTCCGACATGCCGCAGTACTTCACCGACTTGGCCGCTTCCTGATTTAACCGGCGCTGTAAATCCGGGCTGTCTGAGTTGACCGACACCACCACGCCTTGATCTGCCATCAGGCAAGTATTGGTTGGGATGGCGTCTTTCACTTCCATCTTGTACGCCCACCAGTCAGCAAAAGTGGAGGCGCTGGCGCCGTGTGCTTTCATTTCTTTGGCGGTTTTGTAACCTTCCAGAATGTGCGTAAAAGTGGTGACTTTAAAGCCAGTTTCATCTGCCACTTTAATCAGCATCAGAATTTCTGAAGCGACATAAGAGTGGGTATGGACAAACCGTTTGTTATCAAGAATTTCCACCAGTGTCTGCAGGCGATAATCGACACGTGGCGGCACTGTGCGTTTTTGCTCAGAAGACGATAAATCGTCATACGCCGCCCAGGCGGCTTTGTACTCTTTGGCGGCCTGGAACGCATCGCGGATGGTGGTTTCCACACCGACGCGGCTTTGCGGATACCGGCTGGTGTAGTTGTCGCCCCAGTTCGATTGCTTGACGTTTTCACCGAGCGCAAACTTAATGCTTGGCGGTGCGGCTTTAAACTTCAGCGCTTCCGGCGACACGCCCCAGCGTAATTGGATCACCTGCGCCTGGCCACCAATAGGGTTAGCACTGCCGTGCAGCAACTGTGCAGTGGTGGTACCACCGGCTAAGCCGCGGTAAATATTGATGTCATCCGGGTTTAATACATCACCGATATGGACTTCTGAAGTCACTGCATCGGAGCCTTCGTTGACACCAGATTCAATGGCGATATGCGAGTGTTCATCGATGATGCCGGCAGTTACATGCATGCCGGTAGCGTCGATTTCCACAAAACCAGACGGCGTTTTTAAGTTTTTACCAATTTCAGTGAACACACCATCGCGCACGATGACGTCAGTGTTTTCCAGCTTGCCGGCTTTATCCGAAGTCCAGACCGTGGCATTTTTGATGTGCACGTTCTGGCGTTTCGGCGCACTCGTCAGGCCATAAGCCTGATTCGGTAAGCTCAGCGTTGACAACAAAGTGCTGTCTTCGGCTTTTTTCTCATCCGCTTTGGCAACCACAGCCTGACGGCTTAACGTCAGCGCCTGCTGACTGCCATCTGGCAGCTGTAAGGTACCCTGCAGCAAATTGCCGGCCATCGAACCGCTAAACAGCGCGACACCGTCACCGGCGTCAAGGTCTTTGAGGCTAAAACCAAACTGCACTTGTTGTTTGTCGACACTCAGGTTTTCCAGCTTGGCTTCTTTTTCACCTTGCAGTACTTTGCCTTCAACTTTACCCAAAGCACCGCTGAAGTTCAGTTTCAGTGCTTTACCGGCGACAGTCAGCGCATACTCACCGGCCACATCGGCGTTTTGCAGCGGTTTAAACTGGGTTTCGACACCGCGGTTCCAGGTCGCAACAATGTCACCGTCTTTAAATAAATCGCCTTTACTGACCACCAGATCGGCCTGATAACCGCTGGCAATGCGACCAAGCTGGCCTGGCATGCCAATCAGTTCTGCCGGAACTGTGGTTAAAGCCGCCAGCGCTTTTTCAGTGCTGAGGCCATATTTAATGGCGGTACGCACGTTTGGCCAGAACTTGGCTTTATCGTCCAGCTTGTGCGTGGTCAGGGCAAAATTGACCCCGGCTTTTTCCAGTGCGCCAGCGTTGGATGGCGCGCGCTCCCAGTGGCGTAAATCCGCCAGACTGACATCGAGCTGATCATCAAGTTTGCCGACACTCGGCGCGGCCGGATAAGCCAGTGGCAAAATCAGGTTGCGGCCGGTTTTTTTCACATCCGCGGCGCGCACGTATTCATAGCCAGAAGCCACCAGCGCGACTTTCGGCAGGTTAAATTCTTTTAACAGACTGTCAGCACGCAACAGATTGCGCTCATTATTAACTTCAAACACCAGGCCGGTCTGATTCAACTGGCCAAGCGCGGCTAAGGCGGCGTTAAAAGGCACAGGTTCCCGGAATAAACGCCAGTCGGCCTTGCCATAAGCCTGCTGATACCACTGCGCGTCGGCCAGCGTCTGGCGCACCAGCGCAATACTGCCCATCAGGGACGACGGGTAGCTTTGTTTGGAACTGCCCGGGTCAAAGGATAAAAAGTGCTGGCCATCGGCTTTTAAAATCAACTCACCCGGCAAGCCTTTACCAGTCGACGCGACCACGGCCTGACCACGGAAAATACCGTCCTGACGGGCTGATTGTACTGTGGTGAAACCTTGTTGCTGATAGGCTTTGGCATCATCAGCATTTGGCATAAAACTGTCCGCCCAGCGCTGTTCAGCATGAATAGCAGCGTTGACTGCATTACCACCTTTGCGCGGATTCTGATACATCGGGCCGTCACCGCGGCCGCCACTGCGTTCAGATGACGCTTTTTCGACGCCATATTGGCCATATAAATCGATAAAACCCGGATACAAGTGATAACCGGCGACATCAATCTGGCGAAAACCCGCCGGGATTTTCAGCGCGGTACCAACGGCGGTGATCTTGCCGCTTTGCACCAACACTGTAGCGTTGGTCAGGGTTTTACCGGGTTCGGTGTGCACCACAGCACCAGTGAAAGCAAGCAGTTGACTGCTGTTGTCGCGAATGCCTTGCAGCGGCTGCGTCGGATCGGCCCATGCTGGCGCAACAGCACAGAGCACCGCTGCACTGAGCAGCGATAAACGAAGTGGCTTCATTCTGAGGTTCCTGAATTAAGTTATTGTTTTTTATTTGTCTTCTGTGGTTTTTGCCGTCACCACGCTGAAGCTCAGGCGGGATAATTCCTGTTCCGCCAATGGCATGCTGTAGTAATACCCCTGCACCAGATAACAGGCATTATTGTGAAGGAATTCAACCTGTTCTGCGGTTTCCACGCCTTCTGCCACCACGCGCAAATCCATTTTTTGCGCCATAGCAATGATGGCTGCGGTGATGTCCATGTCGTTTTTATCGTCAGGAATATCTTTGACAAAAGAACGGTCAATTTTCAGTTCATCTACCGGAAAGCGCTTGAGGTAACTCAGCGAAGAATAGCCTGTACCAAAGTCATCAATTGATAAAGCCAATCCGAGCCGTTTTAACTCATTGAGCTGGGTAATGGCCGCATCAGTATCGCCCATCAGCATGCTTTCGGTAATTTCGAGGATCAGATATTCCGCCTGCGCACCAGTGCGTTTGAGCACCCGCTCCACGAGGCCTGGCAGGTCCTGATCAGTAAACTGCCGGGCTGACAGATTCACCGACACGGTGATCAACTGGCCCCGCGCATGCTGGCGGGCCAGAAAACGACAGGCTTCCCATAAAATCCATTCGCCAATTTGCACAATCAGCCCGGTTGATTCTGCCACCGGAATAAATTTCAGCGGCGGCACCATGGTATTGTCCGGCCGCAACCAGCGCAGCAAGGTTTCGTAGCCTTTGACTTCATTGCTGCGGATATCAATTTTTGGCTGGTAATACAGCAGGAATTGCTGCTCACGAATGGCTTCACGCAGCTGGTTCTCTATATGCAAACGGTCGTTGGCGGCGTCGTTCAGTTCCTGACTGAAGAAGTGGTAGGTATTTTTGCCACGGGCTTTCGCTTCATACATCGCCAAATCGGCGTGCTTGAGCAACATCTCTTCTTCGTCGGCGTCCTGCGGCGCGATGGTGATGCCAATACTGGCGCTGATCGCCACGTCATGGCCGGCCAGCCGCACTGGCTGGGCAAACGCCTGTTGCAGATTCTCGGCGATACTGGCGGCCGCTTTGCGATCGGAGATGCCGCTTAAAATCACCGCGAATTCATCACCGCCCAAACGGGCAATAGTGTCTTCTTCACGCAGCCGGCTAATCAGCCGCCGCGCCACTTCTTTGAGTAATTCATCGCCGGCATCATGACCCAGCGTGTCATTAATGCGTTTAAACTCGTCTAAATCAAAATACAACAGCGCAAAGTGGTAATAACCACGCGCCGCCATCGCAATGGCTTTTCTGAGCTGGTCGCGGAAATAACTGCGGTTGGCAAGGCCGGTTAACACGTCGTAATAAGCCAGCTGCTCCATTTTGCGCTGACTTTCTTTGATAAACGAAATGTCCTGCATCGCGCAGACATAGTTACTGACATCACCTTTGTCGTCGCGAATAGGCGCTATAGCGAGGCTGGCCCAGAATTGTTTATTGCCCTGTTGCAGCAACATATCGCCGCGCCAGTGGTGCCGCTCCTGCAAACTTTGCAAAATGTCTTCACCGACAAAACGCATTTCCTGAGCAAACAACAGATGCAACGGCCGGCTGAGCACAGACTCCGGCTCGGCGGCAATCATCTCCAGCAGAAACGGATTGACGTACTCAACCACCAGCGCACTGTCCGTCAGCACAATGCCGGAGCTGGAAAACGCCACCGCTTTACTCAGTTTGCGGGTGGCGCGTTCGGCTTCCTCTTTTTCCTGGATCCGGGTATTTAACCCCGTGATCAGTTGAGTGATTTCATCAGACATCCGGGCAAATGCCCGGTTCAGCAGACCAATTTCATCAGAACGGTTATCCAGTTCAATCCGTTCGGCATCAGAATGCGACAGGCGCTGCACGGCGTTCGCCAGATTAGTCAGGCGTTTGAGCACAAATTTATAGATAAAAAACTGCAGTGCTAAGGCTACGATCAAGGCGACCAGCAGAAACAGCAACACCACTTTATTACGATAATCCTGCAGGCCTTTTACCACATCGGCTTTGGCGTGGTACAACATCACATGCCAGTCCAGCCGGTCAATCCGGGCACTGGACACCACATAGTTCTCCACCTGACGGCTGATTTGTTGTTGTGCCGTCGGCCGTTTCAGCACATCCTGCATAAAACGATGCAGTTCCTGCTGCTGCGGTTTTAAGCCTTCGGCCAGCTGATTCATCTGTGGTTTGGCGATTTGTCGCTGCAGACTGTTCTGCGCATCGAGTAATAAACTGCCCTTGCCATCAAATAACATCGCCTGCCGGCCAGGCTCCCACTGCGCGACCTGCCCGAGGTTGGCGAAGATGTCGTCGAGCACCAGATCGGTGCCGGTCACCCCAACAAATTCATCGTTGATATACACCGGGATCACCAGACTGGTCATCCATTTCTGCCAGATGGAGTCGTAATAAAGCGGCGTCCAGCGTGGTAAACGGGCCGGATTTTGTGCCGGTGCGGCAATTTTAAAGAACACATCCTGGTTAAAATCGTGATCTGCCGGGATCTCCAGTGCCCAATCGGCCGGCGCGATGCGGATAAAGCCGTCTTTGGAAATAAAATAGAAGTTAAAAAAGTCTTCCAGCAACACCGGCGCTAATTGCTGCCATACCTGCTGCGTCTGGACAAAATAACTGTGGGGCTGCGCGCTGAAACGCTGTTGTTGCTGAAACGCTGCCGACAAATCGTCTTTGCTGCGTAAGCTGCCGTCGGCATAACTTTCAGCCTGATGCTGTAACTGCGCGGGTTGTGTTTGCAGGTAGCGGGTTACCACCTGATTGGCGCTGATGGCCTTTTTCTCTTTTTGCCAGAACTCATTATCCAGCTGACGGGCATACCGGCTGGTGGTCTGTTCAAGCTCGGCATGCTCCTGACTAATTAACACGTCCTGCTGCAGCGCCAGCATAGCAAAGGCGATCACAGTACTGGCCAGTACCGTTAATAAAAACACCAGAGCCGAAAATTTGATGCTGAGAGAATTGAGCCCAGTCGTTTTGTAGATGGATTCCTTCACGGGTTACGCCTGCTCGTTGAAAGTCCGCTCACTGGACGTTGCGATAGCCTGATGGTAAAACACTGTGAGACCAATTGAACCCAAGTGCAGAAAACCATTAGCATTATTGCATGCAAATCCGACAAATGAGAATCGAACAATGAAAAAACTACTGACTACTTTCCTGCTGACTGCGCTGACCACCACAACCGTATGCGCCGCGACGGCTTTCACTGACGCCAAAGATGCGCTGGACTACCGCCAGTCGGCATTCACACTGATCCGCCACAACACCGGTGATATTGGCGAGATGTTACAGGGCAAAGTGCCGTTTGACGCCAAACGTGTGCAACAACGCGCCGACGCTTTAGCGGCTCTGGCCACCCTGCCATGGGACGGTTTCCGCACCGCCGGAACTGAAGCCGGCGGCGGTGATGCCAAAGCTGAGATCTGGGCGGATTTTAAAGACTTTACCGCCAAAGCAGATAAATTCCAGCTTGACGCCAAAGCACTGCAAACTGCGGCACAAAGCGCTGATCAGGCGAAAATCAAAGCCGCTTTTGCGACTTTTCGTGGCAACTGCAAAGCCTGTCACGACAAATATAAAGCAGATTAACGGCGCGGCCTGACGTTAAAAACGGAGCAACAGCTCCGTTTTTTTATCGGCGGTTATTCACCAGTAATGGCCTGCACATCCGCCAGCACTTGTGGCCAGATGGCACTGCCCTGCCAGCCCAGCAACGCGCCAAACAACAGCAGCACCAGCCACAGATAGTTGCGGCTGGCGACAAACCTTGCAGGCGGGGTGTTTGCAGGCAGCGTCTTGCGGCCATGCCACATCGCACTGATCACTTTATCGCCGCGCAGCTGATGCCACAGCGCTGCCAGCACGTGCAGGGCAACCAGGCCCAACAGCAGATTAAATCCAAGTTGGTGCCAGCTGCCAGCCAGACTGCTCAGCCAATCAGGTACCAGACTATACAACGGCCCCTCAGTCATCACCTCGTCTGTGGTCATTAGGCCGGAGACAAACTGCAAGGTGACCAGCAGCAACAACGCCAGAATCATCAGGGCTGACAGCGGATTGTGCCCGGCCACCGCAGTTTTATGCGCCAGATAATGCCGCAACCGGCGCCACCCCGGCACAAAATGGCGGAAGCGTGCCGTCTCACTGCCCACCAGGCCCCAAATCAGCCGTGCCGCGACTAACGACGCCAGCGTGTAAGCCAGCAGCTGATGCAGGCCATACCATTCCTGCTCTGCGCTGTACCAGAGCCCGGCCAGCAGCAACAGCTGCAGCCAGTGAAACAGCCGTACGGCGCGGTCAAACACCGGCATTTGTCCTGAACCAATTTCTTGCATATAACACCTAATCTTCTGTGATAATCTGGATACTTCGGGTCAAAAAGAGTGCATCTTCATGAAAATTATAAAAAATATGTTAGTGGGTTTCCTGCTGCTGCTGGCATTGGCAGCAGCGGCAGGTTATCTGATGGTGCAACAAAGCCTGCCCCTGTATCAAGGCCAACTGACCGCAGCGGTGCAGCAACAGGTCGTTTCCAGCCGTGATGCCCAGGGTTATCTGAGTATTCGGGCGAAAAATCGCCAGGACGCGGCCTTTGCGCTGGGCTTCGCCCACGCTCAGGACCGGTTTTTCCAGATGGATCTGCTGCGGCGTAATGCCGCCGGCGAGCTGGCCGCCCTGTTTGGCCGCACCGCACTGGATTTTGACAAGCAGCAGCGCATCCATCGTTTTCGTGACCGGGCTGATGCGATTCTGCTGCAGTTGCCCAAAGGGCAGCGCGAGATGCTGGAACGCTATGCTGCAGGCGCAAACGCCGGCTTACAGCAGCTGGGGTTACCGCCGTTTGAATATCTGTTGCTGACCCAACAGCCAAAGCCCTGGCAGGCCGCAGATTCCCTGCTGGTGATCTACAGCATGTTTCTGGACTTACAGGGCGCCCGTGGCAAAGACGAACTGGCGCAAGGCGCTTTAAAAGCCGCGGTATCGACGCAGTGGTATCAGTTCCTGACCCAGCACAGCAGCGACTGGCAGGCCGCTATTGACGGCTCCGAAGCCAAACCACTGCCGCTGCCCGCAAGCCCGCTACCGGCCTTCCTGAAAGCCATTCCGGCGCAGGCCTGCACCGACTGTAGTCTGACCGACAGCCGTGACATCGGCTCGAATAACTTTGCCGTTGCCGCCAGCGCCAGCAAAGATGGCCGCGCTATTCTGGCCGATGACATGCATCTGGCGATCCGTGTTCCCGGAACCTGGTACAAAGCCAGCCTGACCTGGCAGGAAGGCGACCGTCAGCACAGCGTTGCCGGGGTGACTTTACCCGGCACCCCTGCTGTTGTTGCCGGCAGTAACGGCCATATTGCCTGGGGTTTTACCAACAGTACCGCCGACTGGCACGATGTCATCGCGCTGAAAATGGACGACAGTGGCCAGAAGTACCAGACGCCAGCCGGCTTGCAGGAATTCAGTTATAACAACGAAGTCATTGAAGTGAAAGGCGAAGCCGATGTGGTGCTGTTGATCAAAGAGACGCAGTGGGGCCCGGTGCTGCCGGCGCCATTTGAGCATTTTGCCTTGCGCTGGGTCGCCCACGACCGGGAAAGTATCAATCTGAATATGCTGGCGCTGGAGCAGGTCAACACCAGTGCCGAAGCGCTGGCACTGGCACCGGCTATCGGTGTACCGGCGCAAAACCTGCTGGTGGCCGATGCCAAAGGCCAAATTGGCTGGACCATTATCGGCGCTATTCCTGAGCGCCAGCTGCAGGACTGGGACACGCCACAAGACTGGAGTGAAGGTAAAAACTACTGGTCTGGTTATCTTACCGCCAAAGACTACCCGCAACTTTATGCTCCCAAAGACGGCCGGCTCTGGACCGCCAATGCCCGGACTGTCGGTGGCGATGCTCTGGCGCTGCTGGGCAATGGCGGGTATGACATAGGCGCCCGCGGCAAACAAATCCGCGACCGGTTGTTTGCCTTAGCGCAGCACGACGAAAAGTCGTTACACGCGATCCAGCTCGACCATGAAGCGTTATTCCTCAAACGCTGGCAAACCTTGTTACTCGACGTGCTGACACCGGAATTTGTTGCCGCGCAGCAACTTGGCCAGTACCGCCAGTGGATTGAAACCGACAGCCAGGCCGCGAGCCGTGACGCCATCGGCTATAGCCTGCTGCGGGCCTTTCGCGACAAAACGCTGGAGCTGATATTCGCCCCACTGGCGGCACAGCTCGAAGCACAGCAACTGCGTTTACGTGATTTAAAAATGGTGCCGGAAACCCCGGCCTGGGCGCTGTTACAGGCGCGGCGTGACGATACGTTACCCGGCGAATTCCAGAGCTGGGATGCGTTGCTACAACAAGCGGTGTTGGATTCTGTCGCACAGCTCAAAGCACAAACCGAAGGGGATTTAAGCAAAGCACGCTGGGGAACGCTCAACAGCGCTGAAATTCAGCATCCGCTGACCAAAGCGCTGCCATTTCTCGGCCGCTGGTTAAATATGCCGGCCGATCCGCTGGCTGGCGATCGGCATATGCCGCGGGTGCAGCTCAAAGTGCACGGCCAGAGTGAACGCATGGTGGTATCACCGGGCCATGAAGCCGATGGCATTCTGCTGATCCCGACCGGCCAGTCAGGTCACCCGCTGTCAGAGTTTTATGCCGCCGACCATCCGTACTGGCTCAGTGAAAAACCGCTCGGCTTTTTGCCGCAGGCGGAAAAATATTCACTGCAATTGCTGCCACAGCGTTGACTTTAGCCATCCAGACGGAATAAGGTAGCCGCTATGCAAAAAATTCTGACGACTCGCTTCTTTTTTAGCTTTACCACCCAATCCGGGAGGTAACTGGCTGCGCGTGTGTCAAACCAGTTGAAAACCTCCCAATCCGGGAGGTTTTTTCGTTTCAGGGGACAGGAAAAAAATGCCAATCGAACTTGATCAAATTCGTCACGACATCAGTGACACCGACCAGCAGCTGCTGGGTTTATTAGCTAAACGTCGCGCGCTGGCGTTAAGCGTTGCCGAAGCCAAACTGGCGCAAAACAAACCGATCCGCGACCAGAAGCGCGAAGAAGAGCTGTTGCTGTCACTGATTGGCAAAGGCAAAGACTTAGGCCTCGACGCCCAATACGTCACCCGGCTCTACCATGTGATCATTGAAGATTCCGTGCTGCAGCAACAAGCCAAAGTGCAAGGCCAACTCAATGGCGAAAACGGCCCGGTCTGCCGCGTCGCATTCCTCGGCCGGCAAGGTTCTTACAGTTATTGGGCCACACAAAAATACTTCACCCGCCGCGCCGAAAAGCTGATTGAAATTGGCTGCGACAGCTTTAATGAAATCGTCCAGGCGGTTGAAACCGGTCATGCCGACTATGCGGTGTTACCGATTGAAAACACGTCCAGCGGCAGTATCAATGAAGTGTTTGATTTACTGCAGCACACGCGTTTATCGATTGTTGGCGAGCTGACGCACCCAATCAAACATTGCCTGCTTGGTTTGCCTGGCACTGATTTGAGTAAAATCAAACAGATCTGTGCGCATCCGCAAGTTATCGCACAGTGCAGCCAGTATCTGCAGACGCTCAGCAACATCAAAATTGAATATTGCGACGCCTCGAGTGACGCCTTTAACCGGGTGCGCCAGGCACAGGATTTATCCGTGGTCGCCATCGGTGGTGAAGAAGGCGGCAAACTTTATGGCCTGGAAGTGTTAGGCCGTGAACTCGCCAATCAAAAAGACAACGTCAGCCGTTTTATTGTGGTGGCGCGTAAACCGATTAATGTGGCGAAAGCCATTCCGGCCAAAACCACTTTTATTATGTATACCGGCCAGCAGCCCGGCGCTTTGGTGGACGCGCTGACCGTGCTGAAACAACATGGCATCAGCATGGGTAAACTGGAATCGCGGCCCATTCCCGGTAATCCGTGGGAAGAGATGTTTTATGTCGATGTCTTTGCCAACCTCGACGACTACGCGATGAAACGGGCGCTGGATGAACTGAACCGGATCACGCGCTTTGTCAAAGTGCTGGGCTGTTATCCGAGTGAAGACGTGGCACCGACAGTGGTACAGGCTTGACAGCAGTTTGAATCAGCACCTATACCGGAAGCAATTGAATGCTGCAGTGGAGACATCATGAAAATAGCTGTGTTACTAAGCTGGCTGATTCTGCCTGCAGCTATTGCTGCTGAATGTCCGGTCAAATTAACGACTTTTCATATTTACGAACGCACCGGTAAACATCTGGGTTGTCTTGATCAATGGCAGCAACAGCTGTTTACGGAATTGGGATGCCCGCTGCAGTTCGTCAACGGTAATCCGTCAGTTGCGCAAAAAGAAGCGGCGTTACAACAAGATAAGATCCAACTGGTTACCGGATTGGCTAAATCGCCCAAACGCAGTTTTCAGTTCAGTGAGGCTTTTGCTGTCAGTAAAAGCCTGCTGTACCGGCGCAGTGAGGCCTCTCAATGGGACCAGATTAAAAGCTGGTGTGACCCGGTGATGCAACAAGCGACTATCGTCGCGATGTCCGGTTTGTATCTGGGTGAACAGGTAGAAAAGTTACGCCACGACAAAAACTGCAGCAAATGGTTTATTGAGACCCCACGCGGTCTGCAACATACTTTTTCATTACTGGATGGTAAGACAGCTGATTTGTTGATTAGCCCGGAAGTTTACCTGCGCCGTTTACCAGCTGAGCAGCAATCAAAGTATCAAGCGCTGGAACTACCCGTTGACGATGGTTCTTTACGCATCGCTTTTTCCGCGACAGTCCCAACCGACTTTATCCAGAGAGTCGACAAACACATCATAAAAAAAAGGGCTGAACAATCAACCCTTTGTGATATGGATGCGGTCTCAGATCACACAGACGCCCCTACAACGACACCGACTGCGCCGGTTCAGCAATAGAGACGTTAATCCCCAGTGCTGTCAGTTTGGCCTGTAAGGCCTCCTGCGCCTGCGGTTCACCATGCACCAGATAAAACTGTGGTTTGCCGCCGATATGTTTGGCCCAGGCCAGTAACTGGCTTTGGCCGGCATGAGCGGAAAAACCGCCAATGGTATGAATAGCCGCCCGGACCACAATCGGCTGGCCGAGGATCTTCACCCGGGTTTCCCCATCCACCAGTCGGCGTCCCAGCGTCCCTTTGGCCTGAAAACCAACGAAAATCAGATGGTTTACATTTTTCCACAGATTGTGTTTAAAGTGATGGACGATGCGGCCACCATTACACATACCGCTGCCGGCAATAATAATGGCGCCCTGATTGACCCGGTTCAGCGCCATCGACTCTTCAACATCTTTAGTCAGGTGCAAAATCGGCAAAAAGGATTTCAGATCTTTGGCGCCATACCGGGCAAACACCTGTGTATCTTTTTGATCAAACTCTTGAATCAGCTTGTCGTAAATCTGCGTGATCTCAATCGCCATCGGGCTGTCCAGCACCACCATGCGCTGTTTCAGCCGGCCCTGATGGTACAGCAGGCCAAGGTAATACAGAATTTCCTGTGAGCGGCCGAGTGCAAAGGCCGGAATAAATACATTACCACCGGCTTTGTGTGCCGCATCAAGCGCGGCCGCGAATTCTTCCAGCGTATTATCCAGACATTGGTGGTCGCGGTCGCCATAGGTACTTTCCATCAGCACCACGTCAGCACTGTCGATCAGTGCCGGGTCGTGCATCAACACCGTCGCCGGATTCCCCAGATCGCCGGAAAATACCAGATGGCGCATAGCCTTGTTGCCTTTGATCCACAGATCCACGATGGCGGAACCGAGAATATGTCCGGCGTCGTGCAGCCTTAATGTCAGGCCCTCGAGCACATCAATATCCTGCTGATACGGCAAGGGTTCCAGGCTGTCAGTGACGGCAAGCACGTCTTTGAGACTCATCACCGGGTCTTGTTCTGGTTTGCCCTGCCGGGCGCGCTGTTTGTTCTGCCACTCTAAATCTTTGATATACAGCTGATAACCATCTTTGAGCAAAATAGGTAACAAACCGGCGGTGCCTTCGCTGCAAAAAATTTTACCGCGAAAGCCCCGGGCCATCAGTAACGTCAGCAAACCACTATGATCGATATGCGCATGCGACAGGATCACCGCATCAATATCTTTGGGTCTGAACTGAAAACGAAAACGATGTAAATCCGTGACCTGATCACCACCTTGCACCATGCCACAATCAAGCAGCACATTTTTGCCGCCCCATTGCAACAGATAGCAGGAGCCGGTGACCTGACGAGCGGCTCCTAAAAACGTTAAACGCGCATCTAATGGCATGACATCTTCCTTTTTCTTTTGGCTGCGCCAACATAAGCAAAAAAACCAGCCGGCATGTTAGGCTAGATCAAATTTCTGCACTGTGAGCAGGTTGCAGAGCAACAATACAGGACAACGCTATGACTGCAAACAATCCATTGGAAGCCCGCCATTTCAGTTCCGCCAGCGAAGCGCTGGCGCAAGCGCTGGAGCTGCAGGACCATCCTTCCTACCGGCTGGCCTTTGCCGACAGCGAATTTCTGATGCAGGACGAGCTGCGCCCGCTGCGGTTACAGCTGGAATATCTCAAACCTCAGCTGGTGCTGGAACAGCATCAGGTGAAAGCGACCGTCGTGGTATTTGGCAGCGCCCGTTTTTTGTCACCGGAACAGGCAGCACTACAACTGGCCCAGGCGCAGCAGCAACTGGTGCTGCAACAGGACGATGTCCGTGCGCAGCAGGCTGTGCAGCAAGCCAAACGCCAGGTGCGCAACAGCAGGTATTATGTTGAAGCCCAGCGTTTTGCCGAACTGGTCACCCGCCACAGTCAGCAATGCCCGAAAACCGCGCTGACGATTATCAGCGGCGGCGGGCCTGGTGTGATGGAAGCAGCCAACCGCGGCGCTTATCAGGCCGGTGGTAAGAGCATCGGGCTGAATATCGTGTTGCCCCATGAACAAAGGCCCAACCCTTATATCACGCCGGAATTCTGCTTCCAGTTCCACTATTTCGCCATCCGCAAAATGCATTTCCTGCAACGCGCCCGCGCTTTAGTCGCTTTTCCAGGTGGCTTTGGCACACTGGATGAGTTGTTTGAAACCCTGACGCTGCTACAAACCGGCAAAGCCAGCAAAGTACCAGTGGTGCTGTTTGACGAACAATTCTGGCGCAAGTTAATCAACTTTGATTTGCTGGTTGAAGAAGGACTCATCAGCCCGCAGGATTTGGCGTTGATCCGCTTTGTCGACAGCGCCGAGGCCGCCTGGCAGGTGATCTGTGACAGCTATCAGCTGCCGCCGGCCTGAACGCTGTTTTTTTGCGCATTCAGGCGCTGCCAATTCAATTTTCTGTCATCTGCGGCCGATAGACTGCGCGGCGTCAGGCATGCACCTGGCGCCGGCTGACAGTTTTTGGAGAGAGGCAGATGTACGACAAACGGATGTTAAAGACTTTGTTATGTGAACGCCTGACTTTGGCACAGATCCCATTTCGCCGTCATGGCAACCAGATTTGCACGGCACACGCCAGAGTCGAATTTAAGGACACCCAGCTGTTGCTGGCAAAGGCCGGCAAAGCCGAACGCCATCTGCCATATCACAAAGTGCGCCTCAGCCAGCTGTTGCTGAATCTGCAGCCACAAGGTGAGTTTAGTGCTTGAGTCGGTAATCACCTTTTCTTGTGCATCACGGAAAATTGCTCCTGCATTTTCCGTGTACCGTACGTCCTGTACATAAAAAAGGCAGCCAGTCTTTGGCTGCCAACAGTCGATTCACCCGACCCACGTAAAACTCGTTTCAGCAATTGCCGGCAACCTGTCTACAGCTGCCGGCCAGTCATCAATCAGCGCCCCTCAGAACTGATTCATGGTGTTATCTTTGCCGGCGGCCTTTAATGCGGCCTCACCGGCAAAGTATTCTTTATGGTCGTCGCCAATATCAGACCCCGACATATTCTGGTGTTTGACGCAGGCGATGCCCTGACGGATCTCCTGACGTTGCACGCCTTTGACGTAACCCAACATGCCAGCTGCACCGAAGTACTCTTTGGCCAGGTTGTCGGTCGACAACGCCGCCGTGTGGTAGGTTGGCAGTGTGATCAAATGGTGGAAAATACCAGCCCGTTTCGCACCA
Organism: uncultured Chromatiaceae bacterium; assembly: GCA_937978655.1. GTDB lineage: Bacteria > Pseudomonadota > Gammaproteobacteria > Enterobacterales > Alteromonadaceae > Pararheinheimera. The sequence continues at coordinate 20,108 of CALJUX010000069.1, forward strand.
TCGGCCTGGAAAGTGCGGATCCGTTCATCGGCTTCTAATGCCAGATCCGTGCTGTCGTAGTCCACGCTCATCAGTTTGGCGCGGTCATAAGCCGACACATCTTTGCCCTCTGCCGCCCAGGCATCAAACACCTGCTGCCGGAAATTCAACGTCCAGTTAAACGACGGGCTGTTGTTGTAGACCAGCTTGGCGTTCGGCACCACGGCACGAATACGGTCGACCATCTCGGCAATTTGGCCAACGTGTGGCTTTTCAGTTTCAATCCACAGTAAATCAGCGCCATGCTGCAGCGAGGTAATACAATCCAGCACCACCCGGTCCACGCCGGAGCCGGCTTTAAACTGGAACAAACCACTGGCCAGACGTTTCGGTTTCAGCAGTTTGCCGTTGGCCTTCACCACGACATCACCGTTCTGAATATCGTCGGCGCTTTGAATGTAGTCGCCATCGAGGAAGCTGTTATACAAGTCACCTAAATCACCCGGCTCGTTGGTCACGGCGATTTGTTTGGTGAGGCCTGCACCTAATGAATCAGTGCGCGCCACAATGATGCCGTTTTCGATGCCAAGCTCGAGGAAGGCGTAGCGCACCGCATTAATTTTTGCTAGGAAATCCGCGTGGGGCACTGTGACTTTACCGTCCTGGTGACCACATTGTTTTTCATCCGACACCTGGTTTTCAATCTGAATGGCACAGGCGCCGGCTTCGATCATTTTCTTCGCCAGCAGGTAAGTTGCTTCGGCATTGCCAAAACCGGCGTCAATGTCAGCGATGATCGGCACCACATGGGTTTCAAAGTTGTCGATCTTCGCCAGGATCTCAGCCACTTTGCTTTGCTGATCCGCCGCACGGGCCGCATCCAGTTCACGGAACAAACCACCCAGTTCGCGGGCATCCGCTTGTTTTAAGAAGGTATATAACTCTTCAATCAGCGCCGGCACCGCCGTTTTTTCATGCATCGACTGATCAGGCTGCGGCCCGAACTCAGAACGCAGTGCAGCAATCATCCAGCCCGACAGATACAGATAACGTTTTTTGGTGCTGCCAAAATGTTTCTTAATAGCGATCAGTTTCTGCTGACCGATAAAACCATGCCAACATCCCAGTGATTGTGTGTAGCTGGCGCTGTCAGCATCGTATTCCGCCATATCACGGCGCATGATATCTGCCGTGTACTGCGCAATTTCAAGGCCGGTATTAAATCTGTTCTGCAGTTGCATCCGTGTGGCGTACTCAGCGCTGATCGCGTTCCAGCCACTGCCATTTGCTTTGCAACTTTGTTCCAGTTGCCGGACTTTTTGTTCGTAGGCTGACATCACTGCATCCTTATCGGGTTCTGACTATCGGGTTCGCTCTGTGTACAGCGCGGCAGGACTTTCATATGCTGTGCCCTGCGCTGTTGCCTTTCACTATAGGTTTCGTAAATTCAATTCATCCAGTTGATTTTTCTGATGCCCATCATTCATTATGTGAATACTTACAGGCTGCCCACAGCCAGACCGAGAGGCAAAAACCGGAGGTTCTGATGAATATCAGCAAAATCGACTTAAATCTGTTGGTGTATCTGGATATGTTACTGCGGGAGAAAAACGTGACCCGGGCCGCCAATCAGCTGAATATCACTCAGCCGGCCATGAGTAATGGTTTAAAGCGGCTGCGCGACCTGCTGAATGACCCCATTCTGGTGCGCACCTCGGAAGGCATGGTCCCCACTGAACGCGCCAAAGAACTGGCGCCAGTCGTGCGGGGTGTCTTGTTGACACTGGAAGAAACACTGCAACCGAATAAAGAATTTGAACCGCTGCACAGTCACCGCGTGTTCCGTATCATGGCCAGCGATTATGCCGCATCAACGCTGATCCCGGCGCTGCTCAAACGCCTGCGCGCTCAGGCGCCGGGCACATCGCTGGATATCATGACGCCGTCCGATGTGACTTTTCATGATGTCGAAAACGGCAAAGTCGATATGGCAATTAACCGCTTCGACCAGCTGCCGCAGTCTTTTCATCAGAAAACTATCTGGAAAGATGCTTTTGCCTGTCTGGTACACAAACAAAACCCCATTTTGCAGAACTTCAATTTAGACACCTATTTAAAAGGCCAGCACATCTGGGTCAGTAAAACCGGCTTTGGTGTCGGGGTGGGTATGGACCCGGCAGACGTACAGAAACTCGGCTGGGTGGATGAAGCGCTGGCCAAATTCGGTAAGCAGCGCAATATCAGTGTCTTTACCCGCAACTATCATGTCGCGATGCACCTGGCGGTAGAGACAGATCTTATCGCCACCTTGCCATATCGGGCGGCTATGCTGTACAGAAACGATTTAAGTATGCAGGTGCTGGACCCGCCATTCCCAATTCCGTCTATTGAACTGAAGATGATTTGGAGCCCTTTGTTGCATCAGGATGCCAGCCATATCTGGTTACGGCGTCTGATCGTGGAGATTGCAGAAGAACTGAGTTAAAAAAGCGGGCTGTCTTCAGCTGTCTGCTTTGAGCAGTGGCGCAGCGGCTGCAGGCCGAACGCCCCGTACACCATAGCGCGCATAAAAAAAGAGGGGCGGTTGGGATGCCCCTCTTTGCTTCGGGTTACACTAAAAGCTCATACGCTGGCAGGGTCAGGAAGTCCACCAGCTCATCAGCTGTGGTGATACTTAGCAACAAAGCCGCGGCTTTGTCAAAGGATTGTTGTTGCCACAACGTCTCACCAACTTCTGCACGCACCACTTCACTTTCTTCAGCCAGCATCGATGTGAACAATGCTTTGGTAATTAACTGACCATTTGACAATGACTTACCATGTTTAATCCATTGCCAGATTGAGGTCCGGCAGATCTCCGCAGTGGCGGCATCTTCCATCAGACCATAAATCGGCACACAGCCTTTGCCGCTGATCCAGGCGGCAATATACTGCAGCGCGACCCGGATATTAATGCGCATGCCGGCTTCGGTGCGCTCACCGTCACTGGGCTGCAGCAGCTCAGCAGCGGTGATAGGCGCATCCTGTTCGCGCAAAATATGCCGCTGATTCGGCTGGTCACCCAGCTTCGCGTCGAATACCGCATTTGCAGTTGCCGCAAGGCCCGGATGCGCTACCCAGGTACCGTCGTGGCCATTATTCGCCTCCAGCGTTTTGTCTGCGGTCACTTTTTGCAGGATGGCGGCATTGGCCGCCGGATCTTTTGCCGGAATAAACGCAGCCATACCCCCCATCGCCAGTGCGCCGCGTTTATGACAGGTTTTAATCAGCAGCCGCGAATACGCGCTGAGAAATGGCTGATTCATCGTCACGACCTGACGGTCTGGTAAAACCCGGTCCGGATGATTCTTTAACGTCTTGATATAACTAAAAATATAGTCCCAGCGACCACAGTTCAGCGCCACGATATGGTCTTTGAGGCTATACAAGATCTCATCCATCTCAAAAACGGCAGGCAAGGTCTCAATCAATACGGTGGCGCGGATAAATCCGACCGGCTGGTGAAAGCGGCTTTCAGTAAAACGGAACACCTGGTCCCACCACGCTGCTTCTTTATGGCTTTGCAGCTTTGGCAGGTAATAATAAACTCCAGAGCCTTTTTCTTTTCGGATCTGATAGTTATGGAAAAAATACAACGCAAAATCAACCAGCGAGCCAGGAACTTGCTGGCCATCCACCTCCAGGTGGCGTTCAGACAAATGTAAACCGCGCACCCTGGCAATCAGCAATGCCGGGTTATCACGCAAGGCGTATTGCTTGCCAGACTGCGGATCGCTGTAATGGATAGTGCCAAGATTGGCATCACGCAGATTGATTTGCCCCTCTATCACGCCCTGCCAGCTCGGCGCCTGCGAATCTTCAAAGTCAGCCATAAAGACTTTTACATCGGCGTTGAGCGCATTAATGATCATTTTACGATCCACCGGACCAGTGATCTCAGTGCGCCGATCTTGTAAATCCGCCGGGATCGGCGCGACCTGCCAGTCACTCTGGCGAATATGTGACGTTTCCGGCAAAAAGTCAGGCAAAGCACCGCTATCAAACCGCGCCTGTACCTGCTGACGGGCTGCCAGCAACTGGTTGAGTGCGGGCCGGAATTCCCGTACTAAATCAGTCACAAAGCTACAGGCAGCTTCGGTCAGAATTTGCTGATATTCCGCAGTAAGCGGGCCTTTAATGGTCAATCCGGCGCAAATGGTCATCACGGTTTCCTCTGGATGGGCTTGTCTCTGCGCATTGCTGCATTTATCCGACAAAGCCGGGCCTGTTAAATCACAATTGCTGCACTATAGGCCGATTTTAATCATCACATCCATTAATGCCAGCAATGGCTGGCATCACCAAAAATTATGAATCTAATCTTTAAACATCATAGGTTCTGGCACGACTTCTGCTTTAAACAAGCACGGCAAGTCGCCGTTTCTGCTGAACGTCAAAATTTTGTCTGAGGTGATTATGGAACTGATTATTTTATTACTGGTTGTGCTGGCCTTGATGGCGGCGTTTGTCTTAAACCGGTTTATTCATCATGGCAATCCTTTCCCTTTTCATAAAAAAAATCAGCTGTTTACTCACGTCGAGCGCTCATTCCTGCAATTGCTGGAGCGCGCTGTCGGTGGTCAGTATAAAATTATCAACCGGGTTAAACTGGCCGATATTCTTGAACTGAAAGACAATGCTGACAGCAAAACCCGCCGCGCTGCGCTGCTGAAACTCAATGCCAAATATCTGGATTACGTGCTGTGTAATACTGAAGATATGTCCATTGTTGCGGTGATAGACCTGGTCAATAACGCCAACAAAGACGGGCACAAAGCAGTCCCGGACTGGTTTGTCAGCGGTGCACTGGAAGCCAGCGGAATTCCTTATATCCGGATGAAAATTAAAGCTGGCTACACTGTGGCCGATATACAACAAGGACTCGCTGCGAAACTGGGAAATATTCCGATGGCAGCACCGCCAGTGGTCAAAGGCACAGTGAAAAAGGGCCCAACTCGCCCGGTCAGACCACTGACTCCCGCACTGCCCGCCCAGGCACTGAAACCGAATACGACGGCATTGGTCCAGATTGGCTGACCGATACCAACAGAACCTTGACGCTTTGGAAATCATAAGTCACTCCTAGCGAAAAGCCCCCGGCCCCGTTTGCTGCAACAAACGGGGCTTTTTTATTGCCGCTGAACACTCAGGCACAGCACTGGCCTCTGCCATTGTGCATCATGTCCGTTCACCGCTTAATCCTGGATCTTGCCAACACCGCAATACATAGACAAAAATCTGGCAGGCTGATGATTTAAATGCCACAAGTTCAAGTTGGTCTGGTCAGTGCCGATAACCTAAACGATGTACTGGCATGGGAGGATCTATGACTGAAAGCATCAGTAGCCAGGCTGTCGGCCAGGGCTACGAAATGTTGGGGGCTGCTTTAGCAAAAACTCAACAGAAGCAAGAAGCCCAGATGACCATGCAACTGTTACAAAGCGCAACAGTTGCAGCACCGGCAACGGCTCCGTCGCCGGTTGGGAATTTGGGACAAAATATCGATGTGATGGTCTGATAACAGCGGATCTGCCCCGGCAGGTCCGCTTTTTTATTCAGAAGTAGTTCATACTGCGCCAGACAAAATCAGTTTTTTCCCGGAGACGAAGCACAATGAACCTCAATACCAGTTGGATCCTCGGTGGATGTTTTATCATCGGACTCAGCACTGCAAGCGTGCTGCTGGGCCAGCAGATGCAACAGCTCAAAGCGATGGAACGGATAGTACAGGTCAAAGGTCTGGCGGAACGCGATGTCAATGCAGACACCGTTATTTGGCCGGTGAAATTTATTGAAGTTGGTCAGAATTTAACAGATGTCATCAGTCAGGTTGAAAAGAAAAATGAGCAAATTGCCGCGTTTCTGAAATTACATGGCTTTAATTCCGAAGAGATCTCATTTTCTGTACCACAAGTTCAGGACCGACAGGCCGGCTACAACGAGGGGCGTAGTGAACAGGCACGTTACACTGCAACTTCAGTGGTAACTATCTACAGTCAACAAGTAGACAAGGCACTGCACGCCATGCAAAAACTCATCGAACTGAGTAAAAACGGTATAGCTATCGCTGGCCAGGACTATGATGCAAAACCAGAATTTATCTTCAGCGATCTTAACCAGCTAAAACCGCTGATGATTGAAGAAGCGACCAAAAATGCGCGGGACGTCGCGACGCGCTTTGCTGCCGATTCAGGAAGTAAAGTCGGCAAAATAAAACAGGCAAATCAGGGCCAGTTTAGCATCAGCGATCGCGACAGCTCCACGCCGCACATTAAAAAAGTAAGAGTCGTTTCAACAGTTGATTTCTATTTATCCGACTAAACACATTTCAAAAAATGTTTTAATTATCTGGCAGCAGCGAATATGGATCCGACCATGTCCTGACGAAACTGCCAACTCCGTAGCAACAAATCCTGGCCCAGACCGAAATCACTGCTATGCAGGTATTGTGTTGGCTTATATTCATGCATAAACATGTCACGATACAACATCTGAAAATCGAACCGTTTCCCATCCTGTAATAAGCGCTTTGGCGTGCCCACTGGCAATTTGACATTAAACAAATAGGCCATAGCTTCATCGGCCGGCATATAGCCGGAATAAGAACGGTTTTTAAGCTCACGCAGTTTTTTGGCAACATCGACCAGTTGGGCAACAAAACCGAACTTTTTCGACAAATCGCCGAATGGCTTTACCCATGGTTTTCGAAGCGGTGAATGCCGGCGAATCAAACCCGATTGCTGTTCCATCAGCGCAATGAGCAATGAGGTACAGACTCCGGTTTGTTTTACGACAAAATCAATATCAACAGCATACTGTAACATATGGGGCGAATAGTAAGCTAAATATGGCTTAGAACTTGGTTGCTCAACATTTTCGCAGCGATACTCCAGCGTATTCATCATAATTGCTTTATTCGCTGCGAAAGTGTTGGTACTGGTGAATAACATCATTAAAACAAAGAAATGTACAATCCGTTGCATAGTGGTTTCCTCAGCAATTACCTTAAGCCCAGAAAATCTAGAACAAGAAAATCAATCACATTAATAAAATTTTCAGTTATCATATTTTTATCATTTAATTACTTTTAAATTACCTTGATTGGGACCGACAACAATACAAACTCCATATATTATCGGGACAATTGTGCGGTTTTAGATGGGAGATCAGATTTTGATCAGATCAATAAATGCAGCTTTTGCCGGAAGTAAATGAGCTGGCGTGTTAATTTGCAGGCAAAACTGATCCACCATTTGCATCGAATTTTGATCCGCTTTACTCAGTCAGTATTGCAATAAGATTTGTCTTTTCTCAAGCCTTACCTCCGCGCTGTTTTTGTTTTTTGGTTGATTCTTTAAACCGATAACTGTTGTTGCCGGTCTCGATGATATGGCAGTGATGGGTGAGCCGGTCCAACAGGGCTGTGGTCATCTTTGCGTCACCAAACACCTTGGGCCATTCGCTGAAGTTCAGGTTAGTGGTGATAATGACGCTGGTTTTCTCATACAACTTATTGAGCAGATGGAACAAGAGCGCGCCGCCGTTTTGGCTAAATGGCACGTAGCCCAGCTCATCGAGCACGACTAAGTCCACACCGCTGAGCCTTGCGGCTATCCGGCCACATTGCTCTTTACGCTTTTCCAGCTCCAGCGCATTGACCAGCTCCAGGGTGGAGATAAACCGAACCCGAAGTTGGTGATGCTGAATGGCCTGAACCCCAATGGCCGTGGCCAGATGGGTTTTGCCGGTGCCAGGCCCACCGACGAACACCAGATTTTGGCTGCTTTGAATAAACTCACAGCGGTGTAAATCCTGCACCAGCCGTTCATCTACCTCACTTTCAGTGAAGTTAAACCCATACAGGTCGCGGTATGCCGGGAATCGGGCGGCACTCATCTGGTAAGCGACAGAGCGCACTTCGCGGTCTGCGACTTCCGCTTTAAGCAGCGTTTCCAGCATCGGCTGCGCCTGTTGCCAGGCTGGTGCGTTTTGTAAGCTCAAGTCCTGCACGCTTTGGCGCATGCCATAGAGTTTCAGCTGTTTGAGCATCGCGAGCAGGGCTTCAATGTGCATACCGACCCCTTAACTGTTCGTAGCGCCCGGTATCGCTGGTGGGCTCGACGGTCAGTTGCAGTTGTATTGCCACGGGGACAGGCTCTGGCGGTGTTGCCTCCATCAGCCGGTGCAGACAGTTGATGACATGGTCTTTGGAGGCGCAGCCACTTTGCAGTGCAGCCGTAATGGCTTGCTCAACATGTTCAGACTCGTGGTGCAGCACTAAGGCCAGGATGTCGACCATCTCCCGGTCGCCTCCGGTCTTTTGTGTCAGCACCTGCTGTAGCTGTTTAAACGCATCCGGTAAGTATTGGAATGGCGCACCGTTACGCAGTGCGCCCGGTTTGCGCTGCGCCACCAGCAGATAATGCCGCCAGTTGTATATCACCTGACCGGGTGCGCTGTGGTCACGGCTGAACACCCGTTGATGTGAAGTGATTTGCCGGCCTTCGGCAATCATGTCCAGATGGTCCGGATACACCCGCAGACTGATGCGTCGGTTGGCGAAACTGGCTGGCACGCTGTATTTGTTGCATTCAAACGTGACTAAGCAGGTCGACGACACCACTTTGCTGTGTTCGGTAAAGCCATCAAACGCAGCGCTCACGGGCATCAGGTGTGGCTGCTCCGCCTGCCAGCATTGCTGCACGGTCAATGGTTTGTGCTCAGGATGTTTGTGGGCTCGCCACAGCGCCAAACACTCACGCTCCAGCCAGTCATTGAGCGCATCAAGGGAAGCAAACGCCGGCGCCTGATGCCACAACGCATAGCGGCCATCCTGCACTGATTTCTCCACCTGGCCTTTTTCCCAGCCAGACGCCGGATTACAGAAGTCAGCATCAAACAGATAATGACTGGCCATCGCCAGGAAACGTTTGTTAATGACCCGTTCTTTGCCGCGGCCAATCTTATCCACCGCAGTTTTCATATTGTCGTAAATGCCACGCGCCGGTACGCCGCCAAACACCCGGAACGCATGATTATGCGCATCAAACAGCATCTCGTGCGTTTGCGTCCAGTATGCCCGCTGATAGCCTGCTTTGCTGTGACAGAGCTTAAAGTGCGCGACCTGTACTTTGACTTTTTTGCCGGCAATCGACACCCAGTTCTCGCCCCAGTCAAACTGGA